>NZ_JBVIJE010000011.1:0-303100 GCF_055581585.1 Streptomyces sp. NPDC031426
GGGTACTTACGTGGTGCTGGCACTGCTCGTGGTTCTCCTTCGGGCCAGGATCATAAGCCTGGCTTCAGGGACTCCACGAAACGGGGTGCAGCTCACATGGCCGCTCCGTGATGCTCATGGTGGACGCCGACAGCCGCACCTTGCCCAAGGGGCTCTTCAAGGAAGCCCGACTCCAGCAGTTCTTCGGCAGTGCTTTCAGTGAGGTCGTCCGTTTCGTGGGCGAGCCGGACGCCTTCAATGAGTTGGAGGAACTGTTCCCGGACGACCTGTGGGCCGCGACCGCCAATGAGCTCTGGCCGAAGGACGGCGAGCCGTGGACCACGGACGACTTCACCGCTCAGCGCGGCAAGAAGTTCAGCAAGGAAGTGCTGAACATGCTCCGCAACGACAGCCCGAACGGGCCCAGCGGCAAACCCGACATGATGTTCGGGCTGGTGGACACGCTCACCAGCCCTGATCAGGTGCCCGCACAGCTGCGGGAGATCTTCGGCGAGATCAGAAAGCTGGCCGCAGGGTAAGAGCGCGCAGCGCTGACCTGGTCTCACTGGTACCGCCGCGGCGCCTCCGCCGTGCGAGCATGCGTTCCTTGCGTTGTTCCAATGTCGGCGGTTCCCACTTGTGCCAGCCCACCGGAGGCTTCCAGCGCTGCGCATGCTCCCGCGCCTCAAGCCCACACCATCGGCAACCATTCGGAGCAGGTATGCGCTGGTCAGAGCAATTTTTCTGGTCAGTCATGAGTCTCCCTCCCCCACACCCAGAGTCTTCCCTATGGCACTGACATCACCCCTATCTGAAGAGCGGTGTATTCCACGCTAAGCCGGACGAAATGGGTGGGCCACCGGAGCCGATCCTGTTATCTCCGTCGCATTGGCAGCGCTGGTTCGGTCTCAGCTGCATCGCACCGTGTGTCCGCTGTCCGAATACGGCCAGCCGTCTAGCGGGTGGGCGGGCAGCGTTGCGCTCAACACCGGACGTCGGATGGGGCCTGGGTTCCGTTTTGACACATCAGTTGAAGGCGAGTTCACGGAAGGTGTTGCGAACCTCGGTCAATGGCCCACGATCCCTTGTGTAGTAGAGCTTGTTGGTCAGGAGAACCGCCCAGCGGTCCTTGGTGGTGGAGATCCACATGCCTGTGCCGGTGAAGCCGTAGTGGACCCAGGCGTCCTCGTCGGCGGTCGTGCCGGGAGCGGGGTGCCAGAACAGGCCACGAGCGGGTTGGAGCTGGCCCGTCTGGATCGTCAGGGAACGGGTGATCCACTCGCTCCCGAAACCAGCCCGGAACTGGGAAGTGGCAGGGGCGAGCATGTACCGGAGGAAGGCGGCGAGATCGTCGAGGACAGTGAAGGCGCCGGCGATGCCGCAGACGCCGCCCAGGAGGCGGGCCGAGAAGTCGTGGGCGACTCCCTTGAGGTGGGTGTCGGTGTCCTGGTCGAGTTCGGTGGGCGCGCAGCGGGCGGCGAGGTCGGCGGGCAGGGGGCCGAAGCGGGTGTCGGTCATGCCCAGTGGGTGCCAGGTGCGGGCGGCGGCCAGTTGGTCCAAAGGCTGGCCGGAGAGGTGTTCGGCGAGGTAGCCCAGGATGAGGGCAGCCCGGTCGGTGTACTCGACGGCTTCTCCGGGTGTGCGATGGAGTTGTTCGTGGAGGACGCCACGACGAATCTGCTCAGGGTCGGTGCCGTAGAGGTTCTTCAATTGGGCTCGTAGCAGGACACCGGCGGTGTGAGTCAGCAACTGCCGGGTGGTGACAGTGCCGAGTGGGTGGCCGGTGACATCGGGCCAGAATGTGCCGAGTGGCTGGTCAAGGTCGAGGGTTCCGTCCTCCCACAGGGCGCCGATGGAGGACCAGACGGCCAGGATTTTGGTGAGGCTGGCGGCGTCGAAGACGGTGTCGGCGCGCATCGGCACGTCCGGCTCGTCGGGGTCGAGGACGCCGGTGGCGCCCTGGGCGAGGATGCCGGTGGCGTCGCCGACGGCCCACACGGCGCCCGGGTACACCTTGTCGCGGACTCCCTCGTCGAGCAGGGCGTCGATGCGGTCGCGGTCGTACGTCATGGTCTCCCTCTTCGCCGGGGGTATCCCGTCGGTCAGCGTAGTGACGTTCGCGGAGCGGTTCGGGTAGTGACGTGTCGGGTCGTCTGGCGGTCGGTTCATGTGAGCTGTCGGCCGAGGTCGGTCAGGGATCGTGCGGTCGCCGAGAGGGGATAGCGTGCCGCGTTGGCATAGCTCGCCTGTCGGAGGGCGGTCAGCAGTCCGGGTGTCTTTCTCAGCCGGTCGAGGTCGCGCGCGAGTGCGGCGGAGTGGGTGAAGTCGGTGGCCATGCCGGAAGCGGCGAGGACTTCGTTGAGGCCAGGTACGGGCTGGTAGAGGACGGGGAGCCCGCACGCTTGGGCTTCCAGTGCGACCAGTCCCATGGCCTCCAGGGTGGTGGACGGCATGACCAGTACGTCGTGTTCGGTGAAGGCTTTCCACAGCTGTGGGCGACGGAGCCAGCCGAGGTAGCGGACTCGTACGCCGGCTCGTTGCAGCAGTGAGGCCAGTGCGTGGAACTGGGCTCTGGGCGCTGCGACGCTCAGCTCGACACCGGGCACGGGAGCCAGGCCCCTGATCAGGGCCTCGACACCCTTTTCTGCGGTCAGGCGTCCTGCGTACAGGAGCCGCAGGTGGCTGGTGGAGGTGCGTGCCGGCCGGGCGGGCGGGGCGGTGAGCAGGTGGTCGGGGATGCCCCAGGGGATATGGGTGATCTTGCGGCGTTCGATCTGCGGGGCGAGCTTGAGGAGGCGGTCGGCCATTGCGGTGGTCGGGACCACGATGGCGTCGGCGGCCCTGGCTGTTTCGCGTAGCACCTGGAGCTGGTCTCGGTGGGTCTCGGCGAAGAGCAGGTCCGTGCCGTGGACGAGGGCGATCCGGGGATGCGAGGGCAGAGCCCGGATGAGGGCAGGAGTGGCGCCGAATGCGAGGTGCTGCAAGTGGAGGACGCCGATCTGTGTGGGATCGAGCGTGGCTGTAAGCGCTCTGCGCAGGGTGACGACGTAACGGCTGAAGGCCGTTCCTTCCAGGCATTTGCCCGCTACGGGGAGCACGTTGAGTCCGGCGGGTGGACGGGGAGCGTGACCAGGTGGTGCGAGCATGAAGGCGCGGGCCGCGATGAGGGGTTGTTGGCCGGTGTAGAGGTCGAGGAAGAGCTCGACGCTGCCGCCGGGGCTTCCGGCGGGGAGATCCAGGAAGGTGGCGGCCATCGGACCGGTGGCCGAGCGAGCGTTCACCGCGCTCCTCCGTCGATCTCCTCGTAGAGGCGCGAGATGTCGATGCCTTCCGTGGACGCGTACTTGGCAGGCTGCTGCTGGTAGCTGGCCGGGGCGCCGAAGGTGGTGAGGAAGACGAGCTTGCCGAAGGTCATGCCCGGATACACGCGCACCGGTCGGGCGGCGCGGATCTCCAGCGTCCAGCGGATCGCATGGCCCTGGTGCCCGAGCGGAGCCGACACGTGAACCCAGATGCCCAGGGAGCCGGTGGCGCGGTCGCCGTTCAGCAGCTGCGCGTACGTCTCCGAACCGGTCCGCTCCAGCGTGATGCCGAGGTAAAGCAGGTCAGGGCGCAGAATCAGGCCAGTGCCAGGGATGGGCTGCTCGGTGAAGGCGGTGGGGGTTGCGGCGTCGAGGTTGCTGTCGCAGACGCGGATCGTGTCGCCGAGCCGCCAGTCGTAGGCGTTGGGGGAGACGCGGCTGGGCTCGTACGGGTCGATGGTGATATCACCGGCCTGGACGGCCGCGGCGATGGCGGGGCCGGTGAGGATCACGATGCCACCGCCCGGAGTCGGGCGAGGTCTCGCCAGTAGGCGGAGGGTTGCGGTCCTGTGGCGGCCTGGTATTTGCCGCGGTAGAGGTCGATGGCGCCGGTGGAGACGAAGAACATGATCTGCCCGATCTTCATGCCGGCGTACACGCGCAGCGGTCGGATCGGGGTGAGCATGAGCGTCCACTGGCCGTGGAACCCGATGTCGCCGATGGGGGCGGTGATCTCGACGAACAGGCCGAGGCGGCCGACGGAGGAGCGGCCGAACAGCAGTGGCACAAAGGTGTCGGAGCCGACCACTTCGAGGGTGTGGCCGAGGTAGAGCTCGCCCGGCTGGAGGATGTGCCCGTCCGGGCCGATGGTGGTTTCGCGGGTGGGGTTGGGCCGGTGGGCGTCCAGGACCGTGCTCGTGTAGGTGATCAGGGTGGGGCCCAGACGCACGTTGTAGCTGTTGGGGTTGACCTGGTCGGCGGCGAACGGGGTGATGCGGAGGCGGCCGTCGTGAGCGGCAGCGGTGATCTCCGGGCCGGTGAGGATCATTGCCTGCCTCCTTCCGCGGTGTCGGGAGCGGTGAGGACGTGCTGGACGGCCTGGTCCAGACGCAGGCCGGCCTCGTGCGTGCGCTCGCCGAGGTAGGTCTCGGCGAGATAGTCGGTGGTCAGCACGGTGGTGAGGGTGTCCGGCAAGGGGTCGGGGGCGGTGACGAGCGGGCCGGCCTGGGTGGTCAGCTGTGACAGCCAGCCAGTGAGGTCCCTGCGTGCCGGCTCAGGTACGTGGGCGTGTACCAAATGGTTGGCGAACGGCTCGATGGAGAGCATGTCGCCCTGGGTGAGGGTGTCGTCGAGTTGGACGGCGCGTAGTGCCGTCTCGTTGAGGATGACCGCGTCTGATCCGAGTGCCGTACGCAGGCGGGCGGTGAGGTCCACGAGCAGGCTGCGCCGGTCGAGGGACTGGTGGCGGTAGGCCGGTCTGATCGGGCCGAGGACGCCGGCCAGCTGCTGCTTGACGTCCTCGATGCGTGAGCGCAGGCCCGCAAGCTCCGTGGGAACGACGCTCGGGGCCCGATCCGGGAAGGACGTGGTGCCCGCACCCCATCCCGTGCCCACGGGCGTGGCGATGGCATAGCCGCCGGCGAGTTCCCGACCCTTGACGACCAGGGTGTCGTCGACCCGGACCGGCCCGTACTGATCGCTGTGGCAGTGCCCGGCGAAGACCACATCGAGGAACGGACAGGCTGCCGCGAGTTTCCGGTCCTCGTCGAAGCCGGAGTGGCTGAGCAGGACCCAGCTGTCCACCTCGTGGTGGTGAGCGAGCATCAGCTCGCGTAGGGGCTGGACGGGATCAGTGACGCAGTGGCCGGCTCGCTGGGCGACCGGGATCGAGTGGAAGGCTTGTCGGCCGATCACAGCGGTTACGCCGATGCGACGTCCAGCGATGTCCGCGATGTACAAGCGGCGGAAGAGTGCGTCGCCGGTGTTGGCATCGACGGCGTTGGCACAGACAGTGCGCCGGTGAAGGTCCGGCTCGAAGTGGTGACCCCAGCCGTGATTGCCGGGGGCCAGCACGTCGTACAGCTTGAGCAGGATCTCCCGCTCGATGGTGCCGCGAGCGAGGCGATAGTACCCACTGCCTTCGAAGAAGTCGCCGCAGTCCACGATGAGCGAGGTCGGGCGCAGCGCGTGGAGGTGGGCTAGGAACGGCGCGGCGTTGTGGAAGGCGGAGTGGACGTCCGCCGTGGCAACGATTTGGCGCAGGTTCCGGCTGTCTGTGGTCATGGGGTGACCTCGCAGATGTCGGCACCCAGAGTGCGCAGTTTGCCGGACAGGTCGGCGTGGCCGCGGCGCAGCTGGTCGAGGCCGCCGATAGTGGTGACGCCTCGGGCGGTGAGGCCGGCGATCATGAGAGCGGACCCGGTGCGGATGTCAGTGGCTTCGACGCCCGCGCCCGTCAGCTGCTGGGGCCCGGTCAGGCGGCATTCGGTGGGGGAGATCTCCTCGATCTCGGCGCCCAGGCGGGACAGCTGCGGCAGCAGGTTGCCGTGGCGGCCGGGATTGATGGCGTCGGCGAACAGGTGCGTGCCGGGGAGTCCGAGGGCGAGTGCCATGAGCGGTGGTTCGAAGTCGGCGTCCAGGCCGGCCGGGCTCAGGGAGGCGATGGCCCGCAGGGGACGGCCAGTGGGGGCTGTCTCTTGGGCGCGGACGGTAAGGCCATTCGGCTCCGCGTCTGCGGGGATGCCGAGCTGATGAAGGGCAGCCACGAACGGGCCTACGTCCTTGCCCTGCACGCCGTCGATACGGGCAGTACCGCGCGTCGCGGCGATCGCGCAGGCCAGCGTGGCTGCCTCGATCTTGTCTCCGGGCACTGTCCAGGCAGCGGGGGCAGTCGGCGGCCAGGAGGGCGGTGCGAGAGTGAGTACATGCTCGCCGGCGTGCGTCTCCCAGCCCACCGAACTCAGGGCGTCGAGCACGCTCAGGACTTCGGGTGAGAGGTTTGGCTGACCCAGCCGTAAAGGTCGGCCGGTTGTGAAGGCGCGCAGTGTCGCGGCCACGGTCGCACCGCGGGAGCGGAAGGGCAGTGCGATGGAGACGGTGCCGGTCTGTGAGGTGTGGGCCTCGATGCCGTATCCGGAACTGTCCTGCCGGCTCCGGTCGCCGAACGCCTCGTACACCTTGAAGTGCAGATCCATCCCGCGCGCACCGATCCGGCAGCCGCCTGGCCAGGGCAGCCGCGCCTGGCCGTAACGCGCGAGCAAGGCGGGGACGAGGTAGTACGAGGCTCGGATGTGGGCTGCCTGCGCCAGATCGGGCAGTCCCCGAGATGACTCCGTCGGCAGGATCACATAGGTGGTCGGTTCGCCGACGGGCTGCGTGACATGCCAGCCCGCTTGTTGCAGCAGAACGAGCATGATCTGGACGTCCGTGCTGTCCGGGACGTTGCTCAGCCGAACCGGGCGGCCGAGGGCAGCCGTGGCGGCCAGGAGCGGCAGAGCGGCGTTCTTGGACCCGTCGACGCTCACGGTGCCGGCGAGTGGTGGCCCAGGGCGTACGGCGATCACCTCGGCGGCCACGCCGGGGGCGTGGGTGGTCGTCATCATCAACTCCTCTGCAGAGGAAGGAAACAGGCCATGTCCGGGCTGGGTTTGGTGATCAGATCGATCTCGGCCCAGCAGCGCTTGCCGTTCTCCGTCGGCTCGGCGCGGTACCGATCAGCGAGAGCGGCGACGAGGAACAGGCCCCGGCCGCCCTCGCTCTCCGCATCGGGCAGAGCCGGCTGGGGCAGCACCGGGCTTGTGTCGCAGACCTCGATCCGCAGGACGACCTCGTCGAGACAGACCGCGAGCGAGACCGATCCGGCGTCGGCGTACTGGACCGCGTTGGTGACGAGCTCGCTGACCAGCAGTTCGGCCGTGCGCACCACCTCGGTGCCCAGTCCCGCGTCCCAGCCCGCTATCGCGCTAAGGGCCTGGTGCCGGGCCGCGGTCGCTGCGGCGGGCGTCGCGGGTAGGGAAAGAGCGAGCTGGTGCGCTTCCATGAGCGGCCTCCCGGTGTAGGTGGGGCCACACCAAGCAATCAGCCCGTCGCCGTGAGTGGTTAGCTCATGCGCGGGCACTGCATGACTTATGCAGGAGCTGCATCACCGCCAACTACGGCTGATCTATGCTCGATTGAGCAGGCAGGATCAGCGACGGCGGAGGGAGCCGTGGCAGATGGCCGATGCATATGGGGAAGCGAGACGGATCGGAGAACGAATCCGTCGGGCGCGGGTGTTACAGCGGCGTTCACAGCACGATGTGGCTGCAGCGCTCGGGTATCACCAGTCCAAGGTGAGCCGTCTGGAGAGCGGTCGCGGCACGGAGGACATCCGCGTACTACGCGCCGTCGCGCAGGAACTAGAGATCCCGCCCCACGAGTTGGGCCTCGCCCCCGCTCAGGACGCCTCTGTCGCCGACCCAGAAGCTGATGACATGCACCGCCGCACCTTCCTCGCCGCGAGCATCGCAGCGCTCGCGACCCCGGCTAGCTCTTCCGCCTCGCACACCGCCCTTGTCCAGGCACTCCTGCCCGGCCCCGGCCACGCGGGCACCGATGGCCCACAGGACACGGCCGTCCTGTACGAACGAGTCGGATCGGCGCTCAGGCTCTTCCACACCTGCCACTACACAGAGCTGGAGCGCACCCTCCCGGATCTGATCGGTGACCTGCGACAGGCCGCCAGCGAGGCGACGGACAGGGATACGGTGTCCGGGCTCCTGGCCACGGCGTACCAGACCGCGACCAGCCTGCTGCTCAAACAGCACGACCAGGGCAACGCATGGCTCGCCGTCGGCCGGGCGATGGCCGAAGCAGAGCGCTCGGGCGACCCGGTGGTCCTCGCCTCCAGCGTCCGTGTCCAGGCCCACGTCCTGGTGCGCGAGAAGCACGCCACCGAAGCCGTCACTCTGGTCAGGCACACCGCCGACCACCTCACCGGTTCCTATGACCGGCGCTCTCCGAAGTACCTCGCTGCTGTAGGACTGCTGCTCCTGCGCGGTGTGACCGCGGCCAGCAGCCGCGGTGATCGCGCGGCCACGAAGGAATTCCTCACCGAGGCCAAGGAAGTCTCCCGGTACGTGACCCTGGACCGGCCTGACGCTTGGGCCACCTTCAGCCCCACCAATGTCGCCCTGCACGAGCTGAGTGCCCTGGTGGCCTTCGGTGACTCCGGCCTCGCCCTCCAGGCGGCCCGACCCCTCATGCGCCGACACATCCCGGTCCCCGAGCGCCGCGCCGCCCTATGGGTGGAGGCGGCTCGTGCCTACAGCCAGCAGGGCCGCCTCGCCGACGGCTACCAGGCCCTGCGCATCGCCGAGACCTGCGCCGCACAGGACATCCGCCGCCCAGACGTCCGCAACCTGGTGGCCGACATGGCCGCCCGTGACCGCCGTCGTACGCTGCCGGAACTGCATCACTTCAGCCGCCAACTGGGAGTCCCCGCGTGACCGAGTCGACCGCCCCGGACAAGAAGCCCATCCTGTACGTCGTCGTGTGCGCGGCCGGTGTCGCCCGTGACGTCGGCAAGCTGATCACCGCTGCCCAGGAGGCGAACTGGGACGTCGGTGTCGTCGCCACACCGCAGGGCCTCGGCTTCATCGACGCGACGGCGGTCGAGGCACAGACCGGCTACCCGATCCGCTCCGCCTGGCGCTCGCCGGGCGACCCTCGTCCGCTGCCGCCGGCGGACGCCATCGCGGTCGCCCCGGCCACCTTCAACACGATCAACAAGTGGGCCGCCGGGATATCCGACACCCTGGCGCTGGGCATCCTGTGCGAGGCGTACGGCATGGGCATCCCGACTGTGGCGCTGCCCTACCTGAACTCCGCCCAGGCCGCCCACCCCGCCTACCAGGAGAGCCTGGACCGGCTGCGGGGCATGGGTGTCCTGATCGGCTCATGCGAACCGCACCGGCCGAGGGCTGGCGGCGCGGCGGATCGCTTCCGCTGGGCGGAAGCACTGGAGTTGCTGGAGCCTCTGATCAGCACGGTGCAGTGACGCCATCCTTCCCCACGAGCGGGTCGCGACGATCAGCGCCAAGGTACGTTCCGTTCCAGAACAGCAAGAACGTTCCGTAAGGAAACACGGCTGATCCGAAAGTAGCAGCGACCGTCTGCCGGACACTCATGAGGCAACGGCAGGGATGACGGCCTGCACCACGACCGCACGGTCTCGGGTGAGCGGGGCGACCACTTTCTGGCACGGCCCCCATGGCGGAAGCCGGGGGCGGAACCGCAGAATCTAAATCCATCGCTTCAACGTGAAGCCAGCAGTACGTTCCGAAGAAAGGCTGCGCAGACCTTGGGCGGGACAGATCACGAGACGGACGAAGAGGTCACCTCTCCTTCGCCTACGACCATGGAACAGCTCGTCCGTCGAGTGCGCACACCGCTGGTCGCCTCCCTCGGCATCGTCATATCGGTGGTAGCTGCTTACGCGGCTTGGGCACTGTTGAAAGGCAACGGCCCCGCCTATGACAACCCCGAACGCAGTGCTTGGCTGGAAACAGCGACCACGACCGCCGCCGTCCTCCTCGGCATGTCCGGGGTGATCTTCTCCGTGTTGTGGGCGGCGAGCCGTTCTTTCGCCAGCGAGGCCGAGAGCGCACGTCAGCGTGTTGAGGGTCCCGACTCCTCTGTCCACATCTACGGCAGTGGTTCGCGGGTCTATATTCATCCCCGAGAACCGCGCTCCGAGCACAGTGGAACCGCAGCGCTCCTGGAGCCCGACGCCCAGGCGTCGATGCTGACTCAGATTTACTCCCATGGGCTCGCACAGGCCAAGGTCAGCTTCTTCGTCAGTATCGTCTTCGGCATGGTCGGGTCGGCAGTCCTCCTGACCGGAGTCGGCCTGGCGATTGGGCACGCTGACAGCAATGGGAGCCGATACGCGGCGATCGTGACACAAACCGCCGGAGCGGTCATCAACCTCCTAGCCGGAGTTTTCTTCCTGCAATCCAATCGCACTCGCCGAGACATGGGTGCGCAGGGTGTGATGCTCCGCGACGACGGCCGCTTCGACCGCAGGCTGAAGGCTGCGAGCGTCCTGTCCGACAACATCAGCGATGAGCCACTCCGTAATCGGGTGCGTGCCGAAATGGCCCTGCAGCTCGTCGGTGGTCAACTCGACACGTCGGCGGCTGACGACAACGAAGGTGCACCCACCGAATCAGCGCCTTCGGATGCGGCAACTAGTACTGATACTTGACGCCAGATCACTGAGCTGTCGCAGGTCTGATTCAGAGCCCGCTCGCGTCGCGACATCGGCTGCGGACGTTGCCATGACGGTATGTGGGAGCGGGTGTTCGACGAGTTGATGGCCCAGGCAAGCCCGTTTTCGCGACATTGACGAGGTACGGTCAGCGGTGATCACCACAGTTCCCGTTCAGAGTCTGAGCGGCATCTGCGCTCAGACTCTGAACACACCACCTGCTCAGGTCCTCGACTTCTTTGGGTAGTTCAGGTGGTGTGGCCGGGCTGCTGGGGACGGTGTGGGCGTCGCTCGTATGTCTGCCGTTGGTCGGGCTCCGGTAGGTAGTGCTCGGTCGACGGGTACAGGGCGTCGAGTGAGGCGTTGGATGCGCCAGGTCAGGGTGCGTGCAGGGGAGCGGGCATCGTCCAGTGTTCGTTGGTCGGCTGCCTGTTTCAGGAGCGTGGTGGGATTGTGCCCAGCCTTTTGAGCCTCGGCGAGGGCGGTGGCCAGGGCTGCCCAGGCGTGGTCGTCGAAGACTTGCTGGGCGTGAGCGGGTACTGCCTCGTGCACCAAGGCGACGAACCGGTCGATGGTCGGGGTCGGGGGCTTGCGGTGGGCGAGGACGGCCAGTGGAACTACGGCTGCCTGGTCGCACGCGGACTGTAGGTGGACGAGGGCCTGACGGGCGGCGATGACCTGTTGGTCGTGCTGTCGGAGCTGGTGCCATCGACTTGCTGCGATGACCGCGAGGATGGCCGCGTCGAGGAACATGGCCAGCAGGGCTCCGTCACGCGGTGCCGGCTGTGTGCGCATGGCCCGGATGACGCCGCGCAGGACGCGGGCGTGGGTGTGCTCGGCCCGGACGCGTGAGCGGGTGGCTCGTTCGAAGGCGGCGGCAGCTTGGCGGAGATGGGGGCGGATCTCCCTGGGGGCGAGGAGCGGCAGGGCATCGAGGGCTTCGCCGAAGGCTGCGATGTGGGCCTGTGCTGCTGCGTCGTCGCCTTGGTCCAGGTGGGCAGGGATGCGCTCGACGGCAGCGGTCGCATCGGTCCAGGGCGCGGGCGGCCGCTTCGTAGCCTCGGGCAGCTGCTCGCTGGCAGTCAGGCGTTCGCGGATCTGGGGGAAGGACAGATCGGGGGCCAGGGAGGAACCCGAGTACCAGATGGGCTCGCTGGAGGCGTTGGTGTCGCCTTGAATGGCGATCTTGTAGCCGCGGATGTCGCCGGACGGGAACCGCTGGATCTCGACCAGCACACTGTCGGTGGCGTTGAGGATGTGGAAGAACTCCTCGAGGCTGGTGGCAACCGAGACCGCAGTGCGAACCGTGAACCGCAGGCGTTCGCGGGCGGTCATAGTGTGGCCGGCCCGGCGGGCCTTCTCCTGCTCGGCTCGGGTGGGCCGCTTGGCGGCGGTGCGGTCACCGCGTACGACCTGGTGCAGGCCGTACTCCTTCTCGATCGATGCCAGTTCGCGGTCGGCGGTCAGGTAGTCGTTCCAGTGACGTGCGGTGCTCAGGTCACCGCGGACCTTGGTGGCGGCGATGTGGATGTGGTCGGAGGCGTGGCGGACGGCGACCCAGCGGCAGCCGTCGGGATCGTCTTGTGGCGCGATGCCGGTGGCCGCCACAACGCGGCGGGCGATGTCGGCCCACTCCTCGTCGCTGAGGTGGCGGTCGGTTGTGGCGGCGCGGATGGAGCAGTGCCACGTGTGCCGCTCGGGTGTTCGGCCCAGGCGGCGGGATTGCTTGACACGCAGGTCGAGGTCGGCCACCAGGCGTTTCTTTGTGGCGGCGAAGTCGGTGCTGCGGCCGGGGTCGGGAGCGAAGCCGTCCCAGGAGGCGACGAGGTGGGGGTCGGTGTGGTCCTTGGCCTTCTTGGTGTCGAAGAGGTAGCGGATCAGGCCGGCGGTGTCCTTGCCGCTGCTGATCTTGGCGATCATCAGGCCGCCTTCCTGGAGATGGCCTGGTTCGCTGCTGCCGCGATCTCGCCGACGGCAGTACGGACTGCCATGAGGGTGTACTCGGCCTGGGACATGGCGGCGCTGTCCCCGGGGTGTGGATGGCCGCCGGAGTTGAGCTTCCTGGCGATCTGGTTGATGTTGTTGCCGATCTTGGCGACCTGCTCGCGCAGGGCGGTCAGCTCGTCGATGTAGTCGTCCAGCAGGGTGCGCTGACCGGGCAGTGCGAGGTCGCCGTACAGGTGAGCCATGACGACGGCCCCGACGTAGTGGGCGCCGGCGACGTTCAGCGAACGCGCCTTGGCGAGGATCGCGGCCTTCTCATCTCGGCTGTAGCGCACGTCGACACGCTCCTTGCGCTGGGTGTCCTTGCGCTTGCGGCGACGGGCGATGCGGTGCAGGGCGGCGGCTTCAGCGGCGCGCGGCAGTACGGCGATCACTGCGCCGGCGCGCTGCTCCTCCTCGGGCACCCCCTGGTGCCCGAGAGCCTCCGCCACCCCCGGGGCGGAGGCGTCCCCGTTGGACCGGCCCTTGGACGGTCCAACGGCATACCTTGCTGCGCTGTCTGGGGCTGCGGTGATGAGCGTCTGCTGCTGAACTGCGGGTGGTTCGGGGTGCTGTTCGTGCATGTACTGGCGCTCCGGTGGTGAGGGGATTGGGGGGATGTCACGTCCGTCGCATGCGTCGCATGCCTGGTCAGCACAGGTACGGACATCTGGGCAGGTACGGAGAAGTGCGTCCCGGTGAGGACGTCCGTCCCCGCGCTGACCTGCGCAGGGACGGACGCGACGCAGTGATACGGACCCCAGGGAGAGGCGGGCTAGCGGCCGCGTGCTGGGCCGGCGGGACCTGCGGGCGGGCCGATGGGCAGCGAGCCTGACGGGGCGGCGGGCGCTTTGCCCTGGGTTGGGCGCGCGGGCGTGGCCTCGTGTGTGGGGGCGGGTTTTGGGTCGGCGAGGTCGGGGCAGTGGCGGGCCCAGGCGTCGAGGAACCGGTTGCGGGCGTACGCCTTGGCCTGCCTGCCCTGGTCGAACCGGTAGTTGGCAGGGCTGATGCCGAAGTCGCGGAGCATGTTGCTCAGGTGGTAGGCGTTGAATCCCTTGGTGCCGTGCTCCGCCCAAGGGGCGTCGGCGTCCTGGATCAGGTCGGCGACCAGAGTCTGGGAGGACAGGGCCTCGGGGTTGCCGTGTGCCTGGAAGATGCGGTGGATGTCGCGCAGCAGCCGCGTCTTCAGGCTGGTCTGCTCGTCCTGGACCGCCTCGTACCGGGTCATCCCCACACAGGCCGCACGGGCGAGCGCGGGCCAGTGACCGCCGGCCAGGTCGGCGATGATCACCAGCGGCTCCCAGGTGTCCGCCGCCCGGTCCTGTACCGGCATCGTCGGCATCATGCGGGAAGCCGTGCCGCGCAGCGGGGTCAGCCAGGCGGCCAGCCGGTCACGCAGCGTGTTGAGTTCGGGCACCGAGAAGCGCGAGCGGAACTGGGTGACCTTCTCGCCCGGCTTGCGTTTCTGCATCCGCAACACGACCGCCCGGTCCATGATCGTATCCGGCAGGTCACCGATCCCGGCGAGCGCGGCCATGGCGAAGGTGGGGTACGCGGTGGGCTTGTGCTCGGGCCCGGAGATGCGCCAGGCGGGCCGGTTGCGCTGATGCCCGGCATTGAGCAGGCCGCGCAGGTCCTCCTTGTCGCCCGCCTTGGGGCCGAAGATGGTGTCGGCCTCGTCCACCAGCAAGGTGGGCGGGTTCTTGCCGATGACGCGGAAGACGACCGCCGGGGAGGTGTTCACCGTCATCATCGGCTGGTGGACGGTCTCGTGCAGTACGTCCAGAACCCGGGACTTGCCACAGCCCTTCGTCGGCCCCACCACTGCCAGACGCGGCGCGTGCTGCAGAACGGTCTGGATGTGCGTGGCCGCCACCCACAGGGTGACCGCTGTCAGTGCCTCGTCACTGGGCAGCACGACGTACTTGCCGATCGTCGCCCGCAACTCATCCAGCAGTTCCGCACCCTCACCGGAACCCTGTTCCCGAAGGTCTGCCGGTCCCCGAGGAGGCCGGGAGCCGGTCCCGTGATCCGGTCCCCGTGCGTCGACGGGATCGGTCCCCTCCTGCTGGGCGGTTCCCGTCACGGGGTTTTCGGTCCCCAGCGACTGGCGGGGACCGTGATCAGGGCCCCCCATTGCGGTCCCCTGGTGTAATTGCAGCCTCTTGGGGACCGGTCCCCATTTTGTCGCCGCTGACCTGCTGGTTTGTGCCGGATGTCGATACGGGGACCGGGACGTGCGGGGACCGAGCAGCGGGGACGTTGCCGGGAGGGTCCCCAACAGCGGCATCAGCAGGCGGCTGGGGACGGTCCCCGTGTGCTTCCACATCCGCCGAGTGCTCGACGGTCCCCGACGCCGGGGACCGTGTGTCCGCCTGATCCCGCCAGGGGACGCCCTTGCTGGGGACCGCCGGAGTGGGCCAGCCGGTCGGGGAGGTGTTCGTGGAGCTGGGGGACATAGAGTCCTCCATAGGCGTTCCTCTCCGGTGAGGGGCAGGACGGGCAAGGTCCCGCCCCTCACCAGCTCGTTCGTTCAGGGATAGGCGATCAGTTGGAAGTCTTCGGCCCTTGGCGTTGGCGCGCCGGGGGCCGCTTCGTTGTTCGCGCCAGACGCGGGGTCAGGCCGTGAGGTCGTACGACGTCTGGGCGTCCAGCCATGCGTCCACCTCCCGCCAGCGGTAGCGCAGGTGACGGCCGACCTTGTGGACGCTGGGGCCGATGCCCCGGTACTTCCACTGGTAGAGCGTCTTCACCGGCACTCCGAGGTACGCAGCCACGTCGGCGGGAGTGGCGAGCTGGTCACGCTCGGCGCCGGCAAGGCGCGGGGAATGGTTCGGCAATGAGGTCTCCATATTGGAATCAGGGTTTTGGATGGCGGGCGTGGACAACACCGCCACACCACCTGGGAAGCTTCCAGAGTGAATTCTGAAACTCCCGGCTGCTTCCCTCTGCATCGCCAGGGAAGACCAAAACAGTAAGGGCGGATCCCCGGTTGCCGAAATCGCTCCCACGGAAGCCGAAATTTTCTGCGGAGAAGCAACCGGCTGACGTGCCGGAATCCGGTACCTCAGCAGCTCAGGCGTAGCGTCCAGCAGTGAGAAGTGGCGTGGCCAGTCCAGCGGACACTGCATCCGATAGTCGCCCAAATCGCCCACTTTTCTGACGCGGAGGGAAGGTAGCACAACCTCCCCGCCGAAACGGCTCGTGATGTGCCGGAATTCGACGAGACGAACACCACTTCGCCCCCGGACGACTTTTGGAGAGTTTAAGAACTAACTCTTGCCACGGCGGCCGACTGCAAGTTACAGCTATTTGTCATGCCCAACCGACCTGCCGAAATAGACCCCGCCGGCCTCCACGCCGCCCGCGCCATCGAGCACCTACGCCTCGTGCGCAGCCTGCCCCAGCACCAGCTCGCCGCCCTTCCCGCAGCCCTGCTGCTCCCGTGGCTGACGCACACCGCCGCGCTCTACGCCACCGCCCAGTCCCCTAACCCCATCCAGGAGACCCTTCTTGGCTGACGTGTACGACCGCTGGCACAAGTCCCACCCCAAGCCCGCCGAGGCCGAGTGCGGCGACCACAAGAGCCGGACGAAGCGGATGGTCCCCACCGCCGATCACGGCGTCGGCAAGCGCTGGCAGGTCCGCTACCGCGACCCGGACGGCAGCCAGCGCAAGGAGAACTTCGATACCAAGGCGGAGGCGGACAACCGCGCCGCCGAGGTGGACGTCGAGATCCGACGCGGCTCCTACGTCGTCCCCGCAGAGACGAAGCAGACGCTCGGCGCCTACGCGCAGAAGTGGCTCAACACAAACTCCGTCGGCCCTACGACGGCTCTCCGCTACGAGGCGACGGTCCGCAACCACATCGTCGAGCACCTCGGCCGACGCGAGCTGCGGTCCCTCAACCAGCCCTCGATCATTCAGGGTTGGATCCGGACACTTCAGGACAGCGGCCTCGAAGTGTCGACGATCGAGGGCATCTTCGGCATCCTCTCCAGCATCCTCGGTGCGGCCGTGGAGGACGGGCTGTTGCCGAAGAACCCTTGCAAGGCGAAGTCGGTCAAGCTGCCGACCGCGACCAAGAAGAATATCGTCCCCTGGTCGTTGGAGCGCGTGCGCGCCGTCATCGCCGGACTCCCGAAGCGCTTCCAGGCCGGCGGCAAGCTCGCCTTCGGCTGCGGCCTCCGCCAGGGCGAGGTGTTCGGCTTCGCCGTCGACGACATCGACTTCAAGGGCGGCTGGATCCACGTCAACCGCCAGGTGCGGCTCGTCGGCACGAAGCCCGTCTTCGCCCTGCCCAAGGGCAACAAGATCCGGTCGGTGCCTCTATCGGCCCAGCTTGCTGCCGCCCTCAAGGCCCACATGAAGGAGTTCCCGCCCGCCGAGGTCACCCTGCCCTGGGCCAAGCCGGACGGCGAGCTGAAGACCTTCCGTCTCCTCTTCGTCGACGCGAAGGGGCGGGCCTACAACCGCAGCGTCTTCAACATGGGCGACTGGAAGCGCGCCCTGGCCGCCACTGGCGTGATCCCTCCCCGCGAGCGCGGCGCGCGCTACCTCCAGGCGGCCCCGGAAGACGGCATGCACGCCCTCCGGCACGCCTACGCCTCCGTGCTCCTGGACGCGGGGGAGAGTATCAAGGCGCTCTCCGAGTACCTCGGCCACTCGGACCCCGGCTTCACGCTGCGGACGTACACGCATCTGCTGCCGTCCAGCGAGACCCGCACCCGCAAGGCGATCGACGACGCCTTCACGGAAACGGATACGGAAGCCGAGGTGGCAGACGACAGCGACTCGCCCGCCGCCCAGGGCACATCCGCGCCCCCAGCGAAACCAATGTGCCCTCAATGTGCCCTGGCCGCCTGACGGCCCCCCTCCGGCACTGAAAAGGGCGAGGCCCGAAGACCCCGCCCGATCCGCAAGAAACCCCAGCTCAGGGCCACACAAGGCAATAAGGCTGATGCCCCGCCTCATGCAACCGATGCGAAAAATCCTGCCACTCATGCAGCAACTGGTACACATTGAACGCATCCCGCGGCCCACCCCGGTCCGGGACCGTGGACCAGATGAACGCCGCCGCGCCGACCGCTTCCTCGCCGATGCCGCGCAGGGGGTCGACGACGGTCATGGGGAGCTTGACGACGGCGTAGTCGGGGTGGAGGACGACCAGTTCCAGGGGCGGGACCTTGTGCAGGGGGACGCCCTCGATGCCGGTCAGCACCATCGCGGCCATGGTCTCCGGCTTGATCTTGGTGAACATGCCGTTCATGCCCAGCTCGTCGCCGCCGAGTTCCTCGGGGCGCATCGAGATGGGGACGCGGGCCGCGGTCGCGCCGTCGGGCGCGCCGAAGTATTTGTACGTCACCCCCACCCGACCACCCTTCCTGCTCCCCGCCCTCAGGCGGTCTGCCCGGTCGACGAGCCGGCGGTCGGTCGGCCGGTCGAGCTGGCTCTCCAGCTGCCGGTCGGTCCGCCGGTCGTACCACTCGGGCTCACCCGGTACACCCTGTGTCTGACGTGCGTCGCTCTGCCGTGCTTCGGTCGCTTCCTCCGCGTCGCGCCGGTGCCTTCCCCGCCGGGCACGTCGAGGACCCAGGTCATCAGTCCCCTCGCCCAGTCCGCCACCGCGATGCATATCTCCACCCGACTGCTTTTCTAGGACGCGTGGCCCCCGCCGCGCAACCCGATCATCGTGTCAGTGACCTCCCCCACGGCCGCCCGCCGAAACGTGCGGTGGAACAACAGTCCACGGGTTCTTGTCCGGCCCCTGATCATTACGTGCGTAACAGCTGTGTGTATCAGCTCTCAGTCTCGCAGATGGCGGCCCCGCGGTGCCGCGGACCGGAGGTCGGCCGCCTCACGGCCCGCCCGCGGCCTACCCTGAGGGGGTCACCCAAGTCACCGGAGTCCGAGAAGCCGGAGAAGTCGCACACCATGAGTGCCCTGAGCGAAACGCCCTATCCCTACGACGCGCCCGCCTCCCAGGCGCTCTTCGACCGCGCCTCCGCCGTCACGCCCGGCGGGGTGAACTCGCCGGTGCGCGCCTTCCGCGCCGTCGGCGGCACGCCTCGTTTCATGGTGTCCGGCAAGGGCCCCTACCTCACCGACGCCGACGGCCGCGAGTACGTCGACCTTGTCTGCTCCTGGGGGCCCATGATCCTCGGGCACTCGCACCCCGAGGTCATCGCCGCCGTCCAGGAGGCCGTCGCCCGCGGTACGTCCTTCGGTACGCCCGGTGAGGGCGAGGTCGCGCTCGCCGAGGAGATCGTCGCCCGGGTCGGGCCCGTGCAGCAGGTCCGGCTCGTGAGCAGCGGCACCGAGGCGACCATGAGCGCCATCCGGCTCGCCCGTGGGTTCACCGGCCGGTCCAAGGTGATCAAGTTCGCCGGGTGCTACCACGGGCATGTGGACGCGCTGCTCGCCGCCGCCGGCTCCGGTGTCGCCACCTTCGCGCTGCCCGACACCCCCGGCGTCACCGGTGCGCAGGCCGGGGACACGATCGTGCTGCCGTACAACGATCTCGAGGCCGTGCAGGAGGCCTTCCACCGGTACCCCGGCGAGATCGCGTGCGTGATCACCGAGGCCGCGCCGGGCAACATGGGCGTCGTGCCGCCGGACCCCGGGTTCAACCAGGGACTCAGGGACGCCTGCCACAAGAATGGCGCCCTCTACATCTCCGACGAGGTGATGACCGGGTTCCGGACCAGCCGCGCCGGGTGGTACGGGGTCGACGGGGTCGAGCCCGATCTGATGACGTTCGGGAAGGTGATGGGGGGCGGGTTCCCCGCCGCCGCCTTCGGTGGGCGCGCCGATGTCATGGCGCACCTGGCGCCCGCCGGGCCCGTCTACCAGGCCGGCACGCTCTCCGGCAACCCCGTCGCCACCGCCGCCGGGCTCGCCCAGCTGCAGCTGCTGGACGACGCCGCGTACGAGACGGTGAACGCCGTGTCCGCGCAGATCCAGGCCCTCGTCACCGAGGCGCTGAACAAGGAGGGCGTCGCGCACCGGCTGCAGACGGCCTCCAACATGTTCTCGGTGTTCTTCACCGACCGGCAGGTGCGCGACTACGAGGACGCCAAGCGCCAGGAGTCGTTCCGTTTCACCGCGTTCTTCCACTCGCTGCTGTCGAACGGCGTCTACCTGCCGCCGTCGTCCTTCGAGTCCTGGTTCGTGTCCACGGCCCACGACGAGCGGGCCATCCAGAAGATCGCCGACGCCCTTCCGGCGGCGGCCCGGGCGGCTGCGGAGGCCACCGCGTGAGCAACAGCATCAGCAGCAGCGTCAGCAGCAGGGACAAGGACGTCACCGTCGTCCATCTCATGCGACACGGCGAGGTCGAGAACCCGACCGGGATCCTGTACGGGCGGCTGCCCGGCTACCACCTGTCCGAGCTGGGGCGGCAGATGGCCGACCGGGTCGCCGAGCACCTCGCCGCGCGGGACGTGACGTACGTCTGCGCCTCGCCGCTGGAGCGGGCGCAGGAGACGGCCACCCCGATCGCCAAGGCGCACAGTCTGGACCTGGACACCGACGAGCGGCTCATCGAGGCCGGCAACGTCTTCCAGGGCAAGACCTTCGGCGTCGGCGACGGCGCGCTGCAGCGGCCCGGCAACTGGAAGCACCTCGTCAACCCGTTCCGGCCGTCCTGGGGCGAACCCTACGTCGACCAGGTCGTGCGGATGATGGGCGCGCTGAACGCGGCCAAGGACCAGGCGCGCGGGCACGAGGCGGTGCTGGTCAGCCATCAGCTGCCGATCTGGATCGTGCGGTCGTACGTCGAGCGGCGGCGGCTGTGGCACGACCCGCGCAAGCGGCAGTGCACACTGGCCTCCCTGACGTCCTTCACCTACCTCGGCGACAAGATCGTGTCGGTCGGCTACAGCGAGCCCGCCATCGATCTCGTCCCGGCCCATCTGCGGGCCGGTGCCAAGCCGCAGAAGGGCAAGGGCACCGCCCAGGGGAAGGCCTTCGGTGCCTGAATGCGCCCGATTCTGACGGCCCGTTTGACGTGACTTAGCGCGCTTTTGCGATATCCGTTACGAAAACCATACGAATCAAAGGAACCTCCCCGATCGTCGCGCCCTCTCTCAGGGTGACTGACACCACGCGCGATGAATCGGGGATTTCCATGCGCACCGTCTCCCGGACCCTCTCCCGCCGGGGAATACTCGGCCTCGGCGCGGGTGCCGCTGCCGCCGCCACCCTCGCCGGCTGCGGGAGCCACACGTCATCGGACGGCGCCGGGCGGTCGAACGGTTCCGGCGACGGAAAGAACGGCCAGGACGGAGGCGCGAGCGGCGCCCCGCAGGGACGGCTCATCGGGGACGGCTCCACGTCGTACACCGGCAAGCAGCCGCACCAGCCGGCCGCGCCCGAGCCGCTGCAGCCCGGCCAGACCCCGCCGCAGTTCGTGGTCTTCTCCTGGGACGGCGCCGGCGAGGTCGGCAACGGGCTCTTCCCGCGCTTCCTGGACCTGGCCAAGCAGCACGGTGCGAGCATGACCTTCTTCCTCTCGGGTCTCTACCTGCTGCCCGAGTCGAAGAAGCGCCTGTACGTGCCGCCGAACAACAGGGTCGGCGCCTCCGACATCGGCTACCTCGCCGACGACCACATCAAGGCGACGCTGACCAACGTCCGCCGGGCCTGGCTCGAAGGCCACGAGATAGGCACCCACTTCAACGGCCACTTCTGTGGCGATGCCCACACCTCGGTCAAGTGGTGGACGCCCCAGCAGTGGCACAGCGAGATCAAGCAGGCCAAGTCCTTCGTCAAGAACTGGAAGACCAACACCGGCCTCACCGACATGCCGGCCCTGCCGTTCGACTACGACAAGGAGCTCGTCGGCGGCCGTACGCCCTGTCTGCTCAACCAGGAGAACCTGCTGCCCACCGCCCGTGAACTGGGCTGGCGTTACGACGCCTCCTCGCCCGGCGGTCTGCAGATGTGGCCGGTGAAGAAGCAGGGGCTGTGGGACCTGCCGCTGCAGGAGATCCCCTTCCCCGGCAGGAAGTTCCAGGTCCTCTCGATGGACTACAACATGATGTTCAACCAGTCGCAGAACTCGACCAAGGCGCCGGCCTACAACTACCCGGCCTGGCGCGAGCAGGCGGCCGGGGCGTACATCGCCGGCTTCAAGCGGGCATACTTCTCGAACCGGGCGCCGTTCTTCATCGGCAACCACTTCGAGCACTGGAACGGCGGCATCTACATGGACGCCGTCGAGCAGGCCTTCAAGCACATCGCCCGGGCGAAGGAGAAGGGCGCCGACGTACGGCTCGTCTCCTTCCGGCAGTTCTGCGACTGGATCGACGTGCAGAAGCCCGAGGTGCTCGCCAAGCTGCGCACGCTGGCGCCCGGACAGGCTCCGGCCGGCGGCTGGAAGACCTTCCTCGCGTAGCGCCCCGACCACTTCCCCGCGCTGCCTCTCGCCCGACCCCCTGCCGGAAATGTCCCGTGTAAATACGCCCTGAAATGGCGTTTTCCGCCCGGCAGGGGGGTGCCACAGATCGCCGGAACGGACATGCGAAACTTTTCACATGAGTACCCGTAGCCGCGCCGTCCAGCTCAGCGCCGTGGCCGCCGTCGCGGCCCTGACCCTGTCCGCGTGCGGCAAGGGCGGCACCTCCGGCGGCGGTGGCAACACCAACTTCGTCACCGGCCACAACGGCATCGACACCGTGCCGGTGGGCAAGCGCACCGGTGCCCCGGACCTGTCCGGCAAGACCATCGACGGCAAGGCCCTGGACGTCGCCGACTACAAGGGCCAGGTCGTCGTCGTCAACGTCTGGGGCTCATGGTGCGGGCCGTGCCGCGAGGAGGCCCAGTACTTCTCCAAGGTGTCGAAGCAGTACCAGGGCAAGGGTGTGCAGTTCGTCGGCATCAACACCCGCGACACCAGCACCACCCCCGCGGTCGCCTTCGAGAAGGAGCACGGGATCAGCTACCCGAGCCTGTACGACCCCACGGGCAGGCTGATGCTCCGCTTCAAGAAGGGCACCCTCAACCCGCAGCTGATCCCCTCCACGCTCGTCATCGACAAGCAGGGGAAGGTCGCCGCGCGGGCCCTGGAGGCGCTCGACGACACCGCCCTGCTGAAGATGCTCAAGCCGGTCCTCGCGGAGAAGTGACGTGAGCGCGCTCCTGACGCTGGCCGCGACGGGCCAGAACGAGACGGTGCGAAGCGGCGCTCTGCTGATCGCTCTGCCGGTCGCGCTGCTCGGCGGGCTAGTCTCCTTCTTCTCCCCGTGCGTCCTGCCCCTGGTCCCCGGCTACCTCTCCTATGTCACCGGCGTCGCCGGCACCGACCTGGCCGAGGCCAGGCGCGGGCGGATGGCCACCGGTGCCCTCCTGTTCGTCCTCGGCTTCACCGCCGTGTTCGTCTCCGGCGGCGCGCTGTTCGGCTTCTTCGGCTCCACCCTGCAGGAGTACAAGGACACGCTGTCCAAGGTGCTCGGCGTGCTCATGATCCTGCTGGGCGTCTTCTTCATGGGGCTGATGCCCTGGCTGACCCAGCGTGAGTTCCGCTTCCACCGGCGCCCGACGGCCGGTCTGATCGGCGCGCCCCTGCTCGGCGCCCTGTTCGGGGTCGGCTGGACCCCCTGCATCGGCCCGACCCTCGCCTCCGTCATCGCCCTGTCCTCCCAGCAGGCGAGCGCCGGCCGGGGCGCCGTACTGACCGTCGCCTACTGCCTCGGCCTCGGCGTCCCCTTCGTGCTCACCGCGATCGCCTTCCGCAAGGCACTCGGCGCGTTCGGCTGGGTCAAGCGCCACTATGTCTGGGTGATGCGCATCGGCGGCACGATGATGATCGTGACCGGTGTGCTGCTGCTGACCGGCGCCTGGGACAGTCTGGTGCAGCAGGTGCAGACCTGGTCCGACGGCTTCACTGTGGGGATCTGATCGATGAGCACAACCGAAACCGACAAGAGCCAGGACCAGGCGGGCCCCGACCAGGAGGACCTCGGCGCGGCCGGCTCCCAGCTGTCCACCGCCCCGGCGGAGGAACTCTCCGTCGCGCCCGGCCTCGGCGTCATCGGCTGGGTCCGCTGGTTCTGGCGGCAGCTGACCTCCATGCGGGTCGCGCTGCTGCTGCTCCTGCTGCTCTCGCTCGGCGCGATCCCCGGCTCGCTCATCCCGCAGACCGGCGCCGACCTGAACAAGGTCGACGACTTCCGCAAGGCCCACAAGACGCTCGCGCCGATCTACGACAAGCTCGGCCTGTTCCACGTCTACAGCTCGGTGTGGTTCTCCGCGATCTACATCCTGCTGTTCATCTCCCTCATCGGCTGTATCGTCCCGCGCACCTGGCAGTTCGTCGGCCAGCTGCGCGGCCGGCCGCCGGGCGCCCCCAAGCGGCTGAACCGGCTGCCCGCCTACACGACATGGCGTACGACCGCCGAGCCCGAGCAGGTGCGCGAGGCCGCGCTCGCCCTGCTGAAGAAGCGCCGCTTCCGCGCCCATGTCGCCGGTGACGCCGTCGCCGCCGAGAAGGGCTATCTGCGCGAGCTGGGCAACCTGGCCTTCCACATCGCCCTGATCGTGCTGCTGATCGCCTTCGCCTCCGGCCAGCTGTACAAGTCGGACGGCACCAAGCTGGTGGTGGAGGGCGACGGGTTCTCCAACGCGCTTCCGCAGTACGACGACTTCAAGTCCGGCAGCCTGTTCCAGGCCGATGACCTGGTGCCGTTCAGCTTCAGCCTGAAGGACTTCAAGGCCACCTACGAGGTCACCGGGCCCAACAAGGGCACCCCGCGCACCTTCGAGGCGAAGATCACCTACAGCAAGGGCGCGTACGGCAAGGACCGGCCGACCACCATCAAGGTCAACACGCCGCTGACGATCGACGACTCCAAGGTCTACCTCGTCAGCCACGGCTACGCGCCCGTCATCACCGTCCGCGACGGCAAGGGCAAGGTCGTCTACCACGCCGCCACACCGCTGCTGCCGCTCGACGGCAATGTCACCTCCAACGGTGTGGTGAAGGTGATGGACGGCTACCGCAACCCGCAGGGCCAGAAAGAACAGCTCGGCTTCCAGGCCTTCTTCGTGCCGACCTTCGATCCGAAGAGCGGCACGATGCTCTCGCAGTTCCCGTCGCTGGTGAACCCTCTGCTCGCGGTCAACGCCTACCACGGCGACCTGGGCGTCGACACGGGCACCCAGAACGTGTACCAGCTGGACAAGACGCACATGAAGGCGTTCAAGGACAGCAAGGGCCAGCTGCTGAAGAAGCTCCTCCAGCCGGGAGACACGCTCACGCTGCCGAACGGCGCCGGGTCCATCACCTTCGAGAAGGACATCAAGGAGTGGGCCGGCTTCGAGATCGTCCAGGAGCCCGGCAGCGGCTGGGCGCTCGGCGGTGCCCTAGCCGCGATCTTCGGTCTGGCCGGCTCCCTGTTCATCCAGCGGCGCCGGGTGTGGGTGCGCGCGGTGCGCGGGGCCGACGGCGTGACGGTCGTCGAGATGGCCGGGCTGGGCCGCAGCGAGTCCGCCAAGGTGCCCGAGGAGCTGGGCGACCTCGCCGGAATCCTCTACGACCAGGCGCCGGGGGCACCCGACCCCGACGACCACTCTTCAGAATCCTCCGACACCCCAGTCGTACCTGCCGAAGGGGCCGAGAAGTGACTCTCGCCGCCGCAACCGATCTCGCCGCCACGACCAACGAACACCTGGCGAGCATCAGCAACACGCTGATCTACTCGTCGATGGCCGTCTACACCCTGGCCTTCTTCGCGTACATCGCCGAATGGCTCTTCGGCAGCCGCAGCAAGGTGGCCCGTACGGCCGCCGCGCTGACGGCTCAGTCGGAGACCTCCGCGAAGGCTCCCGCCGTCACCGTCAAGCAGGCCGGCGGTACGGCCGTGCTGGAGCGGCCCAAGGTCGTCGTCCGCTCGGCCGCCGGTGCCCGTGATGTGCCGGACGGGCCGGGTGCGCACGGCGGGGACGCGCAGGGCGACCTCTACGGGCGGATCGCCGTCTCGCTCACCGTGCTCGCCTTCCTGGTGGAGCTGGCCGGTGTCGTCGCCCGTGCGGCCTCCGTGCAGCGGGCGCCGTGGGGCAACATGTACGAGTTCAACATCACCTTCTCCACGGTGGCCGTCGGCGTGTACCTCGCGCTGCTGGCGCTGAAGAAGAACGTGCGCTGGCTCGGGCTGTTCCTGATCACCACGGTCCTGCTCGACCTGGGCCTCGCGGTCACCGTCCTGTACACCGCGAGCGACCAGCTGGTGCCGGCCCTGCACTCGTACTGGCTGTACATCCACGTCTCCACCGCGATCTTCTGCGGCGCGGTGTTCTACGTCGGCGCGGTCGCCACGATCCTGTACCTGTTCAAGGACTCGTACGAGACCAAGCTGCAGACCGGCGGCAAGCCGGGTGCCTTCGCCACCTCGGTCCTGGAGCGGCTGCCCGCCTCGGCCTCGCTGGACAAGTTCGCCTACCGGGTCAACGCGGCGGTGTTCCCGCTGTGGACGTTCACGATCATCGCGGGTGCGATCTGGGCCGGTGACGCCTGGGGCCGCTACTGGAACTGGGACCCGAAGGAGACCTGGTCCTTCATCACCTGGGTCGCCTACGCCTGCTACCTGCACGCCCGCGCCACGGCCGGCTGGAAGGGCCGCAAGGCCGCCTATCTGGCGATGATCGCCTTCGGCTGCTGGCTGTTCAACTACTACGGCGTCAACATCTTCGTCAGCGGCAAGCACTCCTACGCGGGCGTGTGAGCCGAGGGTCGCCCACACTGGTGTCATGAGCGGTTCCATCGCACAGGGCACCAGCCAGACCCACGGGAACACGCACATACTCCACTTCCTGGTGCGGCTCCCGAGGCCCATGGAAGACGTCTGGCCGGCGGTGGCCACCCCCGAGGGACTCGGGGCGTGGTACACCGCCGTCGACGTTCTGCAGCCCCGCCTCGACGGCGCGGTCACCCTGCGTGACCTGGGCTCCGGCCGGGTCACCGCCTGGGACGTGGACCGGGTCGCGGAGTACACCGTCGAGGGCGGCGGCCGGATCCGGTTCCATCTGGAGCGGGGCGGCGCCGGCGAGAGCGTGCTGCGCTTCACCCACGAGTTCCAGGGCGACGCGGCGTCGGAGTCCGCCTGGCGCGACAGATTCGAACGCCTGATCGGCATCCTGGAGTCCACACAGGGCCTCGCGGCCTACCGGACCCCACAGCCCCCCGCGCCCTCGGAACCTTCGGAACCCCTTCCCGGTCAGTTCACCTAGTGCGGCGCAGGCGGTCAGGACGCTGCGGACCAGGTGCCGTGGGTCACCGAGGCGATGTGGTCGCGCAGGCACCCACACGCACACCTGGTCGCCGACGGAACGGGTGGCAGGCCGAACGCGGAAGTGAACAACCGACGGTGAGGCGCCGGGGCCGGGTTCACCCGACGGTGATCGAGTCCAGCTTCTCGCGCAGGTACACATGCGAGTCGACCGGCGGGTACGCCACCCGGCCCACCGGCGCCGGCACGGACTCCACGCGGGTGCCCGGGTTGCACTCGCCGAAGTACACGAGCGACATCAGCTCCTCGGCGGGCGCGTCGACGGGCGGAGGCAGCACCCGGTGCCGCCCGGAGCGCCACCGGTCGCCGGTCCAACGGGCCAGCAAGTCACCGACGTTGATGGTGAAGGCGGCCGGGTCGTACGGCGCGTCCTCCCAGCCGCCGGCGTCGGTGTACACCTGAAGCCCGCCCTTCCCGGCCTGCCGGTCCAGGACGGTCACGGTGCCGAAGTCGGTGTGCGGCCCGATCCGGAACTGCCCCGGCAGCGGCTCGCCGACGACGTCCGTCCCGGGATACCAGTTGATGTTGAAGCCGTACGTCGGACGGTCCATGTGCCGGGAGAAGAAGTCGGGTTCGAGTCCGAGCGCGTATCCCAGCAGCGACAGCAGCTCCTTCTCCAGGGCGGCCATGCGCGCCAGATACGTCCTGCACAGCTCCCGGAGCTCCGGCACCTCGGCCGGCCACACGTTGGGCGCGTACCACTCGGCGTCGACCACCGGGTCCTCGAACGGCTCGTCCGTCGCGAAGGTCAGCGACTCCTTCAGGTCGGGCGGTGTCTCGGTCCCCTCCGCGTACCCGTTGGCCTCGGCACCGGGCCCGAGCCAGCCCCGGCCGCCGACCTTCGCCTCGTACCGCTGCTTGACCTCGACGGGCAGCAGAAAGAACTCCCGCGCCGCCCGCCGGATCCCCGCCCGCAGCTCCGGCTCCACCCCGTGCCCGGTGACCAGAAGGAATCCGGCGGTCCGCAGCGCCTGGTCGACGGTACGGGCGAGGCCGGCCCGAGCCGCCTCGTCACCGGCCGACCAGGGCCGCAGATCGATGGTGGGAACACGCGCGTCAGTCACCGATGTCCTCGTTCCACAGCTCGGGGTTGTCCTTGACGAAGGCGCGCATCATCGTCACGCACTCGGGGTCCTCCAGAACCAGGATCTCCACGCCGTGACCGGCCAGCCACTCGTGGCCGCCGAGGAAGGTGGTGGCCTCGCCGATCACCACCCGGGAGATACCGAACTGGCGGACCAGGCCGCTGCAGTACCAGCAGGGGGAGAGGGTGGTGACCATGGTCGTGCCACGGTACGTGCGCTGCCGCCCCGCCGCCCGGAACGCGGCCGTCTCAGCATGCATCGAGGGGTCGCCGTCCTGCACCCGGCGGTTGCGGCCCCGGCCGAGGAGGGTGCCGTCCGGGGCGTACAGCGCGGCGCCGATGGGGATCCCGCCCTCTTCCAGCCCGGCACGGGCCTCTGCTACGGCGGTGGCAAGCCAGGCGCGGGCCTGTCGTTCGTCCATGGCTTCACTGTGCTGGGCGGGGGAGCGGCGGGGCAACAGCGCCCCGAAGGGGCGCTGGGACCTCACCCGGCACGGCGGAGCACCTCCGCGGCGGTCACCCTCCCGCCGACTACCCGCTGATCATCCCGATGACCGCCCGCACCGCCTCGGCCACGGGCTGGCCGACGGCCCCGACCGTGGTGGCGATCCCCGCGATGGCCATCAGCGCTCGGTGCCGTTCCTGCGCGGGCACGGTGGCGTCGGGGCTGAGGGCGGGCAGGGACTCGTCCAGGAGCTGGGCGCTGGGCGTCGGCACCTGCGCCCGCAACTCGGCGATCAGCCGGTGCAGTTCGGCGAGGGCGGCGACCAGGGCCGGGTCCTGCTGCCCGGCTCCGGCGCCCGCCTGGTTCTTGACGATGCCCTGGTTGCCCTGGCCGCCGTACATGTTCACGTTGTCGCCGTAGTAGTAGTTGTTCGAGCCGCTCATGCGCCGATCCCCACGTTTCCGCTGCCGCCGTACATGTTGACGTTGTCGCCGAAGTAGTAGTTCTTCGGCGAGACGGTGAGGCTCTCCACCGTGACCTTGAACTCGACGTCCGGATGATCGATGGCGTAGGAGATCTGGCCGACGATCTGGTCCAGGTACTGCGCGTTCTGGCTGGTGACCAGCGCGGTCGACGCACCTGAGGTCTCGATCGCGAGGACGTGCTGCGGGGCGGCGGTCAGGATGCCGACCATCTCGATCAGGAAGTAGATCTCGGCGAGGGCGGCAACGATCCAGACGAACACGACATAGCCGGCAGCACC
This sequence comes from Streptomyces sp. NPDC031426, assembly GCF_055581585.1. Classification (NCBI taxonomy): domain Bacteria; kingdom Bacillati; phylum Actinomycetota; class Actinomycetes; order Kitasatosporales; family Streptomycetaceae; genus Streptomyces; species Streptomyces sp. NPDC031426. Next base: position 29,091 of record NZ_JBVIJE010000011.1, read on the forward strand.
GGAGTTGCCGTCCCCTCCGCCCCCGTTGATGGAGGCCAGCAGTCCCGGCAGCATCGCGAGGAAGCCGACGATCATCGTCACGGCGGTGTACCGCAGGAACCGCAGCACCGCCTCCTTGCGCTTGGGGCGCATGACGAAGGTGTAGACGCGGGCGATGTTGTGCAGCGGGTACACCGCCGCCCCGATCCACAGGATCCGCTTGCTGACCCGCAGATCGACCCGGACCGGCGCCGGATGAGCCGGCGGCGCGGGGACGTCCGGCATGCCCGGCGCAGCGGCGGGCACGGTGGCCGGCGCAGCGGGCGGCGCGGTGGGTGCGGACGTCGGCCGGGTGGGTACGGGTGGCGGATCCTGGTCCGGGCGCTCGGGTGGCTGGCCGTTCTGCATCTGCTTCTGTCCCCCAGAGGTCAGGCGATCCCTCGCAACTCAGTGACGACCATTAACAACATCCCCGCTCGGGATGGCAAGTCGTTATGAATCGCGAAGTTCCCTGGGCCCGGGAGAAGTTGACGGACACTCAGTCGGCCATCCGCAGCAGCAGCTTCCCCGTGCTCGACCGTCCTCCCATCAGCCGGTGCGCCTCCGCCGCCCGGTCGAGCGGGAACTCGGCCGTCACCGGCAGGGTCACCGTGCCGTCGACCGCCTTCGCGAACGCCCGCTCCGACAGCCGGCGCAGCGCGTCCGGCGCGGTCCGGGCCAGGTTCAGGATGGAGAAGCCGGAGACCGAGACGCCGAGCGGGTACAGCTCGGGCCGGCCCACGCTCCACGGCTCGGCGCCGCTCGCGTTGCCGTAGGAGACCAGGCGCCCGAAGACCGCCAGCGAGGCCAGTCCGGCGCGCAGGGTGTCGCCGCCGACGGGGTCCAGCACCAGGTCGGCACCGCGCCCCCCGGTCGCCGCGCGCACCGGCTCCTGGAAGGCGCCGACGAACACCTCGTCGTAGCCGTGGCTCTTGGCGTGGGCGGCCTTCGCGGCCGAGGACACCACGCCGTACACCGCCCCGGCGCCCGCCGCCCGCGCGAGCTGCCCGACCGCCGTGCCGACCCCGCCGGCCGCGCCCTGGACGAGGACCGACTCGCCGGGCTGGAGCCGGCCGACGGTGTGGACGAGGGCGTAGGCCGTGGGCAGCACCGTCGGCAAGGTCGCGGCGGTGCGCAGGTCCAGGCCGGCGGGGACCGGGAAGACGGTCGTCGCCTCGGCCACCGCCACCTCCGCGTAGGCGCCGCCCTCGGTGAGCGCGACCACCTCCTGGCCGACGGTGAGTCCCGTGACGCCCGCGCCGAGCGCGCGGACCCGGCCGGAGACCTCCAGGCCGGGGACGTACGGCAGCGCGGGCACCCGGTAGCCCTCCGCGCGGGCCTTGAGGTCGGCGAAGTTCACGCCGGTGTAGGCCACGTCGATGCTCACCTGCCCGGGGCCGGGCTCAGGCTCCTCGGCCGTCGCCACTCGCAGCACCTCGGGGCCGCCGTACTCCTGGAACTCCACCGCGCGCATGCCACACCCCTGGCTCGACTCGATTGTTCAATCAAAAGCGAACACTCGCGAGTGTATGGTTTCCATCGAACACTCGGCAAGCGGAAGAGGGGAGCGTGGCAGTGACCACCGGTAGTCACCGGGCCGCCCCGGAGCACACCCACCCCGACGAGGTGTCCCTCCTCACGGCGCTCGCCGCACTCGCCGACCCCGTCCGCCTCACCCTGGTCCGGGAGCTGGCCGGCTCCGGCGACTGGACCCGCAGCTGCGGCAGCTTCGACGTGCCGGTCGGCAAGGCCGCCCTCAGCCACCACTTCGCGGTGCTGCGCGCGGCAGGGCTGGTGGAGCAGCGGGACGAGGGTCCCCGGAGGGTCAACCGGCTGCGCCGGGCCGAGTTCGACGACCGCTTCCCTGGGCTGCTCGACCTCGTGCTGCGCGCCGACGGCAGATTCTGACGCTCCTTCACATTTCCTTCAGTTCAAGTTCGTTGGGCGTTCCCTTCGCCATCGTCCGGGCGGCGGACGATCCTGTCCCCGCTGACGCAGGAGACACGGGTGGCCACACACAGAGCCGAGACCGAGAGACCCCGTCAGACCGGCGAGCCCCGCCTGCGGGTCGGGGAGCCGGTGGTCGCGCCCACGCGCGGCTCCACGGCACGGCGGTGGCTCCCGCGCGCCGTCGCCGCCGTCACCGCCCTGTGTGCGATCGTCGTCCTCGCCCAGGGCCATGTCGGCCTGCCCTTCACCCACATCGTCACGATCGAGGCCAAGATGGCCTCGAAGGCCGACTACTTCGAGGATCCGGAGGTCCAGCGGCTGCTCGTCCGGCACGGCTTCCGGGTGCACATCACCCGCATGGGCTCGCGGGGTATCGCCGCCCAGAGCTACGACGGCTACGACGTCGTCTTCCCCTCCGGGCAGCCCGCCGCCGACCTGATCACCAGGAAGCGCGCGGCCGAGGGCCACCCGGCGACGACGTACCGCCCGTTCGTCAGCCCGGTCGTCCTCGGCACCTACCGCGAGTACGCCGAGACGCTGCAGGACGCGGGGATCGCCACCCCGTTACCGGGCGTGCCGACCGGGTCCAAGCCGCTCTACTACTCGCTGAACATGCAGAAGTTCCTGCAGGCCACCGCCGACGGCCGCCGCTGGGACCTGCTCGGCACCGACCGGAACGGCCACCGCATCGGCATCGACCGGCACGGCATCCACAACGGCAACAAGGTGCTCGCCCAGACCTCGGACATCTGCGAGGCCAACTCCGCCGGCACCTATCTGGGGCTCGTCTCCTACGTCTGGAACCACGACAACATCCCGCAGGACACGGCCGAGGCGACCCGGTTCGCCGAGCGGATAAGGCTCCTCCTCAACGACCAGGGCATGCCGTCCTCCGAGAAGAACGAGACCTACGTCTCCGCCGAGGGCAAGAGCATCGCGCCGATCGCGGTGATCTACGAGCACCAGTTCCTGGCCCACCAGATCGCCACCCAGGCCGGCACCGGGCACATCGACAGCGAGCGCGTGCTGCTCTATCCGTCGGCCCGGTTCATCACCGAGCCGCAGCTCATCGCGCTCACCCCGGCCGGCGACCGGCTCGGCGACCTGATCAGCAAGGACCCGGCGCTGCAGAAGCGGGCGATGGAGCTGGGCTTCCGGGTCCGGGACGCCGAGGGCGCCTCCGCCACCAGCGACTCGCTGACCCGGTTCCTCACCGACCACCACGTCCAGGCGCCCGTCCTGTCGGACGACGACACCAAGGCGGTGCTGCCCCGGCTCGACCTGCTGGAGAAGATGATAGAGACCGTCGGCGACTGCGACGCCGTGCCCCGGTCGGCGGCCGGCGGGGAGGCGCCATGACCGCCATGACCGGCCGCGGACTCAGGGCCGCCCTCTGCCTGGTCCTGCTCGCCGCGCTCGGCGGCCTCGTCTCCTGCTCCGGCGGGGGCGGCGGCCCCGACACCACCCTGCACGTCCTCGCCAGCGACGAACTCACCGACATGGCGCCCCTGTTGGACCAGCTCCGGCAGGACACCGGGGTCCGCCTGGAGCTGGACTACCGGCCGACCAACGACGCGAGCGACACCCTGCTGACCGGCCGCCACTCCTACGACCTGGCCTGGCTCTCCTCCGACCGCTACTTCCGGCTGAAGGCCAAGAAGGCCGCCGCCGGGACCCACCCGGCCACCGTCGTGCAGAGCACCTCGATCATGCGCTCCCCGGTCGTCGTCGGCCTCACTCCGGACGTGGCCCGCACCCTGCGCGCCGAGGCGCCCGGCGGCCGCCTGTCCTGGGCGGACCTCGCCGACGCCGCCGCCACCGGCACCGTACGCTTCGGCATGGCCGACCCCCGGCACAGCAACAGCGGGCTCGCCGCGCTGGTCGGCGTCGCCACCGCCGCGGCCGGCACCGGCAGCGCGCTGCGCCCGCAGGACGTCAGCTGCGACCGGCTGCGCGGCTTCCGCTCCGGGCAGACCCTCACCGCCGAGAGCTCCCACGCCCTGCTGGACTCCTTCGCCGAGCACCCCGGCCGCACCAACGCCCTGATCACCTACGAGTCCGAACTGCTCACCCTGAACGCCTCCGGCCGCCTCAAGCAGCCCCTGGAGATCGTCCACCCCGCCGACGGCATGGTGCTGTCCGACTATCCGCTGCTGCTGCTCGACCCCGCCCGCCGGGACGCCTACGACCGCGTGGTGCAGTGGCTGACCGCCGCCGGCCACCAGCGGGAGATCATGCGGCGGACCCTGCGCCGCCCGGTCAGCACCGCCGTGACCCGCGACCCCCGGCTCACCGCGCCCCTGGACAACGCCCTGTACTTCCCGGACGACCCGGCCGTCCTCGACCGGCTGCTGGCCGACTACGGCGACCCCCGGCGCCGCGTCGCCGACCAGGTGATCTTCCTGCTGGACTTCTCCGCCTCCATGCGCGGCTCCCGGACCACCGCGCTCAAAGCCGCCTTCGCGGGGCTCAGCGGCGCGGACTCCTCCGCCACCGGCAAGTTCGTGCGCTTCTACCAGGGCGAGCGGCTGACCGTGATCCGCTTCGGCGGGCGCCCGCTGGACGAACGCACGGTCACCGTGCACGGCGGCGCCGACCTCACGGCCCTGACGGACCTCGTCTCCCACGGCGGCTACGACGGTTCGACCGCCGTCTGGTCCGCCCTCGACCACGGCTACGACGCCGCCGAGCGGGCCCTGCGCGAGGACCCGGGGCGGGCCGTGGCCATCGTGCTGATGACCGACGGCGAGAACAACGCCGGCATCGACCGCGCGACCTTCGTCAGCCGCTACCGGGCCCGGCCCGCCGACGCCCGCGCCGTGCACACCTACCCCGTCCACTTCGGCGACGCCGACGCGGCCGAACTGCGCCAGGTCGCCTCCGTCACCGGCGGCCGCATGGTCGACGCCCGTCACTCGTCCCTGTCCACCGCGTTCAAGGAGATCCGTGGCTGTTCTTGACGGCACCTGGTGGAGCGCCTGGTGGGGCGCGATGATCTGGTGGCTGGCGGCCTTCGCCGGCCTGCTCGTGCTGGCCGTGCTCGTCGTACGGCGGGCCCTCGTGCGCATCCGGAGGACGCCCGAGGACCCCCACTACCTTCCGCTGTACCTGGACAACGACGCGGTCATGGACGTGTTCAAGATGCGCAATCACCAGGCGGCGCTGCGCAAGGAGGTCGAGGAGCGGAACGTGCGCAACACCGGCTGTCTTGCGGCGATTCCGGTGCTCTCCCTGATGTTCCAGCTCACCGGGGACCGAACCACCGAGATCGTCGCCAAGTACGTCGAGGACAGCCAGCCGATACAGGTGATCGGGCTGCTGCTGTCCGTCCTGCGGCGCGGGGACGGGCTCGCCCAGGTGCGGCTGGGGCAGGACTCCGCGACGGTCACACCGAACCGCGCCCTCCTCGGCGCCGGGGTCACGGGCGACGTGGTGCTCAGCGAGATCGGCGAATTCGTCATGATCACCGGCCGGTTCGAGGCCCAGGACCCGCAGGGCGAGACCCTGGTGATGCGGGCCCCCTACGGAGACGGCGAGCGGTCCGCGCGCCTGCGGGTCGTGCTGCGCCCCGCCGGGCTGCGCCCCCCGGGCCGGCAGTTGCCCGAGGGCCAGTTCCGGGCCCACTGTCTGGGCAAGGTGACGACCTGGCGCCCCGACACCCGCGAGGTCGTGCTCCAGTACCCGGTGGCCGTCTTCCAGTGAACTGGGGGTATCGGCACCGCCGATACCCCCATCGGCAGCGCCCCGCACCGGCGCGTGGACCGGCACCGGCGGCCGTTCGTAGCGTCATCGGCATGACCTCACAGACCAGGGGCACGGCCCAGCTGACCACCGCCATGATGCTCTCCGGCACCCTCGGCGTCTTCGTCGTCGAGTCCGGCGCCTCGCCCTTCGACGTCGTCTTCTTCCGCGTCCTGTTCGGCGCCCTCGCCCTCGGCGGCTATGTCGCCGCCCGCGGCTGGCTGCGCGACCACGGCTTCACCCGCCGCACCCTCGGACTCGCCGTCCTGGGCGGGGTGTTCATCGTCGTCAACTGGGTGCTGCTGTTCTCGGCGTACGAGAACACGTCCATCTCCGTGGCCACGGTCGTCTACCACACGCAGCCCTTCTACGTGGTCCTCCTCGGCGCCTTGCTGTTCCGTGAACGACTCACCGCCGCGAAGGTCGGCTGGATCGCCCTCGCCTTCGCCGGGCTGGTCCTCGTCTCCGGCGTCACCCCCGCCGACTTCGCGAGCGGCGGCACCTATCTGCTCGGCATCGGCCAGGCCCTCCTCGCCGCCCTGCTCTACGGCCTGTCCACCCTGGTGACCAAGCGGATCACCGGTGTCCGCCCGCACCTGATCGCCCTGGTCCAGGTCGTCGTCGGCATCCCGCTGCTGCTGCCCTTCGCGGACTTCGGCGCGATGGGCGGCACCGGCTGGAGGTGGGGCTGGCTCGTCGGGCTCGGCCTGATCCACACCGGGGTGATGTACGTCCTCATGTACGCCGCGTACGCCAAGCTGCCGACCGCGAAGATCGCCGTACTTGCCTTCGTGTACCCGGCCGTGGCGATGCTGATGGACTGGCTGGTCTACGGCCACCACATCGGGCTCGTCCAGGCGCTGGGCGTCCCGCTGATCGTGACGGCGAGCCTCAAGGTCACCCTCGCCCGTCCTGCTCGGCGACCAGTCGCCGCGCCTGCTCCACGAACAGCCGGGCGTGCGCCGGAAGCCGCTTCCCGGCCCGCCACGCCAGCTGCGTGCGAAGCGTGAACGGCGGCTCCCAGCCCAGCCGTACGAGAGAGCCCTCCGCGAGTTCGGCGGCGACCGTCACCTCGGGCAGCAGCGCGATCCCGAGGCCGGCCGCCGCCGCGCGCTTGGTGGCCTCGATCGTGCCGAACTCCATGAACTCCACGTCCCCGAAGGACTTCAGCTCGCGCTCGAACAGGTCCCGGTAGGCGCACCCGGGCTCGGTGGCCAGCAGCGGCTGGTCCGCCAGGGCGACGGTCGGCACGGCGGAGTCGCTCAGCGCGTGCCCGGGCGCCGCGACCAGCGCCAGCGGCTCCACCGCGAGCACCGCGCTCTCCAGCCCCGGGTGCTCGGTCCGCTCCTCCATCAGGAACCCGACGTCGTACGTGCCCTGACGCAGCGCCTGCCTGGTCTCGTCGCCGATGGTGGTGCGCAGCGCCAGCCGCACCCTGGGGTGGCGGTGGTGGAAGTACTCCAGCAGCGGCGGCAGCCGGTAGGAGGTGAGCGACTCCATGGTCCCGACGGTGAGGGTGCCGGCGGGCTCCGCCGGCTCGACGACGGCCGCCCGGGCCTCCTCGGTCAGCTCGATGATCTGCCGGGCGTACGGCAGCAGCCGCTCACCGGCCTCGGTGAGCCGGATCCGGCTGCCGAGCCGGTCGAACAGCTCGACGCCGAGGGCGGACTCCAGGGTGCGGATCTGACCGGTCACGCTGGACTGCGCGTACGACAGCTCGGCCGCGGCCCGGGTGAAGCTCAGCACCGTGGCGACCTTCTCGAAGGTGACGAGCAGCCGGAGTTCCATCAGGCCTGCTCGGGGTCGTCCTTGTTCAGGGACCTGAGGAACTCGGGGTTGTCGTCGGGCGCTACCCACTGCCCGGGCGCGGCACCGCCCGCCGGGACCGGCTGCCGCACCTTGCCGGTGATCAGCCAGGCGACCGGACCGACCAGCACCTCGCCGAAGAGCAGGATGATGATCACCCACACCACCTTCGGCAGATGCCGCACCTCTTCCTCCGGGGTGTTCAGGCAGTCCACGAAGGCGTAGATCCACAGCGCCAGCACCAGCAGGAACGGCAGATACCTGAGCATGGCGTGCGATCCCCCGACGAAGTGAGACGGCCCCGGTGACCGGGCCAGGGTATCGGGTGGCAGATACTGGGGCACATGGCTTACGACGATCTTCGCTCCCTGCTGCGGGCGCTGGAGCGCGAGGGCGACCTCAAGCGCATCAAGGCCGAGGTCGACCCGTATCTGGAAGTCGGGGAGATCGTCGACCGGGTGCAGAAGTCCGGCGGCCCCGCCCTGCTCTTCGAGAACGTGAAGGGCTCGGCGATGCCGCTGGCCATGAACGTCTTCGGCACCGACCGCCGCCTGCTGAAGGCGCTGGGCCTGAAGTCGTACGGCGAGATCTCCGAGAAGATCGGCGGCCTGCTGCGGCCCGAGCTGCCGCACGGCTTCGTCGGCGTGCGCGAGGCCTTCGGCAAGCTGGGCGCGATGACCCACGTGCCGCCGAAGAAGGTGAAATCCGACCATGCCCCCGTGCAGGAGGTCGTCCTGCACGGCGACGAGGTGGACCTCGACCGGCTCCCGGCGCTGTTCACCTGGCCGAAGGACGGCGGCTCCTTCTTCAACCTGGGGCTCACCCACACCAAGGACCCGGAGACGGGCATCCGCAACCTCGGCCTCTACCGCCTCCAGCGCCACGACCGGCGCACCATCGGCATGCACTGGCAGATCCACAAGGACAGCCGCAACCACTACCAGGTGGCCGCCCGCAGGGGCGAGCGGCTGCCCGTCGCCATCGCCTTCGGCTGCCCCCCGGCCGTCACCTACGCCTCCACCGCGCCCCTCCCCGGCGACATCGACGAGTACCTGTTCGCCGGGTTCATCGCGGGCAGGCGGATCGAGATGGTCGACTGCAAGACCGTGCCGCTCCAGGTGCCGGCGAACGCCGAGGTCGTCCTGGAGGGCTGGCTGGAACCGGGCGAGATGCTGCCCGAGGGCCCCTTCGGCGACCACACCGGCTTCTACACCCCGCAGGAGCCGTTCCCCGCGCTGAAGATCGACTGCGTGACCATGCGGAAGCGCCCGCTGCTCCAGTCGATCGTGGTCGGCCGGCCTCCGACGGAGGACGGGCCCCTCGGCCGCGCGACGGAGCGCTTCTTCCTCCCGCTGCTGAAGATCATCGTCCCGGACATCGTGGACTACCACCTGCCCGAGGCCGGCGGCTTCCACAACTGCGCGATCGTCGCGATCGACAAGAAGTACCCCAAGCACGCGCAGAAGGTGATGCACGCGATCTGGGGGGCGCACATGATGTCCCTGACCAAGCTGATCGTCGTCGTGGACTCCGACTGCGACGTGCACGATCTGCACGAGGTCGCCTGGCGGGCCCTCGGCAACACCGACTACGCCCGTGACCTCACGGTCGTCGAAGGCCCCGTCGACCATCTGGACCACGCCTCCTACCAGCAGTTCTGGGGCGGCAAGGCGGGGATCGACGCGACGAAGAAGTGGCCCGAGGAGGGCTACACCCGCGACGGGGGCTGGCCGGACATGGTCCTGTCGGACCCGGCTACGGCGGCCCTGGTGGACCGCCGCTGGAAGGAGTACGGCCTGTGAGCAGCGCTTCCGCCGCGATCCCCCAGCCGGGACGCACGAAGGCCTTTCTGCGCCTGGTGATGATCGAGCACTCGGTCTTCGCGCTCCCCTTCGCCTACATCGCCTCCCTCACGGCGATGTACGCGTGGGACAAGAACATCCACTGGGGCCGGCTGCTCCTGGTCACGGTCTGCATGGTCGGCCTGCGCACGTTCGCGATGGCCGTCAACCGGATCATCGACCGCGAGATCGACGCCCGGAACCCGCGTACGGCCCACCGCGAGCTGGTGACCGGCGCGATGACCGTCCGGCACGCCTGGACCGGCGCCCTGATCGCCCTGGTGGTCTTCCTGGGCGCGGCGGCTCTGCTCAACCCGCTCTGCCTGGCCCTGGCGCCGGTGGCGGTGATCCCGATGGTGGTCTACCCCTACGGCAAACGGTTCACGAACTTCCCGCAGGCCATCCTCGGCCTCGCCCAGGCGATGGGGCCGGTGGGCGGCTGGCTGGCCATCTCCGGGACCTGGAACTGGGACGCGGTGATCCTCGGCCTCGCCGTCGGCATCTGGATCGGCGGCTTCGACCTGATCTACGCCTGCCAGGACGTGGAGACCGACCGCGAGATCGGCGTCATGTCGGTCCCGGCCCGCTTCGGCGTCCCGGCCGCGATCTGGGGCGCGCGGGCCTGCCACACGATCACGACGGCCCTGTTCGTCTGGTACGGCGTCGTCACCGGCGCGGGTGCCTTCTTCTGGCTGGGCCTGCTGATCGTCGCGGGTGCGTTCGTCTACGAGCACTCGATCGTCCGACCGCACGACCTCTCCCGCCTGAACAGGGCGTTCTTCTCGACGAACGGCTTCATCGGGATCAGCCTTTTCGTGTGCGCCCTCATCGATCTGCTGGTGCGCGGCCTGACGCCGTAGCCCGTTCGGGTGGCTCCGGCAGGCCTGCCGGGCGGCTCGCAGCGACCTTCCGGTGCGCGTGCGGGGATCGTGGCCCGGCCGCCCGACACGCACGTCGGGCGGCCGGATAGGCTCGATATGTGAACGCAGGAGAATCGCAGCGCGTGCCTTGGATCGTGGGGGTGTCCGGTGCTTCCGGGACGCCGTATGCGGCGGCCGTGCTGCGCGCACTGCTGGCGGCGGGGGAGACGGTCGACCTGGTGGTCAGCCGGGCCTCGCGGCTGACGCTGGTGGACGAGACGGGCATCTCGTTCCGCGACGCCCACTGGCGGGACGACCTGCGGGAATGGCTGGCCCGGGGAGCCGACGGCAAGCCCGGGACCTTCGACGTGGACATCAGCGGGGTGCGGTACTGGACCGCGGGCGACCTCGCGGCCGGACCGTCCTCGGGGTCGTACCCGGCCAAGGGGATGCTGATCGTGCCCGCCTCGACGGCCTGTGTCGCGGGCGTCGCGCTGGGCCTGTCCAAGGATCTGTTGCAGCGGGCGGCGAGCGTCACCCTCAAGGAGCGCCGCCCCCTGGTCGTGGCCGTACGCGAGACCCCGCTGAACGGCCAGACCCTGAGGCACCTCGTGGCGCTGGACGACGCCGGCGCGAGCGTCGTACCGGCCTCGCCCGCCTTCTACACGGGCGCCACCCACATCCAGGACCTGGTGGACTTCGTCGCCGGGCGGGTGCTGGACGCGGCAGGCGTCGGGCACGGCCTGTACCGGCGGTGGCGCGGCGAGCTGGGCGGCGGCACAGCGGGCAACCAGCAGTAGCACTACCTCTCATCACTTCAGGAACTTTCACCGGAAGGCTTCGATCGCATGGACGCGGTGGACAGGCAGCTCATCCAGGCCCTGAGGGAGAACGGCCGGGCCTCGTACGCGGAGCTGGGGCGCCTCGTCGGCCTGTCGGGCCCCAGCGTCACCGACCGCATCAACCGTCTTGAGGCGGCCGGTGTCATCACCGGCTACCGCGCCACGGTGAACGCGGCCTCGCTCGGTCTCGGCGTCACCGCGCTGATCGGCATCTCGCTCTCCGACGCCGCCGACCACGAGGACGTCGCCCAGCGCCTCAGGGACCTGCCGGAGATCGAGGACTGCTGGTTCATCGCCGGCGACGACTCCTACATGCTCAAGGTGCGGGCCACCGACGTGGACGGCCTGGAGCGGATCATCCGGCGGCTCAGCGGCACCAAGGGCGTCTCCCGCACCCGTACCACCATCGTGCTGTCCACGAAGTGGGAGAACCGGGTCGGGGAGCTGCCCGAAGAGGTCTAGGGATACGGTTGGTCCGGCTGTCGTAGAAAGGGCGTGTTGGCATGGACGTCGGGCTCAAGCGCGAGCTGGAGGAGAAGGTCCGCTCCGGTGAGCGGCTGACCCGCGAGGACGGCATCGCGCTGTACGAGTCGGACGACCTGGCGTGGCTGGGCGGGCTCGCCCACGAGGTGCGGACCCGCAAGAACGGTGACGTGGTCCACTTCAACGTCAACCGGCACCTCAACATGACCAACGTGTGCACGGCCTCCTGCGCCTATTGCTCCTTCCAGCGCAAGCCGGGCGAGAAGGACGCGTACACGATGCGCATCGAGGAGGCGGTGAAGCTCGCCAAGGCGATGGAGTCGGAGAACCTCACCGAGCTGCACATCGTCAACGGCCTGCACCCGAACCTGCCGTGGCGGTACTACCCCCGCTCCCTGCGCGAGCTGAAGGCCGCCCTCCCGAACGTCTCTCTGAAGGCCTTCACGGCGACGGAGATCCACCACTTCGAGACGATCAGCGGTCTGTCCGCCTCGGAGATCCTGGACGAGCTGATCGACGCGGGCCTGGAGTCGCTCACCGGCGGCGGCGCGGAGATCTTCGACTGGGAGGTCCGGCAGCACATCGTGGACCACCGCACCCACTGGGAGGACTGGTCCCGCATCCACCGCCTGGCGCACGAGAAGGGTCTGAAGACCCCGTGCACCATGCTCTACGGGCACATCGAGGAGCCGAGGCACCGGGTCGACCACGTCCTGCGGCTGCGCGAGCTGCAGGACGAGACCGGCGGCTTCCAGGTCTTCATCCCGCTGCGCTACCAGCACGACTTCGTGGACATGAAGGACGGCAAGGTACGGAACACCCTCCAGGCCCGTACCCAGATGGCCACCGGCGCGGAGGCCCTGAAGACCTTCGCGGTCTCCCGTCTGCTGTTCGACAACGTCCCGCACGTCAAGGTCTTCTGGGTGATGCACGGCGTGCAGACCGCCCAGCTGGCCCTCCAGCACGGCGCGGACGACATGGACGGCTCGGTCGTGGAGTACAAGATCACCCACGACGCGGACAACTACGGCACCCCGAACAAGCTGACCCGCGAGGACCTGCTGGACCTGATCCGCGACGCCGGCTTCCGCCCGGTGGAGCGCAACACGCGGTACGAGATCATCCGCGAGTACGAGGGTCCGGACCCGGCGCGCAGGGAGTCCCCGCAGCCGATGCGGGTCTGACTTTGAGGGGCGCGGGGAACTGCGCGACCGGCCCCGACGCAGCCGCAGCCGGGCGACGGACGGAGCACCCCCTTCGTTCGCCGTCCCCGCGCGGGGGTACCCGGCACACATGGCTGTCACGAAGGCCCCCGAGGACGCCTACACGGCGGCGCCCTTCGTTCCGGAGGGCGCCAGTCTCACCGCTCTGCGCAAAGCCGCCGCAGGCTGCCGTGGTTGCCCTCTGCACGAGAACGCCACCCAGACGGTGTTCGGCGCGGGCAACGCGCACGCCCGCGTCATGCTCGTCGGTGAGCAGCCCGGCGACCAGGAGGACCGGCAGGGCAAGCCCTTCGTCGGGCCCGCGGGCCGCATGCTGGACAAGGCGCTCGCGGAGGCCGGCATCGACCCCGGCGACGCGTACGTCACCAACGCCGTCAAGCACTTCAAGTTCACCCAGGCCGAGCCCCGCAAGCGCCGTATCCACAAGGCGCCGAGCCTGAGGGAGATGACCGCCTGCGGCCCCTGGCTCGCGGCGGAACTGGCGCTGGTCGAGCCCGAGCTGATCGTGGTGCTGGGTGCGACGGCGGGGAAGGCGCTGCTGGGGTCGTCCTTCCGGGTGGGCGAGGTGCGCGGCACCGTCCTGGAGCGGGAGATCCACGGGCGCCCCGAGCGGCTGGTGCCGACCGTGCACCCGTCCTCGGTGCTGCGGGCCCAGGACGACGAGGACAGGAAGGCCGCGTACCAGGGGCTCGTCGCCGATCTGAAGGTGGCCGCACGCGCCCTGGGGTAATAGCTACACTTCACCCATGCCGCTTACCTTCACGCTGGACCCCGCCATCACCCCGGCCCTGCGCGACGGCATCCTGGACCTGTGGACGGACGTGTCCAACGCGGGCGGTGCCGTGGGTTTCGTGCCGCCGGTGAGCCGGGAGGACATCCGGCCGGAGCTGGTGCGGCACTTCGTGGGCATGGCCGAGGGGCGGCACCGGCTGCTCGTCGGGTACGACGAGACGGGCGAACCGGCCGCGACCGCGTTCTTCGCCTTCAACACCCACCGGCTCCAGACGCACTGGCTGTGGCTGTACACGGTGATGGTCCACCCGAGGCACCAGGGCAAGGGCTACGGCCGTGACCTGCTGGCGGCCGCCGCGGACGCGGCCCGTACCTTCGGCGGCATCGACGCGATCCGGCTGACCTGCCGGGGCGGCCTCGGCCTGGAGCGGTTCTACGGCTCCTGCGGCTACAAGGAGGTCGGCCGGGTGCCCGGCGCCGTCCGGGTGGCGCCCGGCGACGACCGCGACGACATCATCATGCTGCTCCCCCTCCACTGACCCCGCTGCAAGATCCCTCCCCGTCCGTGCTTCACTGGACGATGACCCCTTTTGGAATCGGACGAGTGGATTGAGATGCTCCGCTACACGCTGATGCGCCTCGGCATCTTCGCCGGCTGCCTCGTGGTCGTCTGGGGAGCCGTCTACTCCGGCATCTTCCCGCACGGCTTCGGCAGCTCCAACGGCCTGTGGGTGCTGCTGCTCGCGCTGATCCTGTCGGCGCCGATCAGCTGGGTGGTGCTGCGCAAGGAGCGGGACCGGGCCTCGGTGCAGATCGTGACCAGGGTCGACCGGATGAAGGCCAACCTGGAGGCCAACCGCAGCCAGGAGGACGGCGCCGACGACGCCGCGAGGACGCAGGGCGAGGCGGCCGCGTCCAACTAGTCTTGCCCCCATGGGTGGGGCGAGGGCGAAGCGGATGCCGCGTGCGGTGCGGGAGCAGCAGATGCTCGACGCCGCCGTACAGATCTTCGGGCAACGCGGCTACATGGCCGCCTCCATGGACGAGATAGCCGAGCTGGCCGGTGTCTCCAAGCCCTTGGTCTACCTGTACCTGAACTCCAAGGAAGACCTCTTCACCGCCTGCATCCGGCGCGAGGCCACCGCCCTCACCCAGGCCGTCCGCGCCGGCGTCCGCACGGACCTCCCCGCCGACCGGCAGCTCTGGGACGGCCTCCGGGCCTTCTTCGCGCACACCGCCGAGCACCCCGACGCCTGGTCCGTGCTCCACCTCCAGGCCCGCACCCACGGCGAACCCTTCGCGACCGAGGCCGCCGCGATGCGCAGGGAGATCGTGGCGTTCGTGACCCGGCTGGTCGCGATCGCAGCGCGGGAGGCCCACCGCGACCCCGACCTCCCCGAACACGAGGTGGCGGGCCTGGCCGAGGCGCTGGTGGGCGCGGCGGAGGCACTGGCCGCGTGGGCCAACGGCACGCCCGGCGTCACGGCTCGCCAGGCGGCGACCACCTTGATGAACTTCGCCTGGTCGGGCCTGGGCAACCTGATGCGGGGCAACTCATGGACACCGTTGGCGGAACCAACCCAGGGGCGCGGGGAACTGCGCGAGTAACCCACGACGGACCGGCACTCGGCAACAGCGATGTACTGCTACGGCGCCTAGCTCAGCTCACCCCACAAATGCAGTCGCCCTCCCTCACCCCGCAACTCGAACCGCCCGGACCCGTCCGCCCCGTAAGTCACCGTCCCCGGCAGCAACACCGGTGCCAGAAACCGCGCCCGCACCCGCCCCTCGGCGCAGCCGCTCGCGGCCAGGCAGCGGGCCACCGTCCACATGCCGTGCGCGATGGCCCGCCGGAAGCCGAAGAGGCGGGCGCTGAGCGGGTACAGGTGGATGGGGTTGCGGTCGCCGGAGACGGCGCCGTACCGCCGGCCCACGTCCCCGGCGAGCCGCCACGAGTCGACGACGGGCAGCGGAGCCGGCTGCTCTTCCCGGGGGCCGGCGGGGTCGTCGGTGCGATGCCGCGCGAGATACGTGCTCCGCGACTCCCATACGACCTCCCCCGCGGCCCGCATCCCGGTGACCACCGTGGCTTCGGTGCCACGCCGGTGCGGGGTCAGTCCCTCGATGTGCACGGCGAGTTCGTACTCCGCGTGCGCCGGGAGGGAGGTGTGCCGGGTGATCCCGATCGAGGTGTGGACGAGCCCCAGCAGTGGCAGCGGGAAGGCCCCGTCGCTCATCAGCCGCATGGCCAGGGGGAAGCCGAGGACGTGCGGATAGGTGACGGGGAGGGCGCTGTCGCCGGTGGGGAAGCCGCACACCCGCTCGTAGGCGGCCAGTCGGTCCAGGTCGACCCGAAGACCGGGCGACACCAGGCGGGTGCGCGGGAATTCGGCCTCCGGGGAGGGCCGCTTGAACGGAGACCGCAGGACGCCACCCGCGAGATGCAGCAACTCACCCACCACGCCCGGCTCCCATCCGCTTACTCTGAAGTAAAGTTACCGCCGGTAAGCCTACGCCCTCGCGGCAGGCGACCCAAAAGTGAGCCTCCGTCACCTACGGCCCGAGGCTGCACACCCCCGGCCCCGGACCACCCCCAAACCCGCACAACCCCCTCACGAAGGACCCGTACGATCGCCTCCCTAACCTGCGGTAACCCCTTTCCGCCGAGGCGCCGCAGGTTCACGCACGCCAGAGGAGCCGCCCGTGTCCACCCCCTTCCCGAACGCCCCGGTCTCCTCCGGCGCCGCCGTCTCCGCCATCGACTACGACGGCCGTCCGGTCCTGGTGGAGCCCTGGGTCCAGCGCCTGGACGGCGCCGTTCGGGAGGTGTCCGTACCGCCGTTCGCGCCCCCGGTGAAACACGGCTCGCTCGCGGACCTGCCGTTCGACAACGCGGACGCCGCCCCCGCCGCGATCGTGCTCAGCCGCAGGCTCCCCGACGGCCGCTGGGCGGACATGACGGCCGCTCACTTCGCCGCGGAAGTCCTCGCGGTGGCCAAGGGGCTGATCGCCGAGGGGCTGGTGCCCGGCGACCGGATCGCCGTCATGGCCCGCACCCGGTACGAGTGGACGCTGCTCGACTTCGCCGCCTGGGCCGCAGGCCTGGTCACCGTGCCGATCTACCCGACCTCCTCCGTCTTCCAGACCCGGTGGATCCTGCACGACTCCGGCGCGGTCGCCCTGATCACCGAGACCGCCGCCCAGGCCGCCGCCCTCGGCCCCGAACTCCAGCACCTGCCCGATCTGCGCCATCTGTGGGTGATGGACAAGGAGCACGTGACCCGGCTCGCCGAGGCCGGTGTGCAGGTACCGGACGGCGAAGTGGCCGTACGCCGGGGCATGCTGGGCCCCGACACCCTCGCCACCCTCATCTACACCTCCGGCACCACCGGCCGCCCCAAGGGCTGCGCCCTCTCGCACGGCAACTTCTTCGCCGAGGTCGACAACGCCATCGAGCTGCTCCACCCGGTCTTCAAGGACCAGGGCGAGGAGCCGTCGGTCCTCCTCTTCCTGCCGATGTCCCATGTCTTCGGCCGCATGGTGGCGATCGCCTGCGTCCGGGCCCGGGTCCGCCTCGGCCACGCGCCGAGCCTGGCCGCCGAGGACCTGCTGCCGGACCTCGCCGCCTTCAAGCCGACCTGCCTGCTGACCATTCCGTACATGCTGGAGAAGGTGTACAACTCGGCCCGCGCGAAGGCCGAGTCGGGCGGCCGGGTCGCCGCCTTCGACCGGGCCGCGGCGGTCGCCGTCCGCTACGGCGAGGCGCTGGAGTCCCGGCAGACCGGCACCGGTGGCGGCCCGAGCCGCTCCCTGAAGACGGCCCGCGCCTTCCACGACCCGCTGGTCTACCGCAAGCTCCGCGCGGCCATGGGCGGTCGCGTCCGGTACGCCATCTGCGGCGGCTCCCCGCTCGGCCGGCGCCTGGCCGCCTTCTACGCCGGAGCCGGCATCGAGATCTTCGAGGGCTACGGCCTGACGGAGACCACCGGCGCCACCACCGTCACCCCGCCCCTCAAGCCTCGCCTGGGCACGGTCGGCTGGCCGCTGCCCGGCACCCGCGTCCGGATCGCCGCCGACGGCGAGATCCTCGTCTCCGGCGACCATGTGCTGCGCGGCTACTGGGACCCACAGGCCGGCGGAGTCGTCCCCGCGACCAGGGACGGCTGGCTGGCGACCGGGGACATCGGCGAACTGGACAACGAGGGCTACCTCACCATCACGGGCCGCAAGAAGGAGCTGCTGATCACGGCGGGCGGCAAGTCCGTGGCCCCCGCCCCGCTGGAGAACTGGCTGCGCCAGCACCCGCTGATCTCCCAGGTGATGCTGGTCGGCGACGCCAGACCGTACGTCGGGGCGCTGATCACCCTCGACCCCGACGGCATCGTCCACTGGCGTCAGATGATCGGCAAGCACCCCGTGCCGCGGGAACTGCTGCTGGGCGACCCGGAGTTGGAGGCGGTCCTGCAACGCGCCATCGACGAGGCCAACAAGCTGGTCTCCCGCCCCGAGTCCATCCGCCGCTTCACCGTGCTCCCCGTGGACTTCACCGAGGAGGCCGGGCATCTGACCCCGTCGATGAAGCTGCGCCGCGAGCAGATCACGACCGACTTCGCGAGCGAGGTGGAGGGCCTGTACGGCCCGGCCACCGGGCCCTGAGGAGCGCCCGTCCACCCCGTGATGGTCGGCACCCGCTCCTCGCGCGCGAAGCGGGTTGCCGCCTGGGTCGGCCGTTCCCCGGTACCGATCCTCGTACGGCACCTGATTACCAGTCAATCCTTGGGTTCGCTTCCCAAACCCAAGTGCTAGCTTGGGTGTTGTGACCTTGGACGACCTCCGCGTGTTCGTGGCCGTGTGCCGGGCCGGCAGTCTCAGTTCCGTCGCCCGGGACCTCGGTTGCACCCAGTCGGCCGTCAGCCAGCATGTGAAGCGGCTGGAGCGGGAGACGGGGGTCGCGCTGCTGGAACGGCAACCGCGGGGCGTGGTCCCCACGCAGGCCGGGCGCATTCTGGAGGCCGCCGCGGCCGAGGGCATCTCCGGGCTCGACATCGCCGTACGGCAACTGCGCGACCAGGTGGACGGCCGCGGCGGGTACGTCCGTGTCGCCACCGGTGCCACCACCGTCCGGCACTTCATGTCCGAGGCGGTGGTCGCCTTCCGCCGCCGCCATCCCGAGGTCAACCTGGAGTTCCGTACGGTCAGTTCGGGACGCGGCACCTTCGACGCGCTGGCCGACGGCACCCTGGACCTGGCCTGGATCACCGTCGGCTCTCCGGTGCGCGGCATCGAACAGCGGACGGTCGCGGAACTGCCGTGGCTGCTCGCGGTCCCCGCGGACGACCCCCTCGCCGGGCGGTCCCAGCTGGACGCGGCCGACCTGACGGGGGTCCGCCTCATCCGGCTGCCCCCGAACTCCACCTCCGCCGTCCACCTGGACGCGGCCTGCGCCGAGCTGGGCGTCCGCTTCACCTACGACACGAGCGTCGCCGACTGGGACACGGCACTGCTGCTGGCCGAGCTGGGCGTGGGCCGGGCGGTGGTCCCCGCCGTACCGGGCCTTCCGGTGCCGGGGGCGGGCGAGCTGCGACTCGTCCCGCTGCCGGGGTTGCGCCCCCTGCCCGTCGGCTGGGCCGTCCGCCGCTGGGACTCCCTCAGCCCTCCGGCCCGGGCCTTCGCGCACACGGTCGCGGAGTTCCGGGGCGGGGGCGCTGCCGCGGGCTGAGCGGGAGTTCGGCCCACACGGTCTTGCCGACGGTGCGCCGGGTCACGCCCCACCGGCTCGACAGCACGAGTACGACGACGAGTCCGCGGCCGTTCTCGTCCGCCGGCCCGCCGTCCAGGATCCGCAGCTCCTTGTCTCCCCGGGCGTCACTCACCTCGATACGCAAGGTGTCCTTCCCGGGGAGGAGGCGCAGTCGCAGCTCGAAGTCCCGGCCGGGCACGCGACCGTGGGTGACGGCGTTCGCGGCCAGTTCGGCGACGAGGAGCTGCGCGGTGCAGTTCGGGTCGCTGTCGTGCGGGTATCCCCAGGTGGCGAGCTGGGTGGAGGTGAGCCGCCGGGCCAGCCGGGCGCCGAGGGGGGTGGCGCTGAGGCGTTGGACGAGTTCGCCGGCCTCAGGTGTGGGGGTGGAGATTTCCAGATTCACGTCACCGAGAGTGGTCGGTTCTCCCTACGCTGACCAGGGGAGGTCCGGCGACTGAGCGTAGTCGTACGGGTGCGGTTCGTTTGGTGTACGAGTCGTCGGAGGGTGGCGTGACAGGGGAGCAGCAGCGGAGGCCGGAAACGCCCGCTGAGGAGAACGGGGCGGTGGGCGTCTTCGTCGTCATCGGCAAGCAGTTGAAGCTGCTCAGGGAGCGGGCTGGGCTCAGCCGGCGGGAGTTCGGCGACCTGGTCGGGTACGGCCCCGACCAGATCTCGGCCATGGAGAGGGGGGTACGGACGCCGAGGCCGGAGTTCTTGCGGAAGGCGGACGAAATCCTGGGCGCTGGGGGCTCGTGACGGCGGTCATCCCCCAGGTCGATGAGGCGATGGCGAAGGCGCGGACGCGGCATCCGGAGTGGTACCGGGGGTATGCGGCCCTGGAGGCGCAGGCAGTATCCCTTCATGACTGCAGCACCATGGGTGTGCTCGGCCTGCTTCAGACCGAGGAGTACTCACGGGCGGTGTTCACACAGAGGCACCCACCCCTGGACGAGGAGACCATTGAGAAGCGGGTGGCGGACAGGCTCTCGCGCCAGCAGATCTTCGAACAGTGGCCGCCGCCGGAGTTCAGCTTCGTCATGGAACAGGCCGTGCTGGAGCGACCAATCGGCGGACCGAGGGTGCACAGGGAGCAGCTCCGTCAGCTGCTGCGGATCGGGCGCATGCGGAATGTGCAGGTGCAGGTGATGCCGACGGGGCGGGAGGAACACCCCTCGCCTGGCGGCTCCTTCACCTTGCTGATCCCGAAGGGGCAGGAGCAGGTTGCGTACATGGAGACCCAGGGGTACCCGAAGTTGATCACCGATCGCGAAGAGGTCCGCGCCCTCGTCGCTCGCTATGGGATCATCCGGGCTCAGGCTCTCAATCCGCACGAGTCCCTGGACCTGATCGAGAAGATGCTGGAAGAGCGATGACCATAGAACAGTTCACCTGGTTCAAGTCGAGCTACAGCGATGGCGAAGGCGGCCAGTGCGTCGAACTTGCCTACATCTGGCCCAAGTCCAGCTACAGCGGTGGCGAAGGCGGCGAATGCCTCGAAGTCGCCGCCGAACCCACCGCCATCCACATCCGCGACTCGAAACAACCCACCGCCCCCCACCTCACCGTCACCCCAGCCACCTGGACCGCTTTCCTCACGGTGGAGGGGAAGTCGGGACCCGGCCGGGACCGGAACGGTAACGCCCGCTCATAGCCTGCCTTTCCACCCTCGCCGACTCCGTCCACCCGAGCAGAGGCATGAAAGAAGACACAGACGTCCGCCGGATCTTCCTCCTGAACCCGGACCAGCGTCTCCTGAAGGAGGCCGCGCACGCCGGTGTCCAAGTGCGCTCCGCCCGGGCCGACATCCGTGACGAGCCCGCCGTACGCGCCCTCCTGGACGAGGCCGCGACGGCGGGGCTGTTCGTCAACCCCGCCCGTTCCCTCGCCCTGCTCGCGGACCAGGACGCCGTACGGCGGCTGGTCCGCGACAACCGGCTGTCGCCGGACCACGCCGAGCCCGCCGCAGGCGCCACGCGGCTGTCGGTGGAGACGCTCAGCGTGCACGGCATGCATCGGACCGCCGGGATCACGGCCCGGATGCCGTACGGGCTGCTGCACCCGGCGCCGCTGTCGGAGGACACCGCCGCCGAGGTGCGTGCGGTGGTGACCGCGCTGCTGGACCTGACCGGGTACCAGTACGGGCCCGCGCACACGAGTGTCGAGCTGACCCCGCGAGGACCGGTGATCACCGGCTGCCGGGCGGGGCTGGCCCGGGACCCGGTGCCGGAGCTGCTGAAGGTGGCCGGCGGGTTCGATCTGGCCGCAGGGGCGGTCGAGGTGCTGTCCGGGCGGCTGGTGGACGCGGTCCGGCCCGGCCGGTACGCGGCGGCGGTCGTGCTGAAGCCGCCGTGGCAGCTGGAGACGGCGGAGGTGGGTGTGCTGCCGCATGTGCGGCATGTGTCGCCGCCGGACTCCCTCGCGCCGGGACATCTCGTCGTGCACGCCGACTCGCCGGAGGTGGCGGCCCAGCGGGTGTCGTCGCTGACGGCCCTGGTCACCGGGAACGGATCGGGAACGAACCGGTAGAGCCTGTCCGCACTGTTGGTATGTCGCCGGAAGAAGGACGACGACGCCAGCGACGTCAACAGGAGGCGGAGTCAGGATGCTGAAGTTCTCGGTCCTCGGGGCACTGCAGATCCGTACCGTGTCCGGTCCTGCGGAGATCTCCGGCGACCTGCAGCGCACCCTGGTGCAGACGCTGCTGGTCAGCGAGGGGCAACCGGTGTCGGGGGAGAGCCTGGTCGAGGAGATGTGGGGCGAGGCCGTACCCGACAACCAGGCGAACGCGCTGCAGGCGCACGTCAGCCGGCTGCGCCGCAGGCTGCGCGTGCTGGAGCCGGACCGGGCCGCCTCCCGGGTGACGATCCATCCCTCCGGTTACCGGCTGACCGTGGGGGAGGGGGAGCTGGACGCGGCCGAGTTCGTGCGGGCCGTACGGCAGGCCGAGGCGGCCGCTCCGGAGGATGCCGAGCGCACGGCCCTGCTGCTGGGCGAGGCGCTGGCGCTGTGGCGCGGGCCGGTGTTCGGGGGGTTCCCCGGCGGGACCCTGTGCCAGTTGGCGGGTGCCCGGTACGAGGAGTACCGGATGCGGGCGATGGAGCTGCGGTTCGACGCCGAGCTGCGGCTCGGGCGGCACGCGGCGGTGCTCGCCGAGCTGACCGAGGCGCACACCAACCACCCCTTGCGGGAGCGGTTCTGCGAGCAGTTGATGATCGCCCTGTACTGCTCGGGGCGGCAGGCGGACGCGCTCGACGTGTTCCGGCGGATGCGGCGGCATCTGGACGTGGAGCTGGGCATCCAGCCGTCTCCCGCGCTGCGCCGGGTGGAGCACGCGATCCTGCGCCACGACCCCGCCCTGGCAGGCGAGACGCGCACGACCCTCCTTCAGTTCGCGTGAAGGTGATTAGCTGTCCGCCTGGGCCGGCTGTGCGCCAGGACGGCGGAATCACCTCCTCCGCGCTGCTCGTTCGGGTACAACCTAGGGTGGTCCCGAACATCGCGGGCCGGGGGGTGCGACGGGGCGGAGGGGACAGGTTCGTGGAATCGGCGGCAACGGTTCGTCCTGTCGTACGGTTCAACATCCTCGGTTCGCTGGAAGGCTGGTGCGGCGAGCGCCGGCTGCGCCTCGGCAGTCCGACGCACGAGCGGGTGCTGGTCACCCTGCTGCTGGAGCCCGGGCGCATGGTGCCGGTGTCCCGGCTGATCGCCGCCGCCTGGGACGACGAGCCGCCGCAGACCGCCAGCCACCAGGTCCGCAAGGCCGTCGCCGCGCTGCGCACCCGCATCCCGGACGGCGCCTCGGTGATCGTCACCGACGGCGCCGGATACCGGGCGATGCTGGGCGAACACCAGCTGGACCTGCACGAGTTCGGGCAGTGGGCGCGGCAGGCCCGGCAGGCCGTGGCCGCCGGGCGGTCCGCCGAGGCGGTCGGGCATCTGCGGGCCTGCCTGGACCTGTGGCGCGGGCCGGTACTGGCCGGTGCCGGCGGCGCGGTGATCAACGCGGCCTCGGCGGCGCTGGAAGAGCGGCACATGGCGATCGCCGAGCAGTACTTCGAGCTGCAGCTCGAACTCGGCCAGTCGGCGGAACTGATCGCGCCGTTACGGGAGCTGGTGACCGCGCATCCGCTGCGGGAGACCCTGCGCGGGCGGCTGATGCTCGCCCTGTACCGGGCGGGCCGGCAGGCGGAGGCGCTGGAGGAGTTCGGCCGGATGCGGGCGCTGCTCGTGGAAGAGCTGGGCATCGACCCGGGCGCCGAACTGACCCGGCTGTACGAGGCCATCCTGCGCGACAGCCCCGAGGTCGCCCCGCGGGTGCCGCAGTCCGTGGCCGAGCGGGCCGCCCATCTGGCGCCCGCCGCCTTTCTCCAGCCGTCCGAGCCCGCGCCCTGCACCCTGCCGTACGACCTGCCGGACTTCACTGGGCGGGAGCAGGAGCTGGCCCGGATCCTGGCCGTGGGCCGGGCCCCGGCGAGCGGGAGCACCCGGATCCTCGGCATCGACGGTATGGGCGGCAGCGGCAAGAGCGCGCTCGCCGTGCACGCCGCCCATCTGCTCACCGCCGACTATCCCGACGGGCAGCTCTTCGTCGACCTGCGCGGATTCAGCCCCGGTGAGAAGGCGCACGAGCCGGGGACCGTGCTGCACTCCCTGCTGCGCGCGGTCGGCGTGCCGGACGACCGGATACCGGACGACCTGGAGAGACGCACCACGCTCTGGCGAACCGTTTCCGCACAGCGGAAGATGCTGCTGCTCCTCGACAACGCCGCCGACGCCGCACAGATACGCCCGCTGCTGCCCGCCTCCGAGGACTGCCTGGCCCTGCTCACCGGCCGGGTCCGGATGCTCGACCTGGACGGCGCCGAATGGCTCTGCCTGGGCCTGCTCTCGGCCGAGGACAGCGCCACCCTGCTGACCCGGACCCTCGGCGCCGACCGCACCACGGCCGAACCCGAGGCCACCGCCCGCCTGGCACGGCTGTGCGGCGGACTGCCCCTCGCCCTGCGCATCACCACCGCCCGGCTGCGCAACCGCCCCCGCTGGACCGTGCAGTACCTGGTCGACCGGCTCGCCGACGAGACCCGCCGGCTGCGCGAACTGAGCGCGGGGGAGCGCAGCGTGGAGGCCACGCTCCGGCTGTCGTACCAGGCGATGGAGGAGGACCAGAGGGCCGCCTTCCGGCTGCTGGGCCTGCACCCCGGCAGCGCCATCGACGTCCACTCGGCCGCCGCGCTGCTCGGCACCGACGTGCACGACACCGAGGACACCCTGGAGGACCTCCTCGACGCGCATCTGCTGGAACAGCACGAGGCGGGCCTGTACGGCTTCCACGACCTGGTGCGCACCTACGCGATGAGCGTGCGGGAGGCCGAGGACGACGAGGAGGCCGCGGTCGAGCGGCTGGTGTCGTACTACATGCCGGCCGCCGACCGGGCCTGCGACCTGCTCTCCCCCGGGCGCGAACCGCTCGGCCGGCCACCGGCCGCAGACGCCCCCGAACTGCCCCCGCTGGACACCGACGCCCAGGCGCTCGACTGGCTCGACCGCGAGTACGAGGCACTGCTGTCGATCGTCAACCGTGCGCGCGCCCAGGGCCTGCACCGCCCGGCGCTGCTGCTGGCCCGCAACCTCCTCTTCTACCTGGACCTGCGCGGCCACTACGAGGAGTTCCGGGTGGTCAGCCGGATCGCGGTCGACGCCGGCCGGCAGCTCGGCGACCTGTCCCTGCTCAGCCGCAGCATGGGCAACCTGGCCGTGGCCCACTGGTGGCTCGGCGACTTCCAGGACGGCATCACCACCGCGCGCGAGGCCCTGGAGCTGGCCGGGGCCGGCGATCTGCGCTCCGCGGCGTTCTGCACCGACACCCTCGGCCTGCTGTACGGGGCGGTGGGCGACTTCGAGGAGGCCCGTACCTACCTGGCCAAGGGCATCGCCCTGCACCGGGAACTGGGCGCGCCCGGACTGGAGGCGGTGGCGCTCGCCAACCTCGCCACCGTGGAGACCTGGGCGGGCCACTATGCCGACGGCGCACGGCACGCGGCCCGGGCCACCGAGCTCAACCGGAGCCTCGGCGAGCGCAACAACGAGATCACCTCGCTGACCTGGCTGGCACTGTCCCATCTGGGCGCCGGTGAGGACGAGCGGGCGCGGGCCTGCCTCGCCCAGGCCCTCGAACTGTGCGACGAGACCCGCAAGCCGGGAAACGTCGCCTTCGTCCTCGCCCACTGGGCACGGGTCTGCCAGCGCCTCGGCGAAGTCCGCTCGGCCGCCGAGCACGCCGAGCGCGCGCTCGACCTCGTCTCCACCGAGGGCACGGCCCTGCGCCAGGCCGCCGTGGTGAACGTGGTGGCCCTGGTCCACCTGCGCGCCGACGCCCCCGAACGCGCCCGGGACCTCTACCGCCAGTCCCATGAGCTGGCCTCCCGCCTGGGCTACCGCATCGAGATGGCCCGCGCCCTCCAGGGCCTGGCGGAATCGGCCAAGGCCCTGGGGGAGGAGCCGGAGGCTGAGCGCTATCAGCGGGAGGCGGAGCGGTTGTACGACGCGATGGGCGTCACGGAGGCGGGGCGGCGGCTGTAGGGCCGGTCGCCCGCCGGCGCGGGGGAGCCGCGGAGCAAGCCGCTGGGCCATGGGGAACGGCACCGGTGGGAGCGAGCCCGACCGGTGCCGTCGAGGTGGTGCGTGTGCCGGTGCTTGTACCTGGCCTGTGGGAGGGCGTGGTCAGGCGATGCTCCGGGCCGGAGGGTGGTCGTCCGCCAGGGCCGGGCCGGTGTGCGCGGGGTGGCCGGACAGGTCGGAGGCGATGTGCGCCAGACCCTGCTCCACGCCGGCCGCCGGGACGGTGCAGATGGTGCCGAGCGCGAGGACACCCGCGCCGGTGAGCGCGGCCAGAACCGTCTTCGTACGCAGTGCGATGGTGCGCATTGGTGTATCCCCCAGGAAGAGACGGACCGCAAGAGGCGGAACGGAGACGACGGATCGAAGGTGCGGAGGTGATCCGGTCGCCGGGTTGCTCCCCGACGACGCGACCGATGCTCTTCGGCGCCGATCCCCATGCCGTCCCCGCTGGTTCCCGGAGCGGGGCGGGCCACCGGTACTCCTGGTTTCAATCGCCTCTGTTTCAATCGCCTCTCAGGAGTCGGCAGGGGCGCCTGGATCGCCGGGGTCTCCGGGGTCTCCGGGGCCGGGATCGCCGGGCTTCCGGGCGATCAGGAGAGCCTGGGGGACCGACTCCCCGATCCGCTCCTCCGGTTGGCGCACGGTGCTGGAGCCGAGCGCGAACCCGGCGTCCGCGAGCAGCTCGGCGATGCGCTCGGGGCGGCGCCGCTGGAAGTCCAGCGCGACGGGATGACCCATCGGCCGGTCGAGCCGAAGCGGCTCCTCGCCCACCTGGAAGGCGACCAGAAGACGTCCGCCGGGGCGCAGCACCCGGTGGAACTCGGCGAACAGCACGGGAAGTTGATCGACCGGGGTGTGGATGCTGGAGTACCAGGAGACGACACCGGCGAGCGAGCCGTCCGCGAGGGCCAGATCCAGCATCGAGCCCTGTGCGAAACGCAGCCCGGGATTCTCGCGCCGGGCGACGGCCAGCATGGACGAGGACAGGTCGAGCCCGAAGACATCGAGTCCGAGGGAGGCGAGGTACGCGGTGACGACGCCGGGCCCGCACCCGAGATCGGCCACGGCCCCGTCGCCGACCAGCTCGGCGAACCCGGCGAGCAACGCCCGGTCCAACGGCCGGTCCACGAGCTGGTTCCGGAAGCGCTCGGCATAGTCCTCGGCGATGGCGTCGTAGAAGACACGGGTGGCGGCAAGAAACCCAGTGGTGTCGGTCACGCCCCGAAGCTAACGAACCGGGCGGCCTAGGCGACCCCGGCCAACCGCAGCAGCGCGGCCGCCGCAGCCGCCCCCACGACCACCACGACGAACGGCGCCCTGAACCATGCCAGTACACCTCCCACCAGCACCCCGGCCGCCCGAGCGAACCCGGCGAACCCCCCGCCCTCGGTCAACGCCCCTGTCGCCAGCAGGGCGACCAGCAACACCACCGCCCCGGCCGACGCCAGCTCCTGCACCCGCGCCGGTATCTCCACCCGCCCGTGCAGCACCGGCCCCACGAGCCGGAAGGCGTACGTCCCCACGGCCAGCGCGAGAACCACCACGACGCCGGCGTTCATACGGCGGCCGCCACGGGCTGCGGGCGATGCAGGAAGAGCCCGGCCAGAGCGAGCAGCACCGGTACCCCCGCAGGCACGGCGGGCGTGACCGCCAGCGCCACCGCGGCCCCGACCAGCGCGCACCGCCGTACCACCGTGTCCGCCCGCAGCTGAGGCAACACCAGCGCCACCAGAACCGCGGGGAACGCGGCATCGAGTCCGTACCGCGCGGTGTCCCCCAGCGCGCCCCCGGCGAGGGCGCCCGCCAGCACCCCGGTGTTCCACACGGCGAACAGACCGAGCCCGGAGATCCAGAACGCCCTGCGCCGCCGTACCGGGCCGGACTGGGCGAGGGCGAAGGCGACCGTCTCGTCGGTGACCAGATGGGCGCCGAGGAGACGGCTCGCACGGCCGGTGCCGATGATGTCCGCGACCGCCAGGCTGAACGCGGCCGTACGGGTGTTGAGCAGCAGTCCCGTCGCCGCTGCGGCGACCGGCCCGCCTCCGGCGAGCAGTACGCCCACCGCGCTGAACTGGGCCGAGCCGGCGTACACCACCAGGGACATCAGCACCGGCACCCACACCGAGAGGCCGCCGGCCACGGAGACGGCGCCGAAGGAGACGCCGACGACGCCGCTGGCGAGCCAGACGAGCGAGCTGTCGCGCACCAGGGACATGTCATCGGATGTTCGCTGTACCGAACGCATGTTTTCTACAATGGAACGCGGCGCATCTGTCCGTCAAGCCGAACGATCGTACCGATGGAGCGAACGACATGACCGAGCCGTCTCCCGGGACCCCCGCCCGGCTTCCGCTGGAGTGGATCGCCGCATCGCTCAAGCGCGAGCGCGCCCGCACCGGGCTGTCCCTGTCCGAGCTGGCCAAACGCGCCGGAATCGCGAAGTCCACGCTGTCCCAGCTGGAGGCGGCGAGCGGTAACCCCAACGTGGAGACGCTCTGGGCGCTCGCGGTCGCGCTGGGGGTGCCGTTCAGCGCGCTGGTCGAGCCGCCCGCGCAGCAGGTCCAGGTGATCCGGGCCGGCGACGGCCCCGAGGTCGCCTCGGAGCAGGCGAACTTTGTCGCCACCCTGTTGTCCGCGAGCCCTCCGGGGGCCCGGCGGGACATCTACCGCCTGCGCGCCGAGCCGGGCGCGGCCCGCATGTCGGAGCCGCACATCCCCGGCACGGTCGAGCATCTGATCGTCGGCTCCGGCCGGATGAAGGCGGGCCCCGCCGGACAGGAGGTCGAACTGGAGCCCGGCGATTACCTGACCTATCGGGGGGACGTGGCGCACTCGTACGAGGCGCTGGAACCGGGCACGACCTTCGTCCTCGTCATGCAGCACACCTAGAGAATTCGTACACAATTCATCGACGGCCGGGGAGGGGAAAGGCGGGGCGGCCGGAGGGCAAGGCAGGAGCCCCGTCGCCGGAACGGCGCGGGGCTCCTTGGGTACTGCTCTCAGGTTCTGCGATCAGGCAGTGATCAGACGGGGGTGACGTTCTCCGCCTGCGGGCCCTTCGGACCCTGCGTCACGTCGAAGCTCACCTGCTGGTTCTCCTCGAGGGAGCGGAAGCCGGTGGCGTTGATCGCGGAGTAGTGAACGAAGACGTCGGGGCCGCCGCCCTCCTGGGCGATGAAGCCAAAGCCCTTTTCGGCGTTGAACCACTTAACGGTTCCGGTAGCCATAAGCCCTCCTTGGGCTCAAAAGGGTTGCCCTGCTCCAGAACCTGCAAGTGTGAAACGGTGCTGCACAACTGCATACGTCTGAAAACGACTAGAGCCTGCGGTTACATGCTCCGCAGGCTCTGTACTGCAAGGGAAACCAAACTGCAACTTGCGGCAAGCCTAGCATCCGGGCAGCCGAAAGCAATAGGGGTCAAGATCACGTCACTCGGATGTTTGAACATCCACTCGGCCATTTGACGGCACGGCCACGGTGGGGTCGGTCCCGGCACCGTACAGCGCGGGGTCTAGTCTCGCGATGTGGACAATTCTCGCACCCGGCCGCGCGTCGGCCACATCCAGTTCCTGAACTGCCTGCCCCTGTACTGGGGGCTCGCGAGAACCGGCACTCTCCTCGACTTCGAGCTCACCAAGGACACCCCGGAGAAGCTCAGCGAGCAGATCGTGCGCGGCGATCTCGACATCGGCCCCATCACCCTGGTCGAGTTCCTGCGCAACGCCGACGACCTGGTCGCCTTCCCTGACATCGCCGTCGGCTGCGACGGCCCGGTGATGTCCTGCGTGATCGTCTCGCAGGTCCCGCTGGACCGCCTGCACGGCGCCCGGGTCGCGCTCGGCTCGACCTCCCGCACCTCGGTCCGCCTCGCCCAGCTCCTGCTCGCCGAGCGCTACGGCGTCCAGCCCGACTACTACACCTGCCCGCCCGACCTCAGCCTGATGATGCAGGAGGCCGAGGCCGCCGTCCTCATCGGCGACGCGGCACTGCGGGCGAATCTGCTCGACGGCCCCCGCTTCGGCCTCGAAGTGCACGACCTCGGCGCGCTCTGGAAGGAGTGGACCGGCCTGCCGTTCGTCTTCGCGGTCTGGGCGGCCCGCCGCGACTACGCCGACCGCGAGCCGGACATCACCCGCCAGGTCCACGAGGCCTTCCTCGCCTCCCGCAACCTCTCCCTGGAGGAGGTCGGCAAGGTCGCCGAACAGGCGGCCCGCTGGGAGGCCTTCGACGAGGCGACCCTGGCGCAGTACTTCACCACCCTCGACTTCAGCTTCGGCAGCCTCCAACTGGAGGCGGTCGCCGAGTTCGCCCGCCGCGTCGGCCCGACGACCGGCTTCCCGGCGGACGTGAAGGTGGACCTGCTGCAGCGGTGAGGATGGCTCACTAGGCTGCTGCCCGGGAGACGTTCGGGCCCGGGCCGTGAGGCAGCGGGGTTGGGGGGAGCGCGTCATGCAGCCGCTGGACATGGACGAGCCGGCCACCATCGGGCCCTACCGGCTGCTCGGCCGGCTCGGCTCCGGTGGCATGGGCCGGGTCTACCTCGGCCGCAGCGCGGGCGGCCGTACCGTCGCCGTGAAGATCGTGCACCCGCACTTCGCGCTGGACGAGGAGTTCCGCGCCCGCTTCCGGCGCGAGGTGGCGGCCGCCCGCCGGGTCGGCGGCGCCTGGACCGCACCCGTCCTGGACGCGGACCCGGACGCCCCGGTGCCCTGGGTCGCCACCGCGTACGCGGCCGGCCCGTCCCTCGCCGCGGCCGTCGCGGACACCGGCCCGCTGCCCGCGCACACCGTACGGGCCCTGGGCGCGGGCCTCGCCGAGGCGCTGACGGCCGTACACGAACTGGGGCTGGTGCACCGGGACGTGAAGCCCTCCAACGTCCTGCTGACCGTCGACGGCCCCTTGCTGATCGACTTCGGCATCGCGCGGGCCATGGACGGCACGGCGTCCCTGACGTCCACCGGTGTGTCGATCGGCTCTCCGGGCTACATGGCACCCGAGCAGATCCTCGGCAAGGGCGTGACGGGCGCCGCCGACGTCTTCTCCCTCGGCGCGGTCCTCGTCCACGCGGCCAGCGGTGAACCGCCCTTCCGTGGCGACTCCTCGGCCGCGCTGCTCTACAAGGTCGTCCACGAGGAACCCGAACTCGGCTCGCTCGGCGGTGAGCTGGGCGAGGTGGCGGCGGCCTGCCTGACCAAGGACCCGGCCTCCCGGCCCACCCCCGCCGAGGTGAGCCACCGCCTCGCCCCCGAGGGCGCCGCCCGCCTGGTCACCGGCGGCTGGCTGCCGGGCCCCCTGGTGGAGCAGGTCAGTCGCAGCGCCGTACGCCTCCTGAACCTGGACACGGTGGAGACGGCACCCTCGGGCCCGGCGCCCTTCGACAGCCCGGCGGTGACGGGAACCTCGGTGCCGACGCCTGCTTCGGGTGCGGCACCGGCCTCTGCCGCCGTAGCTGCCCCTGCTCCTGCTCCTGCTCCTGCTCCTGCGGAGCTCGACTCGTTCACCGGAGCCGGGGTTTTCGGGCCCGCGCCGGTGATGAATTCCGGGGGTCCGGCCGCAGCGAACGGCGTTGGCGGGGTTCCCTCGGGAGCGCCGACCGGTGTCGGAGCGGTGCCGGGGCCGGCCACCGGCGTGGACGGGGCGGCCGCCGGAGCGCCGACCGTCGTGCCCGCGCCGCGGGACGCGGTGCCCCCAGGCCGGTTCTCCGTCAGCGTGGCGGCGGCCTCCGCGCCGGTCGAGGCCGGCCGTGGGCGTCGGCTGAGCTGCACGGTGGTGCTGGCCGTCGCCGGTGCGCTGGCCGCGGCGACCCTGGGCGTCGGCGTGCTGCTCCAGCCCTGGGCCCGGCAGGACGGGAGCGACAAGAGCGCGGGCAGCGGCCCCGCCCGCTCCCCGGCGCCGACCGATGCCTCCACCGGCGCCCCCGTCACAGGCTCCGGGCCCGGCGCGATCCCGGCCCGCTACCTCGGCACCTGGGAAGGACAGGCCACCGGCCTCGGCGGCAATCTGCCCGAGGGCACCTTCCGGCTCACCGTCCATCAGGCCGCCGTGGGACAGGAGTTGGGACGGCTCCGGCAGACCGACCAGATCGGCGGCGTGTGCACCGACGTCCTCACCCTGAAGAAGGTGACGAAGACCCAGGTCCTCGCGACCTCGACCGGCGCCAAGGACAACCCCGGCCACTGCGTGCCCACCCCGCACCAGGTCGAGTTGACCCCGGTCGGCGACGACCTGAGGTTCACCTCGGACAGTTCGGCCGAGGGCAACCCGGTGGCACGCCTGTCGAAGGCCGGATGAGCACAGTGCGTGCGACGGGGGTCGGGGGGACCGGATGAGCACAGGGGCGCTGGCGGCGGTCGCCGCGCTGTGGGGCGCGCTGGTGGGCGGGCTGCTGCCCCGCGCCGCCTACCGCTTCGCCGTACCGTCCGGTGAGCCCTGGCGGGACCGCTGCCCGGACGGCCACCCGCTCCGCGGCTGGCTCGGCCGGATCGCGTGCGGCGCCTGCGGGGCGGCGGCCCGCCGTACGGACCTACCCCCCGCCGCCCTCACTGCTTCCCTCGTCACCGCCCTGACCTGCGCCGCTCTCGCCGTCTCGACCGGCACCCGGCCGGAGTTGGCGGTCTGGCTACTGCTCGCGCCGGTCGGGGTGCTGCTGGCCGTGGTGGACTTCCGGGTGCAGCGGCTGCCCGACCCGCTGACCCTGCCCCTCGCCGCGGCCGCCCTCGCCCTGCTGGGCCTCGTCGCGCTGCTGCCCGAGCACGCCGGCCACTGGCTCACCGCGCTGTACGGCGCTCTGGCCCTCGGTGCCGGCTATTTCATGCTGTTTCTCATCAACCCGGCCGGCATGGGCTTCGGCGATGTGAAGCTGGCCGTCGGCATGGGTGCCGTACTCGGCTGGTACGGCTGGTCCACCGTGCTGCTCGGCGCCTTCGCCGGTTTTCTGTTCGGCGCGCTGTACGGCGGTGCTCTCGTCGCCGTGCGGCGGGCGGGCCGGAAGACCGCCATCCCGTTCGGGCCGTTCCTGCTGGCCGGGGCCTTCGCCGGGCTGCTGATCGGCGCGTACGCGGCCTGACGTCCGTGCGGTGAAAGCGCTGGCGTAGGCTGGTTCGGTCCGTCCACACCCCCCTTGACGAACCTGACGAAAGGGACGCCCGGTGACCGAGAAGGCCGACCTCCAGTCCGTGCTCGACCGAGCCGCAGCGGGCGGACGCATCACGCCCGAGGAGGCGCTCGACCTCTATCGGGACGCCCCCTTGCATGCGCTGGGCGCCGCCGCCGACGCCGTACGCCGCCGCAAGTACGCCGGCATCGAGCACATCGCGACGTACATCATCGAGCGGAACATCAACTACACGAACGTGTGCGTCACGGCGTGCAAGTTCTGCGCCTTCTACGCGGCCCCCAAGGACACGGAGAAGGGATGGACCCGCGACCTCGACGACATCCTGCGCCGCTGCGCGGAGACGGTCGAGCTGGGCGGCACCCAGATCATGTTCCAGGGCGGCCACCACCCGGACTACGGCGTCGAGTACTACGAGAAGCACTTCCGGGCCATCAAGGAGGCCTTCCCGCAGCTGGTGATCCACTCGCTGGGCGCGTCCGAGGTCGAGCACATGGCCCGTATCTCCGGTGTGTCCGTCGAGGAGGCCATCACCCGGATCCACCAGGCGGGCCTCGACTCCTTCGCCGGCGCGGGCGCCGAACTGCTCCCCGAGCGCCCCCGCAAGGCCATCGCGCCCCTCAAGGAGTCCGGCGAGCGCTGGCTGGAGATCATGGAGACCGCGCACCGGCTGGGCGTGGAGTCCACCTCCACGATGCTGATGGGCACGGGTGAGACGAACGCCGAGCGCATCGAGCACCTGCGGATGATCCGGGACGTACAGGACCGTACGGGCGGCTTCCGCGCCTTCATCCCGTACACCTACCAGCCCGAGAACAACCACCTGAAGGGCCGCACCCAGGCCACCCTCTTCGAGTACCTGCGGATGATCGCGATCGCCCGCATCTTCCTCGACAACGTCCGGCACATCCAGGGCTCGTGGCTGACCACCGGCAAGGAGGTCGGCCAGCTGTCGCTGCACTACGGCGCGGACGACCTCGGCTCGATCATGCTGGAGGAGAACGTGGTCTCCTCGGCCGGCGCCAAGCACCGCTCCAACCGCCTGGAGATCATCGACCTGATCAGGAAGGCGGGGCGGGTGCCCGCGCAGCGCTCGACGACGTACGAGCACCTGGTCGTCCACGACGACCCGGCGAACGACCCCGTCGACGAGCGGGTGATGTCCCACATCTCCTCGACGGCGATCGAGGGCGGCACGGCCCACCCGGAACTGAAGCTGCTGGCGTCCAACTAGTCCAACCCGTCCCACTGTGCTGACACTTCACTTCGCCGAGCGGTCTCCCGAGGCGGCTGTTCTGGTCGACGGTGCGTCCGTCGCCGCCGTCGGCCCGTACGAGGAACTGGCCGCCGCCGCACCCCGGGCGAGGGTACGGCGCTGGCCCGGCATCCTCACCCCGGGGCTGCTGAACCCGTACGGCCCGGAGCTGCTGGAGACCACCTACCACCCCGACCCGCGCGAGGCCGACATCCTCGGCACCGAGCCCATCGGCGGGGCGCGGGCCAGGGAGATCTTCCGCGGCGATCCCGCACGCCTCGGTGCGAGCGCGCGACGCGGGGTACATCGGATGCTGGCGCACGGCACCGTGGCGGTGGCCGGCGAGTTGCGGTCGCGGGCCGCGGTCGACGCGGTGCGCAGGGCCGGGCTCGCCGTGGGGCAGCGGCCCGACCGCCTTCCAGGGCCGCCGGCGCTGTCCCCGACCCCGCTGATCCTGCTGCCGCGGCTCGTCCCGGGCGGCCCTGCCCGCTTCGCCGTGTTCGACGTCGCGGACCGCGCCGAACTGGTGCGTCGCGGCGCCGGCACCTGCGTGGCGACCGTGATCGGCGGGCGGTTGGTGTACCGGCGTCGCTGAGCCGCGCGTGGCCGCGTGAACCCGGGCTGCAAGAATGGGCGGGTGACCCGCGCTTCCCTGAACAAGCAGCCGCATGAAGTCGCCTCGATGTTCGACGACGTGGCGGAACGGTACGACCTGACGAACGACGTGCTGTCGCTCGGGCAGGACCGGGTGTGGCGCAAGGAGGTGGCGAAGGCGGTCGACGCGCGCCCCGCGCAGAAGGTCCTCGACCTGGCCGCCGGTACGGCCACCTCCTCGCTGCCCTTCGCGCGCACGGGCGCGTACGTCGTCCCGTGCGACTTCTCGCTCGGGATGCTGCAGGTCGGCAAGAAGAAGCACACCTGGCTGCCGTTCACGGCCGGCGACGCGACGCGGCTGCCGTTCAAGGACGACACCTTCGACGCCGTGACGATCTCCTTCGGGCTGCGCAACGTCCAGGACACGGAGGCGGCCCTGCGGGAGATGTACCGGGTGACCCGGCCCGGCGGACGGGTGGTGATCTGCGAGTTCTCGCACCCGACCTGGGCGCCCTTCCGCACCGTCTACACCGAGTACCTGATGCGGGCGCTGCCGCCGGTCGCGCGGGCGGTCTCCTCGAACCCGGACGCGTACGTCTACCTCGCCGAGTCCATCCGTGCCTGGCCCGACCAGCCCGCCCTCGCCGAACGGCTGCGCAAGGCGGGCTGGTCGAAGGTGGCCTGGCGCAACCTCACCGGCGGTGTGGTCGCGCTGCACCGCGGCTTCAAGGAGAGCTGAGGCCTTCTTCCGGGGCCTAGCGGTTGATCGTCTCGAAGGCGTCCCCCGGCTCACCGAGCTCGCGTTGCAGTCCGCCCCTGGGCGGCCGCGGGATGCGCGGCTCGCGCACGCCTCCGCCGCCCTCTCCCTCACCGAAGTCGAACCACACGTACACCATGGAGTCCCGGGGCACCTCGGCGCCGGGCTGCGGGTACTGGCGTACGACGTAGTCGACGACCGCGAGGTGGAAGTCCGGGCGGTCCGGCGCGTTGAGGAACAGGCCCTGCGCCTGGGCGGTTTCGCGCGCGTCCACGGCCATCAGCCCGACCAGCCGTGGCACACGCACTTCGGGTGTTTTGGGTGTTATGCGCACAGATGTCACCCCCAGCGGTACTGGAAGGGTAACTCTCACGCGACGCGGCCGGAAGGAGCCGGTGTCTTTCTGTGACAGACGACTACTCTGTGTGCTCGATGCTCAGTCGGAAGCACAAGGCGTCTTCGTCCAGGCTGGGATGCGGATAGGTCTCCGCCGGGCGCATGCCGAGCCGCCGGGTCACCGCGATCGACCGCTCGTTGCCCGGCCGGACCATCGCCACCACCTCCTTGACCCCGGCTGCTCCCACCCGCCGCAGCGTCTCGCGCGCGGCCGCGGTGACGTACCCCTTGCCCCAGTGCGCGCGGCCCAGCCGCCAGCCGATCTCCATCTCGCCGACCGGGCCCCAGTCCGGCTGCCAGGGCTGCGCTCCGGTGAAGCCGATGACTTCTCCGGATTCGTCCAGCATGGTCCACAGGCAGAAGCCGAGTTCGGCGTCGTGCCGCCGCTGCCGCGCGGTGAGCTCCTCGTAGACCGACAGCGCGGCCGCTCTGCCGCCGTAGAACTCCATGACCTCGGGGTCGTCGAAGACCCGGTGCCAGGCGATCGCGTCCTCATGGGTGGGAACGCGCAGCCGTACCGCGGGGAGAGGTCGGTTCACAGGGCAGCCCTTCAGCCGGGTGATCAATTCTGCTGCATAGACTGCCCATGTCCAGTGCCGGTCGGCACACAGATTTCGAACTTGGGGAGATCCCGCCGTGACCGTCGAGAACGAGCCCCTCTCCGAGAACACCGCCGATGTGATCGTCGTGGGCGCGGGGCCCGCCGGCTCCACGACCGCGTACCACCTCGCCAAGGCCGGCCTCGACGTCCTGCTCCTGGAGAAGACCGAGTTCCCGCGCGAGAAGGTGTGCGGCGACGGCCTCACCCCGCGCGCGGTCAAGCAGCTCGTCGCCATGGGCGTCGACATCTCCGAGGAGGCCGGCTGGCTGCGCAACAAGGGCCTGCGCATCATCGGCGGCGGCTCCCGCCTCCAGCTGGACTGGCCGGAACTCGCCTCCTACCCGAACTACGGACTCGTCCGCAAGCGCGACGACTTCGACGAGCAGCTCGCCCGCAACGCCCAGAAGGCGGGGGCGCGGCTGTACGAGCGCTGCAACGTCTCCGGCCCGGTCATCGACGACCGCACCGGCCGTATCACCGGCGTCACCGCCAAGCTGGGCGAGGAGAAGCGCGAGGTCACCTTCCACGCTCCGTTGGTGGTCGCGGCCGACGGCAACTCCACCCGCCTGTCCCTCGCGATGGGCCTGCACCGCCGCGAGGACCGCCCGATGGGCGTCGCGGTCCGGACGTATTTCGAGAGCCCTCGCCACGACGACGACTACCTGGAGTCCTGGCTGGAGCTGTGGGACCGCCGCGGCACCCAGGACCGGCTGCTGCCCGGCTACGGCTGGATCTTCGGCATGGGCGACGGCACGTCGAACGTCGGCCTCGGCGTCCTGAACACCTCCGCCTCCTTCAAGGAGCTGGACTGGCGCGAGATCCTCAAGGCCTGGTGCGCCTCCATGCCCGAGGACTGGGGCTACACCCCCGAGAACATGACCGGCCCGATCCGCGGCGCCGCCCTGCCCATGGCCTTCAACCGCCAGCCCCACTACACGCGCGGCCTGCTCCTCGTCGGTGACGCCGGCGGCCTGGTGAATCCCTTCAACGGCGAGGGCATCGCCTACGCCATGGAGTCCGGCCAGATCGCCGCCGACGTCATCGTCCAGGCCCACGCGCGGGCCACGCCCGCCCAGCGCGAGATCGCCCTGCAGCGCTACCCGCGCGTCCTCAAGGACACCTACGGCGGCTACTACACGCTCGGCCGCGCCTTCGTGAAGCTCATCGGCAACCCGAAGGTCATGCAGATCGCGGCCCAGCGCGGCCTCACCCACCCGATGCTGATGAAGTTCACCCTCAAGCTGCTGGCGAACCTCACCGACCCCACGGGCGGCGACGCCATGGACCGGATCATCAACGGCCTGAGCAAGGTGGCCCCGAAGGCGTGAGTCCCTACCGGGCCGGGCTCAGCTCCTCGGCCCTGGCGGCCCGGCGGGCGAACACCTCGTCCCGCCGGTCCGCCATCTGCCGCAGCGCGTCCCTTTTCTCCCGCTTGGAGAGCCGATCCAGGTAGATGTACCCGTTGGTGTGGTCGGTCTCGTGGATGAGGCAGCGCGCGAAGTACCCCGTGCCCTCGATGACCATCGGGTTGCCGTCCCTGTCCTGCCCGCGCACGACGGCCCGGTCCGGCCGCGGTACGGCCATCACGGCACCCGGAACCGACAGACAGCCCTCGCGCTCGTCCAGCAACCGTCGCCCGCTCGTGGGCGTTTCGAGCACCGGATTGACGATGTGCCCGACATGCCGGACTCCGTCGTCATCGGGGCAGTCGTACACGAACAGCCGCAGATCGACCCCTACCTGATTCGCGGCAAGTCCCGCCCCTTCGGCGACATACAGGGTGAGGAACATGTCGTCGACGAGTGCGGCGAGGTCGGGCCCGAACTCCGTGACGTCCCGGCACGGCTTGTGCAGGACCTCCTCGCCGACCTCGGTGATCCGGCGAACCGTGCCGCGCCCGGCCTCGGGCGCGTGGCGGGGGTAGTAGTCGGCGGGCCTTCCCTGTACGAACACGCGTGGCATGACGCGGTCTCCTTCGCTCATGGACGGACCGCCGGACGGCGGCCCGAACAGAGCTTGTCAGGACGGGGCCTCTGGCGCCCCGGGAACGACGCAAGGGCCGCTGCCCCCGAGCGGCTGCGGCCCTACGCGCGTTGGGAGACGTGCGGTCGCTCAGAGCACCCGCACGGCGCCGGTCGGCGGGTCGTACGACAACGGCTTCTCGACGATGCCGGTGGACGGGTTCTGCGCGCCGACGAACATACCGTCGCCGACGTACACCGCCACGTGGTACGCGCTGCCCGCGCTGCCCCAGTAGAGGATGTCGCCCGGCTGCAGGTTGCTCAGCGAGACCTGCGTGCCGGCGGTCGACTGGTCCTGGGAGACGCGCGGCAGGCTGACGCCGATCTGCTTGAAGGCGGCCTGCACCAGGCCGGAGCAGTCGTAGGCGCTCGGGCCGGAGGCGCCCAGGACGTAGGACTTGCCGATCTGCGCCTTCACGAAGGAGATGACGGACGCGGCCGAACCGGTCGCCGTGCTCGTGGAGGTGCTGCCGGTGTCCGTGGCGGCGAGCGTCGTGCGCGCCGCGCTGCGCGAGGCACGATCGGCGGCGGCCCTGCGGGCGGCCTCCTCGGCCTTCTTCTTGGCCTCGGCGGCCTTCTGCTTGGCCTCCGCGAGGTCCGCCTTGGCCTGCTTCGCGGCGTTTGCGGCGGCCGCGTCGCGCTCGGCCTGGAGCTGGTAGTTCGCGGCGGCCTGCTGGGTGGCGTCCGCGGACTTTGCGGCCTGGGCGGCCAGGTCGGCCGTCAGGGTGGGCAGTTCGAGGGTCTGCGTCACCGGCTCGGCCGCGTTCGCCGAGCCGGACGCCCCGGCGACTGCCAGGGTGCTGAGGACGCCACCGGCAACTCCGGCCCGCATCGCGAGGGTCGACGCGCTGCGGCGGGGCTTCCGGTGGCTGCGTATGTGAGCGGTGTGGGACATGGGAACAACCGGTATCAGGGGCTCCTTCATATCTTCAAGAAACGTGTGCTGCGCCACAGTTGCTCAATCGAGACCTGGAATCCCGGGCGTGTCGCTCTTTATTGACGCCGTAACGGACATTGTGGACGCCCGTGATCAAGGGCTTGATCACGGCCTTTGATCATTTCGCCCGAATTGCCCCGCGCTTACCACTTGTTGCGGTCATTGGCCAAGCCCGGTTCTCAGAGGCCTCTCATCGATGTGGTGGAGGTCACGGAACGGTCACCGGAAACGCGGCGTCCCGTGCGCGAGGAGCTCGTGAACGCGTGCACGCGCCGGATGCGCGTCCACATCGCACCCCGCACCTCACCCTGATGTGTGAACGCGGCCCTCTATCAGGCACCTGCGTCCAGCACCAATTTGCATGCAGCGGAACTCTCTTGATATTGAGACGCACCCTCCGGCCTGCAGTGATGAGCAAGAATGTCACTTCTCGTGATCAACTGAACGCTTCGCGTATGAAGATCACTCATCATCCGACTTCATGATCCTTCGTCAGGTGGTGGAGATCACAAAGCTCGTGCAATACCCCGTGTCGCAGATCACAGAGTGGCGGGCATAAGATGCGTGGCAACTGGGCTTGTGACCTGCTTCACATGTTCTCGATCTTCGCCCGGGACGGCGGGGGCTCGTGAGGCCTGTGAGGCGGAAGGGAGCGCAGTGCACCAATGCAACCGCCAGCAGTCAGCGCCGACTGAGAGGAGCGAGGAGCGGTGAACGCGTATGCGCCCATCCTCGTACTGGGAGCCCTCGGGGCAGGCTTTGCGATCTTCTCCGTGGTCATGGCCACGCTGATCGGTCCGAAGCGGTACAACCGCGCCAAGCTCGAGGCCTACGAGTGCGGTATCGAGCCGACCCCCACGCCGGCCGGCGGCGGGCGCTTCCCCATCAAGTACTACCTGACGGCGATGCTCTTCATCGTCTTCGACATCGAGATCGTCTTCCTCTACCCCTGGGCCGTCACCTTCGACGCCCTGGGGATTTTCGGGCTCGTGGAGATGCTGCTCTTCGTGCTCACCGTCTTCGTCGCATACGCGTACGTATGGCGGCGCGGCGGCCTGGAATGGGACTGAGGGGCCTTAGGACATGGGACTCGAAGAAAAGCTGCCGAGCGGCTTCCTGCTGACCACCGTCGAGCAGGCCGCGGGCTGGGTGCGCAAGGCGTCCGTCTTCCCGGCCACCTTCGGCCTCGCCTGCTGCGCCATCGAGATGATGACCACCGGCGCCGGCCGGTACGACCTGGCGCGCTTCGGCATGGAGGTCTTCCGCGGCTCACCGCGCCAGGCCGACCTGATGATCGTCGCCGGCCGGGTCAGCCAGAAGATGGCGCCGGTGCTCCGGCAGGTCTACGACCAGATGCCCAACCCGAAATGGGTGATCTCCATGGGCGTCTGCGCCTCCTCGGGCGGCATGTTCAACAACTACGCGATCGTCCAGGGCGTCGACCACATCGTCCCGGTCGACATCTACCTGCCGGGCTGCCCGCCCCGCCCCGAGATGCTGATGGACGCGATCCTCAAGCTCCACCAGAAGATCCAGTCCGCCAAGCTCGGCGTCAACGCCGAGGAGGCGGCCCGCGAGGCGGAGGAAGCGGCGCTCAAGGCCCTGCCCACGATCGAGATGAAGGGGCTGCTGCGGTGAGCGACGCGAACGGCAACGGCACGGGCGGCGTCAACGGGTCCGCGAACGGGGTGAACCCCGAGAAGGACCTCTCCGCCTCCAACCTCCCCGGCCAGCGCGGCCAGGGTGGCGAGGAGATCCGCGTCCAGCGCGGCATGTTCGGCGCCAACAACGGCGGCGACACCTCCGGCTACGGCGGCCTGGTCCGCTCGGTCCGACTCCCGGGACCGGCGAGTCGCCCCTACGGCGGCTGGTTCGACGAGGTCGCCGACGAGCTGGAGGGCGCCCTGGAGGAACAGGGACTCCTCCCGGACAGCGCCATCGAGAAGACGGTCGTCGACCGCGGCGAGCTCACCTTCCACATCGAACGCGAGCACCTGCTCCGCGTCGCCCGCACCCTGCGCGACGACCCGGCCCTGCGCTTCGAACTGTGCACCGGAGTCAGCGGCGTCCACTACCCGCAGGACAAGGGCCGCGAGCTGCACGCCGTCTACCACCTGCGCTCGATCACCCACAACCGGCTGATCCGCGTCGAAGTCAGCGCCCCCGACGCCGACCCGCGCATCCCGTCCCTCGTCTCCGTCTATCCGACGAACGACTGGCACGAGCGCGAGACCTACGACTTCTTCGGCATCGTCTTCGACGGTCACCCGGCCCTGACGCGGATCATGATGCCGGACGACTGGCAGGGCCACCCGCAGCGCAAGGACTACCCCCTCGGCGGCATCCCCGTCGAGTACAAGGGCGCCCAGATCCCGGCTCCGGACCAGCGGAGGTCGTACTCGTGAGCACTTCCCAGGCTTCCCCTCGCGAGACCACCGAGGGCACCGTATACACGGTCACCGGTGGCGACTGGGACGAGGTCGTCCAGTCCGCGACCCGCGCCGACGACGAACGCATCGTCGTCAACATGGGTCCCCAGCACCCCTCCACCCACGGAGTGCTCCGCCTGATCCTGGAGATCGAGGGCGAGACGGTCACCGAGGCCCGCTGCGGCATCGGCTATCTGCACACCGGCATCGAGAAGAACCTCGAGTACCGCACGTGGACGCAGGGCACCACCTTCGTCACGCGCATGGACTACCTGACGTCCTTCTTCAACGAGACCGCCTACTGCCTCGCCGTCGAGAAACTCCTCGGCATCGAGGACGACATCACCGAGCGCGCCAAGATCATCCGGGTGCTCCTGATGGAGCTGAACCGGATGTCCTCCCACCTGGTGTGCATCGCCACCGGCGGCATGGAGCTCGGCGCCACCACGATCATGATCTACGGCTTCCGTGATCGTGAAATGATTCTCGATCTCTACGAGCTCATCACGGGTCTGCGGATGAACCACGCGTACATCCGCCCCGGCGGACTCGCCCAGGACCTGCCCCCCGGCGCGGTGGACCAGATCCGCGAGTTCGTGAAGAAGATGAAGAAGAACCTCCCGGAGTACGACAAGCTCGCCACCGGGAACCCCATCTTCAAGGCCCGCATGCAGGACATCGGCTACCTCGACCTGGCCGGCTGCATGGCCCTCGGCGCCACCGGCCCGATCCTGCGCTCCACCGGCCTGCCGCACGACCTGCGCAAGGCACAGCCGTACTGCGACTACGAGACGTACGACTTCGAGATCCCGACGGCCGACAGCTGCGACGCCTACGGCCGCTTCCTGGTCCGCCTGGAGGAGATGCGCCAGTCGCTCAGGATCGTCGAGCAGTGCCTGGACCGGCTCCAGCCCGGCCCGGTCATGGTCGCCGACAAGAAGATCGCCTGGCCCGCCCAGCTCGCCCTCGGACCGGACGGACTCGGCAACTCCCTCGACCACATCAAGAAGATCATGGGCACCTCCATGGAGGCCCTGATCCACCACTTCAAGCTCGTCACCGAGGGCTTCCGCGTCCCGCCGGGACAGGCGTACGCGGCCGTCGAGTCCCCCAAGGGCGAACTCGGCGTGCACGCCGTCTCCGACGGCGGCACCCGCCCCTACCGGGTCCACTTCCGCGATCCGTCCTTCACCAACCTGCAGGCCATGGCGGCGATGTGCGAAGGCGGCCAGGTCGCCGACGTCATCGTCGCCGTCGCGTCCATCGACCCCGTGATGGGAGGCGTCGACCGGTGACCACCTCTTCTTCGGAGCGGGGCGTCAGCCTGGGCATGCCCGAACTGCCCGCGCCCGCCTACCCGGACGACGTCCGGGCCCGGCTGGAGGCGGACGCGCGCGAGGTCATCGCGCGCTACCCGGACTCCCGGTCCGCCCTGCTCCCCCTGCTCCACCTCGTGCAGTCGGAGGAGGGCCATGTCACGCGCACCGGAATGCAGTTCTGCGCGGACATGCTGAACCTGACGACGGCCGAGGTCACCGCCGTAGCCACCTTCTACACCATGTACCGGCGCAAGCCCTCCGGTGACTACCAGGTGGGCGTCTGCACCAACACGCTGTGCGCGGTGATGGGCGGGGACGCGATCTTCGAGACCCTCCAGGAGCACCTGGGCGTCGGCAACGGCGAGACCACCGACGACGGCAAGGTCACCCTGGAGCACATCGAGTGCAACGCGGCCTGCGACTTCGCGCCGGTCGTGATGGTCAACTGGGAGTTCTTCGACAACCAGACGCCGGGCAGCGCCAAGCGCCTGGTCGACGATCTGCGCGCGGGACGGCCCGTACAGCCCACGCGCGGGGCGCGGCTGTGCACGTTCAAGGAGACCG
Organism: Streptomyces sp. NPDC031426; assembly: GCF_055581585.1. NCBI lineage: Bacteria > Bacillati > Actinomycetota > Actinomycetes > Kitasatosporales > Streptomycetaceae > Streptomyces > Streptomyces sp. NPDC031426. The sequence continues at coordinate 72,932 of NZ_JBVIJE010000011.1, forward strand.
CGCGGATCCTCGCCGGCTTCCCCGACGAGCGGCCCGGGGCCGTCGAGGAGGGCGGCGGTGCGGGACCCGCGTCGCTGGTGGGCCTTCGCCTGGCAAGGGGAGAGGCCGCACCCGCGCGCGTGGTCCATCCGCGCGGAGGTCCGCATGAGGAACCGCAGGACAGGGTGCACGAGCCGTCACCGGCCGAACACCTCGGTTCCCATGACGCGCCGCTGGAGACATCGGCCTCCGACTCCGCGCACCCCGCAGGGCCTACCGCCGAGGAGGGGGAGTGATGACCGTGGTACCCGAGGTCAAGGACACGAGCCCCGAGAAGCTGCTCGCACCCGTGCTGTCGGCCTTCTGGGACGAGGACCGGTCCTGGACTCTGGACGTCTACCGGAGGCACGAGGGGTACGAGGGGCTCCGCAAGGCGCTCGCCATGTCACCGGACGACCTGATCGCCTACGTCAAGGACTCCGGTCTGCGCGGCCGCGGCGGCGCGGGGTTCCCGACCGGAATGAAGTGGCAGTTCATTCCGCAGGGTGATGGAAAACCGCACTATCTAGTTGTCAACGCCGACGAATCGGAGCCCGGGACCTGCAAGGACATCCCGCTCCTCTTCGCGAACCCGCATAGCCTCATCGAGGGCATTGTGATCGCGTGTTATGCCATCAGGTCGCCGCATGCCTTCATCTATCTGCGTGGTGAAGTCGTCCCCGTTCTGCGGCGGTTGCACGAGGCCGTGCGCGAGGCCTACGCGGCGGGCTACCTCGGCGAGAACATCCTGGGCAGCGGGCTGGACCTGAAGCTCACCGTGCACGCGGGCGCCGGCGCGTACATCTGCGGTGAGGAGACCGCACTGCTGGACTCGCTCGAAGGCCGCCGTGGTCAACCGCGGCTCCGTCCCCCCTTCCCTGCGGTGGAAGGCCTCTACGCCTGTCCGACTGTTGTGAACAACGTCGAGTCGATCGCGTCGGTTCCCGCGATCCTGAACAACGGCAAAGACTGGTTCAGGTCGATGGGCAGCGAGAAGTCCCCGGGCTTCACGCTCTACTCGCTCAGCGGCCATGTCGCGAGCCCCGGCCAGTACGAGGCCCCGCTCGGCATCACGCTGCGCCAGCTCCTCGACATGAGCGGCGGCATGCGGCCGGGCCACCGCCTGAAGTTCTGGACGCCGGGCGGCTCCTCGACGCCGATGTTCACCGACGAGCACCTCGACGTCTCCCTCGACTACGAGGGCGTCGGCGCCGCGGGCTCGATGCTGGGCACCAAGGCGCTGCAGTGCTTCGACGAGACGACCTGCGTGGTGCGGGCGGTGACCCGCTGGACCGAGTTCTACGCCCACGAGTCCTGCGGCAAGTGCACGCCCTGCCGCGAAGGGACGTACTGGCTGGTGCAGTTGCTGCGGGACATCGAGGCCGGCAAGGGCGTCATGGCCGACCTCGACAAACTCAACGACATCGCCGACAACATCAACGGCAAGTCCTTCTGCGCCCTCGGTGATGGCGCCGCGTCCCCGATCTTCTCCTCGCTGAAGTACTTCCGCGAGGAGTACGAGCAGCACATCACGGGCCGGGGCTGCCCCTTCGACCCGGCCAAGTCGACGGCCTGGGCGGACCGCCCGGAGGTGAACGCATGACCGTACAGCAGGCCAGTAGCGGCTCCGCCGCGGGCCGGCGCCCCACGGGTGGGGGAGAGGCGGCGGTCCCGCCGCAAGACCTCGTCACGCTGACGATCGACGGCATCGAGATCAGCGTGCCCAAGGGCACCCTGGTCATCCGGGCCGCCGAGCAGCTCGGCATCGAGATCCCCCGGTTCTGCGACCACCCCCTGCTCGACCCCGCCGGCGCCTGCCGTCAGTGCATCGTCGAGGTCGAGGGCCAGCGCAAGCCGATGGCGTCCTGCACCATCACCTGCACCGACGGCATGGTGGTGAGGACCCAGCTGACCTCGCCGGTCGCCGAGAAGGCCCAGCACGGTGTGATGGAGCTGCTGCTCATCAACCACCCGCTGGACTGCCCGGTCTGCGACAAGGGCGGCGAGTGCCCGCTGCAGAACCAGGCCATGTCGCACGGCAACGCCGAGTCCCGCTTCGAAGGAAAGAAGCGCACCTACGAAAAGCCCGTACCGATCTCCACGCAGGTGCTGCTCGACCGCGAGCGGTGCGTGCTTTGCGCCCGCTGCACCCGCTTCTCCAACCAGATCGCGGGCGACCCGATGATCGAGCTGATCGAGCGGGGCGCGCTGCAGCAGGTCGGCACCGGCGAGGGTGACCCCTTCGAGTCGTACTTCTCCGGCAACACCATCCAGATCTGCCCGGTCGGCGCGCTCACCTCGGCGGCCTACCGTTTCCGCTCCCGCCCCTTCGACCTCGTCTCCTCGCCGTCGGTGTGCGAGCACTGCTCCGGCGGCTGCGCCATCCGCACCGACCACCGGCGCGGCAAGGTCATGCGGCGGCTCGCCGAGAACGACCCCGAGGTCAACGAGGAGTGGATCTGCGACAAGGGACGCTTCGCGTTCCGGTACGCGCAGGCGAAGGACCGCCTCGACACCCCGCTCGTCCGCAACGCCGACGGCGTTCTGGAGCCCGCGCCCTGGCCGGAAGCCCTGGAGGCGGCCGCGCGGGGCCTGACCGCCGCACGCTCCCGGGCCGGCGTCCTCATCGGAGGCCGGCTGACCGTCGAGGACGCCTACGCGTACAGCAAGTTCGCGCGCGTGGCGCTCGACACGAACGACATCGACTTCCGCGCGCGCGTGCACAGCGGCGAGGAGGCCGACTTCCTGGCCGCCCGGGTGGCAGGCCGCGGCCGTGACCTCGACGGTACGGGCGTCACGTACACCTCCCTGGAGCAGGCGCCCGCGGTCCTGCTGGCCGGCTTCGAGTCGGAGGAGGAGGCCCCCGGCGTCTTCCTGCGGCTGCGCAAGGCCTGGCGGAGGCGCAAGCAGAAGGTGTTCGCGCTGGCCACGCACGCCACCCGGGGCCTTGAGAAGGCGGGCGGCACCCTGCTGCCGGCCGCCCCCGGCACCGAGACCGAGTGGCTGGACGCCCTCGCGAGCGGCGTCGGCCTGGAGGAGCCCGGCACCCGCGCCGCCGAGGCCCTGCGCACCGAGGGTGCGGTCATCGTCGTCGGTGAGCGGCTCGCCTCGGTCGCCGGCGGCCTGACCGCCGCCGTACGCGCCGCCGCCGCGACCGGCGCCCAGCTGGTGTGGATCCCGCGCCGGGCCGGTGAGCGCGGCGCCGTCGAGGCGGGCGCGCTGCCGTCGCTGCTGCCGGGCGGCCGCCCCGCGACCGACCCACGCGCGCGTGAGGAGGTCGCCGCCGTCTGGGGGCTCCCCGAACTCCCGCTGCGCTACGGCCGCGACACCCACCACATCGTCGAGGCCGCCGCCACCGGCGAACTGTCGGCGCTCGTCGTCGCCGGGGTGGAGGTCGCCGACCTGCCCGACCCGGCACGCGCGCGTGAGGCACTCGACAGCGTCGGCTTCCTGGTGTCGTTGGACCTGCGGCCCAGCGAGGTCACCGAGCACGCCGACGTCGTCCTGCCGGTCGCCGCGGTCGCCGAGAAGGCGGGCACCTTCCTCAACTGGGAAGGCAGGGTGCGCTTCTTCGACGCCGCTCTCAAGCCCGACCAGATGACCCGCCGCCTGGCACCGACCGACGCGCGCGTGCTGCAGATGCTGGCCGACGCCATGGACGTCCACCTGGGCCTGCCGGATCTGCGCACCACACGCGCGGAGATCGACCGGCTCGGCCCCTGGGACGGCCCGCGCGCCTCGGACCCACAGGAGTCCGCGGGCGCGCTGCCCCGCCCGGCCGCCGGCGAGGCCGTACTCGCCGGGCACCGGCTGCTGCTCGACCAGGGCGTCCTCCAGGAGGGCGACGAGGCGCTCGCCGGAACACGGCACGCCGCCCACGCGCGCGTGTCGGCGGCGACGGCGGCCGAGGTGGACGTCAAGGAAGGCGACGTCCTCGCGGTCACCGGCCCCTGCGGCACCGTCGAACTGCCGCTGCGGATCACCGAGATGCCCGACCGGGTGGTCTGGCTTCCGCTGAACTCCGTCGGCACGGGCGTCGCCTCCGACACCGGGGCACGGCCCGGCTCACTCGTCCGCATCGGCCCGGCGGCATCCGCCGAACCGGCCCCCAAGGAGGTGGAGGCATGAGCCCGTACCTCGCAGCTGAAGACCTCTCGATGTTCGGCCGCGACCCGTGGTGGCTGGTCGTCATCAAGGCCGTGTTCTGCTTCGCCTTCCTGATGGTGACCGTACTGTTCTCCATCGTCTGGGAGCGCAAGGTCGTCGCCTGGATGCAGCTGCGCATCGGCCCGAACCGGCACGGCCCCTGGGGCATGCTCCAGTCGCTCGCCGACGGTGTGAAGCTGATGCTCAAGGAAGACATCATCGTCAAGCGCGCCGACAAGGTGGTCTACGTCCTGGCGCCGATCGTCGCGGCCATCCCGGCTTTCATGGCGATCGCGGTGATCCCCTTCGGACCCGCCGACAACGAGATCTCGATCTTCGGCACGCGCACCGCCATGCAGCTCACCGACCTGCCGATCGCGATGCTCTACATCCTCGCGATCGCCTCCGTCGGCATCTACGGCATCGTGCTGGCGGGTTGGAGTTCCGGATCCACGTATCCGCTCCTGGGCGGCCTGCGCTCCTGCGCGCAGATGATCTCCTACGAGATCGCCATGGGCGCCGCGTTCGCTTCCGTGTTCCTGTACTCGGGGTCGATGTCGACGTCCACGATCGTGGCCCAGCAGCACGACCGCTGGTACATCCTGCTGCTGCCGGTCTCGTTCATCCTCTACATCGTCACGATGGTCGGCGAGACCAACCGCGCCCCCTTCGACATGCCGGAGTCCGAGGGCGACCTGGTCGGCGGCTTCAACACCGAGTACTCGTCCATCAAGTTCGCGATGTTCATGCTCGCCGAATACGTGAACATGGTGACGGTCTCGGCCGTGTCGACCACGCTGTTCCTCGGCGGCTGGCGCGCCCCCTGGCCGATCAGCTCGATCTGGCAGGGCGCGAACCACGGCTGGTGGCCGCTGCTCTGGTTCGTGATCAAGGTCCAGCTGCTGCTGTTCTTCTTCATCTGGCTGCGCGGCACGCTCCCTCGTGTCCGCTACGACCAGCTGATGAAGCTCGGCTGGAAGGTCCTCATCCCCGTCTCCGTGACCTGGCTGATGCTGGTGGCGACCGTACGGGCCCTGCGCAACGAGCACTACGACTTCGCCGACATCGCCCTCTACGTGGGTGGCGGAGTCCTCGCCCTGCTGCTTATCTCCTTCGTCGCCGACGTGTTCCGGGAGAAGGCCAAGGCTGCCGAGCAGCCCGCCACGGAGCAGGCCGGATTCGACGCGCTGGCGGGCGGTTTCCCCGTACCACCGCTGCCCGGACAGGAGTTGCCGCCGGTGCCGAGGCGCCGCCCGCGTCACGAGCGGCAGCTGATTGTCAGTGGCGGGTCGGACACTGTCAGTGACGGATCTTCGGATGGAAAGGAGGCGTCCGATGGCTGAGGAGCCCAAGGAGACCAAGCCCGGTTTCCAGAACCCCGTGGCCGGCTTCGGCGTGACCTTCAAGGCCATGTTCAAGAAGCGGCTGACCGAGCAGTACCCGGAGCAGAAGAAGACCACGGCTCCGCGGTTCCACGGACGGCACCAGCTCAATCGCCATCCGGACGGCCTGGAGAAGTGCGTCGGCTGCGAGCTGTGCGCCTGGGCCTGCCCCGCCGACGCCATCTATGTGGAGGGCGCCGACAACACCGACGAGGAACGCTACTCGCCGGGCGAGCGGTACGGCCGCGTCTACCAGATCAACTACGCCCGCTGCATCCTGTGCGGCCTGTGCATCGAGGCGTGCCCCACACGCGCGCTGACGATGACCAACGAGTTCGAACTGGCCGACTCCAGCCGCGCCAACCTCATCTACACCAAGGAACAGCTCCTTGCCGGCCTTGAGGAGGGCATGGTCGACACGCCGCACGCGATCTTCCCGGGGACCGACGAACAGGACTACTACCGGGGCCTGGTGACGCAGGCCGCGCCGGGCACGGTCCGCCAGGTCGCCGTCTCCAACGGCGAGCGGCCGGAAGACCAGGAGGCGGACGCATGAGCCAGCAGCTCGCCGCCTACACCACCTCCACCGGTGAGGCCTTCCAGTTCTGGGTCCTCGGCACCGTCGCGGTGATCGGCGCCCTGTGCACCGTCTTCATGAAGAAGGCCGTGCACAGTGCGCTCAGCCTCGCCGGAACCATGATCGTCCTGGCGGTGTTCTACCTCGCCAACGGCGCCTACTTCCTGGGCATCGTGCAGATCGTCGTCTACACCGGCGCGATCATGATGCTGTTCCTGTTCGTGGTGATGCTCGTCGGCGTCACGGCCGCGGACTCGCTGAAGGAGACCATCAAGGGCCAGCGCTGGCTGGCCCTTCTGTGCGGGGCCGGCTTCGGCATCCTGCTGCTCGCCGGCATCGGGAACGCCTCCCTCAAGGATTTCGCCGGCACCGGCCAGGCGAACGCGAACGGCAATGTGGAGGGCCTCGCCTCCCTCATCTTCACCAAGTACGTCTTCGCCTTCGAAATCACCGGCGCCCTGCTCATCACCGCCGCCGTCGGCGCCATGGTGCTCACCCACCGCGAGCGCACCGAGCGCGCCAAGACCCAGCGCGAGCTGTCCGAACAGCGCGTCCGCGAGGGCACGTACGTCCCGCCGCTGCCCGCCCCCGGTGTCTACGCCCGGCACAACGCCGTCGACATCGCGGGCCTGCTCCCCGACGGCACCCCGTCCGAGCTGACCGTCAGCAAGACGCTGCGCGAGCGCGGACAGATCCGTGACGTGTCGGCGGAGGCACTCAACGACCTGCGGGCGCTGGAGCAGCGCGCGCAGGAACGCCTGGAGCGCACGTCGATCGAACCGGCGACGTTCAAGCGGCCCGAGGAGGCGTCGAAGTGAATCCGGTCAATTACCTGTACCTCGCCGCCCTGTTGTTCACGATCGGGGCGACCGGCGTACTGATCCGACGCAACGCCATCGTGGTCTTCATGTGCATCGAGCTGATGCTGAACGCCTGCAACCTCGCGTTCGTCACCTTCTCCCGGATGCACGGCAACCTCGACGGCCAGATCATCGCCTTCTTCACGATGGTCGTCGCCGCCGCGGAGGTCGTGGTGGGCCTCGCGATCATCGTGTCGCTGTTCCGCACCCGCCACTCGGCCTCGGTCGACGACGCTAGCCTGATGAAGCTGTAAGGGGTCGGAAGAATCGTGGAGAACCTGATCGCGCTGCTCATCGCGGCGCCCCTGCTCGGAGCGGCCGTCCTCCTGGTCGGCGGCCGGCGGCTGGACGCCGTCGGCCACTGGATCGGCACGCTGCTCTCGTCCGTCTCCTTCGTCATCGGTGTCGTCCTCTTCGCCGACCTGCTCGGCAAGAGCGCCGACCACCGCACGCTGACCCAGCACCTGTGGACGTGGATCTCGGTCGGCAGCTTCCACGCGGACGTCACCTTCCGCCTGGACCAGCTGTCGATGACGTTCGTCCTGCTCATCACGGGCGTCGGCTCGCTGATCCACCTGTACTCGGTCGGGTACATGGAGCACGACGAGCGGCGCCGCCGCTTCTTCGGCTACCTGAACCTCTTCCTCGCGGCGATGCTGCTGCTCGTCCTTGCCGACAACTACCTGCTCCTGTACGTCGGCTGGGAAGGCGTCGGCCTCGCCTCGTACCTGCTGATCGGCTTCTGGCAGCACAAGCCGAGCGCCGCGACAGCCGCGAAGAAGGCCTTCCTGGTCAACCGCGTCGGCGACATGGGCCTGTCGATCGCGATCATGCTGATGTTCAGCACGTTCGGCACCTTCGCCTTCGGCCCGGTCCTCAGCCACACCGGCGACACCTCCGAGGGCAAGCTCACGGCGATCGGCCTGATGCTGCTCCTCGCCGCTTGCGGCAAGTCCGCCCAGGTGCCGCTGCAGTCCTGGCTCGGCGACGCCATGGAGGGCCCGACCCCGGTCTCGGCCCTGATCCACGCGGCGACGATGGTGACCGCGGGCGTGTACCTCATCGTCCGTTCCGCCGCCATCTTCAACGCGGCGCCCGACGCCCAGCTCGCCGTCACCGTGGTCGGCGCGGTCACGCTCCTCTTCGGTGCGATCGTCGGTTGCGCGAAGGACGACATCAAGAAGGCGCTGGCCGGCTCGACCATGTCGCAGATCGGCTACATGGTGCTGGCGGCGGGCCTCGGCCCCATCGGCTATGTCTTCGCGATCATGCACCTGGTGACGCACGGCTTCTTCAAGGCCGGGCTGTTCCTCGGCGCGGGTTCCGTCATGCACGGCATGAACGACGAGGTCGACATGCGCAAGTACGGCGGCTTGCGCAAGTACATGCCGGTCACCTTCGTCACCTTCGGCCTCGGCTACCTCGCCATCATCGGTTTCCCGGGCCTGTCCGGATTCTTCTCCAAGGACAAGATCATCGAGGCGGCCTTCGCCAAGGGCGGCACCGAGGGCTGGATCCTCGGCGGCGCGGCCCTGCTGGGCGCGGCCATCACCGCCTTCTACATGACGCGCGTGATGCTGATGACGTTCTTCGGAGAAGAACGCTGGCGGCACGCCCCGTCGCCGACCGAACCGAGCGTGGAGCCCGCCGCCGAGACACGCGGCGAGCACGCCGAGCCGCACCCCCACGAGTCGCCCAAGGTCATGACGATCCCCATGATCGTGCTGGCTGTGGGATCGGTGGCCGGCGGCTTCTTCTTCAACCTCGGCGACCGCTTCCTGCACTGGCTGGAGCCGGTCACCGGGCACAGCGAGGGCCACTCCCCGGTCAGCGCGGCGACGGTCACCGGCGCCACCATGGTCTGCCTGGTCGTCGGCGTCGGCATCGCCTGGGCCCAGTACGGCCGCAGGCCCGTCCCGGCCGTCGCCCCGCGCGGCTCGCTGCTCACCCGCGCGGCCCGCCGTGACCTGCTCCAGGACGACTTCAACCATGTGGTCCTGGTGCGCGGCGGCGAGCACCTGACACGCTCCCTGGTCTACGTCGACCACACCCTGGTCGACGGCGTCGTCAACGGCACGGCGGCCGGTTTCGGCGGCCTGTCCGGACGGCTCCGCCGGATCCAGAACGGCTTCGCCCGCTCCTACGCGGTCTCGATGTTCGGCGGTGCGGCACTCCTGGTCGCCGCGACCCTGCTGATGAGGGCGGTCTGATACCGATGTCCTTTCCTCTGCTGACAGCGACGGCGGCACTCCCGGCGGTAGGAGCCGTCGCCACGGCCGCCGTACCGGCCGCGCGGCGCACCGCCGCGAAGTGGCTGGCGCTGCTCGTCTCGCTCGCCACACTCGCCCTGGCCGTCACCGTCCTGGTCCGTTTCGACCCGGGCGGCGCCCGCTACCAGCTCACCGAGTCGCACGCCTGGATCAAGAACTTCGGGGTGCGGTACGAGCTGGGTGTCGACGGCATCGCGGTCGCGCTGATCGCGCTGACCGCCGTACTGATCCCGTTCATCGTCCTCGCCGGCTGGCACGACGCGGACCCGCTGGAGACGGGCAGCCGCCGCTGGCGCCCCACCCAGGGCTTCTTCGCGCTGATCCTGGCCGTCGAGGCGATGGTGCTCATCTCGTTCGAGTCCACCGACGTCTTCCTGTTCTACATCTTCTTCGAAGCCATGCTCATCCCGATGTACTTCCTCATCGGCGGCTTCGGAGACCGCGCCCACGCGCAGGGCGAGAAGGCGGCCTCGACGCAACGGTCGTACGCGGCCGTGAAGTTCCTCCTCTACAACCTGGTAGGCGGCCTGATCATGCTGGCCGCGGTGATCGGTCTCTACGTTGTGGCTGGAAACTTCAGCCTCCAGGAGATCGCGCATGCCCGCGCGAACGGCTCGCTGCACATGGCGACGAGCACCGAACGCTGGCTGTTCCTGGGCTTCTTCTTCGCGTTCGCGGTAAAGGCGCCGCTGTGGCCGCTGCACACCTGGCTGCCCAACGCCATGCAGGAGTCCACCGCCCCGGTCGCCGTCCTCATCACCGCGGTCGTCGACAAGGTCGGCACCTTCGCGATGCTCCGCTTCTGCCTCCAGCTGTTCCCCCAGGCCAGCAAGTGGGCGACACCCGTCATCCTCGTCCTGGCCCTGATCAGCATCGTCTACGGCGCACTGCTCGCCGTCGGCCAGCGGGACATCAAGCGCCTGGTCGCCTACGCGTCGATCTCGCACTTCGGCTTCATCATCATGGGCATCTTCGCCATGACCAGCCAGGGTCAGTCCGGCGCGACGCTCTACATGGTCAACCACGGCATCTCCACGGCCGCGCTGATGCTGGTCGCCGGCTTCCTGATCTCCCGGCGCGGCTCGCGGCTCATCGCCGACTACGGAGGCGTGCAGAAGGTCGCCCCGGTGCTCGCCGGCACCTTCCTGATCGGCGGCCTCGCCACCCTCTCGCTGCCCGGACTCGCGCCGTTCGTGAGCGAGTTCCTGGTCCTGGTCGGCACGTTCACGCGCTACCCGGCGATCGGCATCATCGCCACCTTCGGCATCGTCCTCGCCGCGCTCTACACGCTCGTCCTGTACCAGCGGACGATGACGGGCCCGGTGAAGCCCGAGGTATCGGCGATGCCCGACCTACGCGCGCGTGAACTCGTCGTCGTCGTCCCGCTGATCGTGCTGCTGATCTTCCTGGGCGTCTACCCGAAGCCCGTCACGGACATCGTCAACCCGGCGGTCAAGCAGACCATGTCCGACGTACACAAGACCGACCCCAAGCCCTCGGTGGAGGCGGCCAAGTGAGCGCAACAGTCGTCCACAGCCTGTGGACAACCGCGGCCGACCCGATCGCGAAGATCCCGGCACCGAAGATCGAATACGGACAATTGTCGCCGACGCTGATCGTCGTCGGTGCGGCGCTGGTCGGGGTGCTGATCGAGGCGTTCGTCCCGCGCAAGTCCCGCTACTACGCCCAGGTGTTCGTGTCCGTCGTCGCGCTGTGCGCCGCGTTCGCCGCGGTGGTCGCGCTGGCGGCCGACGGCTACGGCACCACCAAGGCGCACATCGCGGCCATGGGGGCGATCGCGGTCGACGGCCCGTCCCTGTTCCTGCAGGGCACGATCCTGCTGGCCGGCCTCGTGGGCCTGTTCACGTTCGCCGAGCGGCGACTGGACCCGGCCGCGCACGGCAACCGCGTCGACTCCTTCGCCGCGCAGGCCGCCTCCGTGCCGGGCAGCGACAGTGAGAAAGCGGCGGTGAAGGCGGGATTCACCACCACGGAGGCCTTCCCGCTCCTCCTCTTCGCGATCGCCGGCATGCTGGTGTTCCCCTCGGCCAACGACCTGCTGACCCTGTTCGTGGCCCTGGAGGTCTTCTCCCTGCCGCTGTACCTGCTGTGCGCGCTGGCCCGCCGCAAGCGGCTGATGTCGCAGGAAGCCGCCGTCAAGTACTTCCTGCTCGGCGCGTTCGCCTCCGCGTTCACGCTGTTCGGCATCGCCCTGCTGTACGGCTACGCGGGCTCGGTGTCGTACGCGCGTATCGCCCAGGTCGTCGACGGCACGGTCACCAACGTCGACCCGGCGCTCGCCAACACCATGGGCAACGACGCACTGCTGCTGCTCGGCAGCGCCCTGATCGTGATGGGCCTGCTGTTCAAGGTGGGCGCGGTGCCGTTCCACATGTGGACGCCGGACGTCTACCAGGGCGCGCCGACCCCGGTGACCGGCTTCATGGCCGCCGCGACGAAGGTCGCCGCGTTCGGCGCGCTGCTGCGCCTGCTGTACGTCGTCCTGCCCGGCATGCGCTGGGACTGGCGGCCGGTCATGTGGGCGGTGGCGATCATCACCATGCTCGGCGGCGCGATCATCGCGATCACGCAGACCGACATCAAGCGACTCCTGGCGTACTCGTCCATCGCGCACGCCGGATTCATCCTCGCGGGTGTCATCGCCACGTCGAAGGACGGCGTCTCGTCCGTCCTCTTCTACCTGGCCGGCTACTCGTTCGTGACGATCGGCGCGTTCGCGGTGGTCACGCTGGTGCGCGACGCGGGCGGCGAGGCGACCCACCTGTCCAAGTGGGCGGGTCTCGGCCGCCGCTCCCCGCTGGTGGCGGCGGTCTTCGCCGTGTTCCTGCTGGCCTTCGCCGGTATCCCGCTGACCTCGGGCTTCGCCGGGAAGTTCGCCGTGTTCAAGGCGGCGGCGGACGGCGGCGCGGCCCCGCTGGTCGTGGTCGGTGTGATCTCCTCGGCGATCGCCGCGTTCTTCTACATCCGCGTGATCGTCCTGATGTTCTTCAGCGAGCCGAGGCCAGAGGGCCCGACCGTGGCCGTCCCGTCCCCGCTGACCATGGCGGCGATCGCCGTCGGCGTCGCGGTGACGCTGGTCCTCGGCGTGGCGCCGCAGTACTTCCTGGGCCTGGCCAGCCAGGCCGGCGTGTTCGTGCGCTGACCCCAGGTACACGGCGGCCCGGCACCTCAGGGGGTGCCGGGCCGCCGTGCTGTCGGCGACAAAGAAGGGCGCTTGTCGCCTCACGTCAGCGTCCGATTACACGGAAGAACGGACCGAGCCTGTGGATAACTCCGAGGCTGTCGGTTCCGCCCCCTATCGTGGAGGCAGTGGTCGAGGACGACACACGGGGGACCGACGGGGGACAGGACGATGCGTGCGACGGGCGGGATCAGCGAGATGCCACAGGTGACCGAGGGGCCGGGCGCGGCCGACAGCGAGGCGCTGGCCACGCTGCACCGGGTCTTCGGGTACGAGGCCTTCCGGGGCGAGCAGGCAGCGATCATCGAGCATGTGGTGGCGGGCGGCGATGCCGTCGTCCTCATGCCCACCGGCGGCGGAAAATCGCTGTGCTACCAGATCCCGGCCCTGGTCAGACCCGGTACGGGCGTGGTGATCTCGCCGCTGATCGCGCTCATGCAGGACCAAGTGGACGCCCTGCGCGCCCTCGGTGTGCGCGCCGGCTTCATCAACTCCACGCAGGACTTCGACGAGCGACGCATGGTCGAGGCCGAGTTCCTCGCCGGAGAGATGGACCTGCTGTACCTGGCGCCGGAGCGGCTGCGCCTGGAGGGCACGCTCGACCTGCTCTCGCGCGGCAAGATCTCCGTCTTCGCGATCGACGAGGCGCACTGTGTGTCCCAGTGGGGCCACGACTTCCGCCCCGACTACCTCACCCTGTCCCTCCTCGGCGAGCGCTGGCCGGACGTCCCACGGATCGCCCTCACCGCCACGGCCACCCGCGCCACCCACCAAGAGATCACCCAGCGGCTGAACCTGCCGACGGCCCGCCACTTCGTGGCCAGCTTCGACCGGCCCAACATCCAGTACCGGATCGTGCCCAAGGCTGACCCCAGGAAGCAGCTGCTCGCCTTCCTCCGCGAGGAGCACGCGGGCGACGCCGGCATCGTCTACTGCCTGTCACGCAACTCGGTGGAGCGGACGGCGGAGTTCCTGACCGCCAACGGCGTCGAGGCGGTGCCGTACCACGCAGGCCTTGACGCGGGCATGCGCGCCACCCACCAAGCCCGGTTCCTGCGCGAGGACGGCCTGGTCGTGGTGGCGACCATCGCCTTCGGCATGGGCATCGACAAGCCGGACGTACGGTTCGTCGCCCATCTGGACCTGCCCAAGTCGGTCGAGGGCTACTACCAGGAGACCGGCCGCGCGGGCCGCGACGGACTGCCGTCCACGGCCTGGATGGCGTACGGCCTGAACGACGTCATACAGCAGCGCAAGCTGATCCAGTCCGGCGAGGGCGACGAGGCGTTCCGCCGCCGGGCCACCGCCCACCTGGACTCCATGCTCGCGCTCTGCGAGACGGCCCAGTGCCGCCGCGGCCAGCTGCTCGCCTACTTCGGCCAGGACCCCGACGCAGCGGGCTGCGGCAACTGCGACACCTGCCTCACCCCGCCGGAGACCTGGGACGGCACGACCGCCGCACAGAAGGTGCTGTCGACGGTGGTACGGCTGCAGCGGGAGCGCGGCCAGAAGTTCGGTGCCGTGCAGATCGTCGACATCCTGCTCGGCAAGCGCACCGGCAAGGTGATCCAGTTCGACCACGACCAGCTGTCCGTCTTCGGCATCGGACAGGACCTCACCGAGGCCGAGTGGCGGGGCGTCATCCGGCAGCTGCTGGCACAGGGGCTGCTCGCGGTCGAGGGGGAGTACGGCACTCTGGTGCTCACCGAGGCGAGCGGCTCCGTGCTGCGGAGGGAGCGGGAGGTGCCGCTGCGCAAGGAGCCGAAGAAGCCGGCCGCCTCCCGGTCCCGGTCGGTCGGCGCCTCCGGCGGCGACCGCAAGGCCAGGGCCGCCGCGGCCGAACTGCCCCACGAACTCCTCCCCGCCTTCGAGGCGCTGCGTGCCTGGCGCGCCGAACAGGCCCGCGAGCAGGGCGTGCCCGCGTACGTCATCTTCCACGACGCCACCCTGCGGGAGATCGTCACCCGCAGGCCCGGTTCGGTGCGGGAGCTCGGCACGGTGAGCGGCGTCGGCGAGAAGAAGCTGGCCACGTACGGGGACGGCGTGCTGTCCGTGTTGGCCGCCCTGGACGACCCGGCCCCGACCGCAGACGACGCGCAGCACGCCGACTTGCCGGAACCGGAACCGGCAGAGGAGCCGGAGCCGGACGACTGGATATAGCGCGTCGGTCCTGGGCGACACGCGTGAGCGTCGCCGTCACAGCGCCCGGGCCGCGTACGCCCTGACGTCCGCGTCCGTGTCGGCCGTGGCCATGGCGAGGGCCACGCGGGCCTCCTCCTCGGCGCGGTGCCGGGTCAGGGCCAGCACCACCGCCTTGCGGACGTCGGCGTTGGGGTCCGCCAGCGCCTTGGCCATAGCGGGGACGGCTGTCTCGGCGGACGCGGCCGACAGCGCGGTGGCCGCGCCGGAGCGGACCTGCCAGGCCGGGTCGGACAGCGCGGCCACGACACGGTCGGCGAGCGGCCCCGGGCGGTGCCGAGGTCGAGCGGGATGTAGATGAGGTCGAGGGAGAGAGGCAGGCCGTTGAGACGGCGCAGACGCTCGAGGTAGAGGACATCGGCGCCGGCTGGGAGGTGGAGGCGGTCGGCCACCGCGGCGGGTGCGGGTGCGGGGCCCACGGTGCGGACCTCGTTGGTGACGCGGCCGTGTTCACGGAGGGTTTCGGCGAGGCCCATGAGACGGTCGAGCCCGTGCGGGTACTTCCGGGCGACGACCACGGTGCCGGCGCCCGGCAGCCGTTCCACCAGCCCCTCGGCTCTGAGGAGGTCCAGGGCCTGGCGGACGGTGTTGCGGGAGGCCCGGTAGTCGGTGGCGAGGGTCGACTCGTGGGGGAGGGGGCCGTTCTGGAAGGCGCCGGTGAGGATCTGGTGGCGCAGCAGGTCGGCGAGCTGCCGGGCCCGGTCCGCACGCAGCCGTCGACGCGTGCGGTGGGCGGCGACGGTGGTCGCGGCTCCCTGACCGGCGTGGTCGCGGAGGCGGTCGGTGGGCGGCTGGCTGGAACCATACCTACTCGGTAGGGAATGGCGTGTTGCGGCAGTGTTGCGCCAGGTGAGGGCGCCTCGGATACGGCTCTGAGCTGCTGGTTTTCCTCCCCGGGCGGGAAGATCTGCCACCCGGTCGGCCGGTCAGGACAGTGCCGTAAGCCCTGGGGCGAATGTGATCAGGAGCGGCAGCAGCGGTACGAGGGCCGCCACCGTCGTCGTCAGGGCCCGGTGCCGGCGCAGCAGCCGCGGCGGCGGTTCCAGCAGGCGGTCCACGCGTTCGCCGAGGAGGCGGCGGCTGGAGTCGCAGGACAGGACGCCCCGGTGCTGGTTCAGCTCGATCAGCGCCAGGGCCGTGGTGAGGTGGCCGCAGCGCCGGGACGCCGTGTCGTCGGCGGCCAGTTCCACCAGGCGGTGCGTCTGGTCGCAGAAGTGGGCGAACAGCGGCACGCGCGGGAAGCCCGTGGCGAGCGCGGTGGACAGGTGCAAAAGCCAGTCGTGGTGGGCACGCGCGTGCCCGCGTTCGTGGGTGAGGACGGCGTCCAGCTGGTGGTCGGTGAGCCGGTGGAGCGCACCGGTGGTGACGACCAGCTGCGGCGGGTGTCCCGGCATCCACCAGGCGTCCGGGTACTCGTCCTCCAGCACCAGCATCGGGCCGCGTGCCGCCGGGAGTCCGGCCGGCAGGTCGGGGGCGCGCTCTCGCAGCTGCGCGCGGGTCTGGCCACGGCTGCGGCGGGCCTCGACGAGCTCCCGCGCCAGCATCGCCGTTGTCCAGGCGGCCCCGCAGGCCAGCAGCACGGTGAGGGTGGCGGCCCACACTGGTGCCGAGGACAGGTCGTAGGCGGCGGTGACGGAGGGCGGCGCCGGGGCGAACACGCGATCGCGAACGGTGTGGAAGACGGCCGCCGTGCCCAGGACCAGTGCGGCCAGGCAGCACAGCAGGACGGTGGCGACCAGGCATTGCCACACCCACAACGCGACCACGGGTTCCCGTTCGGTCCAGGCGGCACGGGTCAGCGCGCGCGGCGCCGGCAAAGCGGCCGTCAGGGCGACGACGCTCAGCAGGAGCAGGCAGACGGTCATGCCGGGGCTCCGGTTCCTGGTCGGAGAGTTGTGCGGGTGTCGGGTGGTGCGGTGCGATGCGCCGAGGGCGCCTCGCGTGGTGCGTGTCCGCTCAGTATGACGGTGCGGGGCGGCGAGAGTCAGGTCTCGGCATGGATCCGTCGGGCCGTTGCGGCCGCACGCTCTCCCCGGCGTCCGGCTTGCCCGGTTTCCGGGGCGGAGGCCTTACGGCTCCGGGTCCCGGAAGGCCTGCCGCACCGCCTCCAGTACGGCGTCCGCTCGGAACCCCAGGGCCGCTGCCCAGGCCATGGAGTCCCTGTTCTCCCTCGGTGGGTTCGGGCGCCTCACGGTGGCGGGCGACCGGTGGCAGCGAGGCGGCGTGCCGCGAGCCCGGTGGTGCGGAGGGTTTCCCGGGTCGGCGCGGTCAGCGCGTCCCTGCCGGGACGCTGGTGACCGCGCACAGGCCGAACGCCGGGATGGTGTCCTGCTACGAGCTGCCGGTCAGCCCGACACGACCCGCCCGCTGACCTCCCCGAGCCCGACTCGGCGCCCGTGCGCGCCGGGGGCCCAGGCCGACAGGGTCACCACATCCCCGTCCTCCAGGAAGGTCCGCTTGCCGTCCGGGAGTTCGAGGGGGTCGCGGCCGTTCCAGGTCAGCTCCAGCAGCGAGCCGCGCTGAGCCTCTTCGGGGCCGCTGACCGTGCCCGAGCCGTACAGGTCGCCGGTGCGCAGCGAGGCGCCGTTCACCGTCATGTGGGCGAGCTGCTGGGCGGCGGTCCAGTACATGGTCGAAAAGGGCGGCTCGGAGACCACGTGGCCGTTGATGGCGACGGAGATCCGCAGGTCGTAGCCGCCGGGCTCGATACCGGGTGCCGAGTCGTCCAGGTAGGACAGCAGCGGGTGCGTGCGCTCCGGAGGCGCCACGCGCGCGTGCTCCAGCGCCCCCAGCGGGGTGATCCATGCCGACACCGAGGTCGCGAAGGACTTCCCGAGGAAGGGGCCGAGGGGGACGTACTCCCAGGCCTGGATGTCCCGCGCGGACCAGTCGTTCAGCAGGCACAGCCCGAAGACGTGGTCGCGGAAGTCCCCGAGCGCGACCGGCCTGCCCAGCTCGGACGGCACGCCCACGACGAAGCCGACCTCGGCCTCGATGTCCAGCCGGATCGACGGGCCGAACACGGGCGCCGGGTCGGCCGGGGCCTTGCGCTGCCCGGACGGCCGTACGACGTCCGTGCCGGAGACGACGACCGTGCCGGAGCGGCCGTGATAACCGATCGGCAGATGCTTCCAGTTGGGCGTGAGGGAGTCCTCGGCGTCCGGACGGAAGATCCGGCCGACGTTACGGGCGTGGTTCTCCGAGGAGTAGAAGTCGACGTAGTCCGCCACCTCGAAGGGCAGGTGCAGGGTCACCTCGGACAGGGGGTGGAACAGCGGCTCGACGGCCTCGCGGTGCGCGGGGTCCGTGACCCAGGACGTGACGGCGCGTCGTACCTCCGACCAGGCCGGGCGGCCGGCGGCCAGCAGCGCGTTGAGGGTGGGCCGCGCGAGCAGCGCGTGGTGCGGCGAGCCGAGGGCGGCGGCCGCGGCGCCCGCGTCGAGGACCTGGTCCCCGAGCCGGACACCGACCCTCCGTTCCGTGCTGCCGGAGGGCGAGAACACGCCATAGGGAAGGTTGTGCGGGCCGAAGGGGTCGCCCTCGGGGACGTCGAAGGGGGGCATGGGGTGCTGCCTCACTCTCATCCGGGCCGTGCATGGCGATCGTTCCATGAAGTCGCGCCACACGTTACGGCCGCGATGCGTGTCTTGGGCAGAGCCCTCTGCAGCACCCGCCACGGTGTCCGAAAGATGTGTGTCACAGGGTCTTCGAAAGGTTGCTCGCACCCTGTCTAAAGAGTTCGCAATGTCCGAATAGGCCTTGTCGGAGGCGGCAATTCCGGCTTAGCGTCCTTTGGGACACGGACGGGGTGGGTCCGTTCCATTGGGGGGACACGTGGGGGGACCCGTGGCCGGAGACACCGTCGGCGTGCCGTTCGAGGCGGACCGGGACGTACCAGGACTGATCGTCAAGTTCGGCGACTATCCGCTGCACCACGGCGGCGTCGGCGCGATCCGCAGCCTGGGCCGGCTCGGCGTGCCCATGTACGCCATCACCGAGGACGCGTACACGCCCGCGGCCTCCTCCCGTTATCTGAAGAAGGCCTTCGTGTGGCCGACGACCGGTGCGGAGGACCAGGGCCACCTGGTCGAGGGCCTGCTGCGGATCGGCCGCCGGATCGGCCGCCCCGCCGTCCTCGTCCCGACCGACGAGGAGGCCGCCGTACTGATCGCCGAGCACCAGGACGATCTGGCTGGTTGCTTTCTCTTCCCGCGCGTGGACCCCTCGCTGCCGCGCCGGCTCGCCAGCAAGCAGGGTCTGCACGAACTGTGTGTGGAGCACGGCATCGCGAGCCCCGCGTCGGCGTTCCCGGAGTCGTACGAGGACATCGTCGCCTTCGCCGACACGGCCCGCTTCCCGGTGGTGGCCAAGAACCGTGAGGCGTTCGTCCGGCGCAAACAGCCCGCAGTCAACGGCACCACGCGGATCGCCACCCGCGAGGGCCTGCTCGCGCTCGCCCGCGACTGGGGCGAGCGGCCGGGGGTGATCCTCCAGGAGTACCTGCCGCGCGAGGAGGCCGAGGACTGGATCGTGCACGCCTGCTTCGACCAGGACGCGAGCCCCGTCGCCCTGTTCACCGGGGTCAAGGTCCGCTCATGGCCGCCGCACGCCGGCATGACGGCGAACGCGTACGTCGTCGACAACCCGGAACTCACCGACCTCGCCGCACGTTTCATCAAACAGATCGGCTACAGCGGCATCATCGACCTCGACCTGCGCTTCGACCGGCGCGACGGACAGTACAAGCTCCTCGACTTCAACCCGCGCATGGGCGCCCAGTTCCGGCTCTTCGAGAATGAGTCGGGTGTGGACGTCGTACGCGCGATGCACCTGAATCTGACCGGCCGCCCCGTTCCGGAGGGGGAACAGCGCGCCGGCCACCGCTACATCGTGGAGAACATCGACCTCCCCGCCCTTCTCGCCTACCGTCGCAGCGGCTACACGACGCCGCACGCGCCGGCGAAGGCGAGCGGGACGGAGCTGGCCTGGCTCGCGGGTGACGACCCGCTGCCGTTCCTCACGATGCTCGCCCGCTTCGTGCGCCCGGGCGCGAAGCACCTCTATCAGCTGTGGCGGACCAACCGCCGCGGCAGCAGCACCTCCACGAAGTAGGCAAAGCCACACAGAGAGTGGCGCACCATGTCCTGGGGAGGGACTTCGTGACTCGACCGGTTGCAATCATCGGGGCCGGGCCGTTCGGCCTGTCCACCGCCGCCCATCTGCGGGCGCGCGGTATCCCCGTCCGCGTCTTCGGCGACCCCATGGTCAGCTGGCGCGACCACATGCCCGAGGGCATGCTCCTGAAGTCGACGCCCGCCGCCTCGAATTTCGACTGCCCACAGCCCGGCCACACCCTCGGCGACTACTGCGACGCGGCCGGCATCCGCCGCCTGGTGGGCGACGAGGACATCATCCCGGTGGGGACGTTCATCGGCTACGGCGAGTGGTTCCAGCACGAGCTCGTCCCCGACCTGGAGCGGGTGCGGGTCGTCTCCGTGGACCGCGACAAGAGCGGCGGCTTCGAGCTGAAGCTGGACTCGGGGGAGATGTTCACCGCGCGCGCGGTCGTCGTCGCCACCGGCCTGTCGGGCCTGGCGCACCTGCCGGCGGAGCTCGCGGGAGCCGCGGCCGACGGTCCGGCGCCCACCGGCCCGGTCTCGCACAGCTCCCAGCACCACGACCTGAGCCGCTTCGCCGGCAAGGAGCTCATCGTGGTCGGTGCGGGCCAGTCCGCGCTGGAGACGGCGGCGCTCGCCGCCGAGGCGGGGGCACGCGTGCGTGTCGTCGCGCGCGGCCGCGGCCGGGTCGCCTTCGGCGCGCCGCCCTGGAAGCAGTCGAAGCTGCGCCCCGAGTCCCCGTTCGGACGCGCCTGGTCGCTGTGGGCGTTCAGCTACTACCCGCACCCCTACCGCTACCTGCCCGAGGCCACCCGCCACTTCCTGGTCCGCCGGGTCCTCGGTCCGCTCGGCGCCTGGTGGCTGCGCGAGCGCTTCGAGAGCGCGGTGCAGGTGCAGGACGTGGAGCGGGTCGTGAACGCCGAGGCACCGGGCGGCAGCCCCGTCCTCACCGTCCGCACCCACGGCGGGCACACCGAGCGGCTCACCGCCGACCATGTCATCGCCGCCACCGGCTACCGGGTCGACATCGCGGCGATGGACTTCCTCGGGCACGAACTGCGCACCCGGCTCGCGGTAAGCCGCGGCACGCCGAAGCTCGGACCCGGCTTCGTCTCGTCCGTTCCTGGCCTGTACTTCACCGGTCTGCCGGCGGCGTCGTCGTACGGACCGGTGATGCGCTTCGTCTGCGGCACGGAGTTCGCCTCACCGCGCCTGACGAAACACCTGGCGGCGGCCCACGGCTGAGACCTCCTGCAAGCCCTGTCGCCCTTCTCAACGAGGAGCCGACGGGCACTACTTGGGGTGGACCAGTACGTAAGTGCGCAGGGCGACAAGGTGAGTCGGTGGGGCTCAGTATCCGTATTCTCTGATCATGGCAGCCTCCCCCACATATTCACTGATCGCCACCGACTTGGACGGAACACTGCTGCGCGGCGACGACACCGTCTCCGACCGGTCGCTCGCCGCGCTCGCGCGGGGGGCGCGGGCCGGTGCCCGGCACCTGGTGGTGACGGGCCGCCCGGCCCCGCGGGTGCGGCCGCTGCTGGCGCACCTCGGCTGCACGGGGCTCGCGGTGTGCGGACAGGGTGCACAGGTGTACGACGCCGGGACCGGCCGCCTGCTGTGGTCGGTCCGGCTGGACCGGGAGCTGGCCGAGACGGCGCTCGGCAAGATCGAGGCCGAGGTGGGGCAGGTGTACGCGGCCGTCGACCAGGACGGGGTCGACGGGCTCACGCTCATCGAGCCCGGGTACCGGATGCCGCACCCGACCCTGCCCGCGGTGCGGGTCGGCCGGCGCGACGATTTGTGGTGCGCGCCGATCAGCAAGGTGCTGCTGCGCCACGCATTCCTGTCGGACGACGAGTTGGCGGAAGCGGCGCGCGCGGTGGTGGGCTCGCTGGCCACGGTCACCATGTCGGGGCCGGGGACCGTAGAGCTCCAGCCGTCCGGGGTGACCAAGGCGACCGGTCTCGCGCTGGCTGCCGAGCGGCTCGGGGTCGCGGCGGAGGAGGCGCTGGCGTTCGGCGACATGCCCAACGACATCCCGATGTTCGACTGGGCGGGACATGGGGTCGCCATGGCCAACGCGCATGGCGAACTGAAGGCGGTGGCCGACGAGATCACTCTGTCGAACGAGGACGACGGCATCGCCGTCGTCCTCGAAAGGCTGTTCCCGACCGACTGACCGGCACATCAGTACGCGGCCGTCCTCGGTCCGTACGCAGCCGTCCCCGGCCCGTAGTCGGCGTCCTGGTGCACGACCGTCTCGGGAAGAAGCGACGGCCGCCCGGTGCGCCCCTCCGTCAGGTGTGGGCGCACCGGGCGGCCGATGCCGTGCCGGCCGGCGGGACCGGTCAGTACGCGCTGGACACGTTGTCGATGGACCCGTACCGGGCGGCGGCGTAGTTGCAGGCCGCGGTGATGTTGGCGACCGGGTCGTACGGATTGAGGGCGGTGCCTGCCACGTGGTACGCGTTGAAGGTCGGGTCGATCACCTGGAGCAGCCCCTTGGACGGGATGCCCTTGGCGGCGTTGGAGTCCCAGAGGTTGATGGCGTACGGGTTACCGGAGGACTCCCGCATGATGTTGCGGTAGATGCCGTTGTAGGTGCCCGGGATGCCCTTCTGGGCCATGATCGCGAGGGAGTGGCGGATCCAGCCGTCGAGGTTGTTCGGGTACCCGGCGAGGGTGGTGGAGGCCGGCTTGGTGGTCGTCGTGCCGGTGGCCGCGGAGGCGCCGGCGGCGCCGATGAGCGGCAGGGCGAGGACGGCGGCTCCGGTGCCGACGACGGCGAGGGTGCGGGTGAGACGGTTGGTGCGGGGGCGGCGGTGCCGAGCGGCAGAAGGCATGGGAAGTCCTCTCCGTCGCCTACGAGGTGAGCTGTCGGGTTCGGGCGGGGAGGTGCCCGGCCGCGCCTTCGTGAGAAGGCACGGCTTCACCCCTAGCCGTCCCGGTGCGGCGTATGCCGACCGGTCAGGCGACTTACCTGGGTCCCCCGCTCCTGCCGTACGAATGAGTTCGTCGATGGGTCACACGGGCGGCGGCAGGATTCGGCGTCCGCCCGACGGCCCGGAACGTATGCGAGAGCACATGTCCGAAACAAGTACCTGATGCGCACAATGCACTATTTGACCTTGGTCTGTGTCATATGGGGTACTTGATCCTTTGCGGCTGCCAACCCTCAACTCGCGGACGGTGCAAGGGGGGAAGGGGGTTCGGTGGGCGTTCGGTGCCAGAGGTCACCGTGACCCAATTCACTAAATAACAAAGTATTTCAAATCGGACAAGATGGATTCGAGTGGATCGGTGGAAGCCCGCGGCGGACGCCGTGACGGAGCCCATGGCGGAACCCGTGACGGAACCCCCGGTGTGGCGCCCGTCGTTGTCCGGGGTGTAGGCATTACTCCGCTCGCCCCTCGGTTCGCGACAAAGTGTGTGGGTTCCTGTTAAGTCGACAAATGTCCGCTCTTATTACTTGATCAAAAACATACCGGTCGTGATCTGATACCGCCCAGGCTGGACCGGTGGGCGCTATCGGTGATCGAACAGGGACCGGATACGCTGACTTGAGTGATGGCAGCGACCTATCGACAAACCGTGTAATCGCCAGCAGACACCAGCAGACAGGAGACCCCTCGTGACCGTCGTCGGGCCGTTCGGGCTGAGCGTGCGGGACCAGGCTCTGGAAGCCGATGTCCAGGCCGGATTGGCGGCTGTCGAGGAAGGCTTGCTCGAGGCCACCAAGAGCGAGGTCCCGTTCATCACGGAGGCCGCGCAGCACCTCGTACGAGCCGGCGGGAAGCGGTTCCGGCCGCTGCTCGTAATGCTCGCGGCCCAGTTCGGCGATCCCTACGCGCCGGGCATCGTGCCCTCGGCCGTGGTCGTGGAGCTGACCCACCTGGCCACGCTGTACCACGACGACGTCATGGACGAGGCAGCCGTGCGGCGCGGCGTGGACAGCGCCAACACCCGCTGGGGCAACTCCGTCGCGGTCCTCACCGGCGACTTCCTCTTCGCCCGCGCCTCCCAGATCCTCGCCGACCTCGGCCCCGAGGCGGTCCGGGTGCAGGCCCTCGCCTTCGAGCGGCTGGTCACGGGCCAGATCCTGGAGACCGCCGGTCCCTCCGACGGCCGTGACCCGGTCGAGCACTACCTGGACGTGCTCGGCGGAAAGACGGGCTCGCTGGTGGCGGTCTCGTGCCGGTTCGGCGCGATGATGTCCGGTGCCGACGAGACGGTCGTGGACGTGCTCACCCAGTACGGCGAGCGGCTCGGGGTCGCCTTCCAGCTCGCCGACGACGTCCTGGACATCGCCTCCGACTCGCAAGAGTCCGGCAAGACCCCGGGCACCGACCTGCGCGAGGGCATCGCGACCCTGCCCGTGCTCCGGCTGCGCGAGCGGGCGGCCCGGCTCGGCCTGGCCGAGGACATCGCCCTGTGCGAGCTGCTGGACTCCGATCTCAGTGACGACGCCCGACACGCCGAGGCGCTGGTCGCGCTGCGCGCCCACCCCGCGCTGGAGCAGGCCCGCCGGGACACCGTGCGGTACGCGGAGGAGGCGCGGGCCGCGCTGGCGCCGCTGCGCGAGTGCGACGCCAAGGCCGCGCTGATGGAGCTGTGCGACGCGGTGGTCCACCGCGCCGGCTGACCGGACGCCTGTCACACACCGCACCACAGCTCCGGCCGCGCCCCGGGCGCGATTGCGGGTCCTCCGTCGCGCCGGGATTCCGGCCGTGCGCCTCGCAGCGTTCAGGCCGTGCGCCCGGGGCACGCTTCCGGCTGTCCGTCACTCCGCGTTTCCGGCCGTGCGACTCGCCGCGTTCAGCCCGCGAGCCCCGGGATGTCTCCAGCCGTGCCCCTCGCCGCGCTCAGGCCGTTCCACGGGCCGCTGGGTCGGCGCCCTCGGCATGCCTCCGGCCGCCCGTCGCGCAACTCCTCCAGCTCTGCGATCCGTACGCCCATGAGTCCGTACGCCCCCCGCGCTCCCGTACGGCCCCCCTTTCCGGTGAGACCCCTACGGGTTGGGGGAGTTCCTGCTCCCGCGTGTCATACCCCAGTCGTATGCGGAGTTGGCCCCGAGGTCTGACGCTTCTTCATGGCCGATTTGGTGAGATGGAAACCACGGAATTCACCACCCCTCACCGATTCGGGTGAGAATGGCGGCTCTGATGGACCAGCGTGAGAACAGCCGCCGCCGACGACGGAGGTAAGGCACACATGGCACCGTACGAATCCGACGACGCAGTGGACGCCGCTCGGGACGAGGAGCGGCACGCCCGACGCCGCAGGACGGCCCGTTACGCGGTCCCGGTCGCCGTGGTGGGGGTCGCCGCGGCCACGATCGGTCTGGTCCCGGCGCTCGCCGCTTCCGGTGACCCCGACCTGCCCAGGATCACCGCACAGCAGCTCATCGAGAAGATCGCCAAGTCGGACGTGCAGCAGCTGTCCGGCACCGTGCGCACCGACACCGACCTCGGCCTGCCCGACCTCGGTGGCCTGGCGAACAACCTGGCCCCCGGCGCCGGCAAGGGCTCCGGCGACGGCTCCTCCGCCGACCCGCAGTCCCAGTTCACCTCGCTGGTCTCCGGCACGCACACGTTGCGCGTCGCCGCCGACGGGCCCGAGAAGCAGAAGCTGTCGCTGCTGGAGAGCGGCTCCGAGTACAGCCTCATCCACAACGGCAAGAACGTATGGGGCTACAACAGCAGGACCAACGAGGTGTACCACGGCACCTCGGCCGACTCCGGCAAGGACCGCAAGGCCGAGACCCCGGCCACGCCGAAGGACTTCGCCGACCAGGCGCTGAAGTCGGTGGACGGCACCACGTCCGTCACGGTCGACGGCACCGAGCGGGTCGCCGGCCGCGACGCCTACAAGCTGCTGATCAAGCCCAGGCAGTCCGGCACCACGGTGGGCGCCATCAGCATCGCCGTCGACGCGAAGACGGGCATGCCGCTGAAGTTCACGCTGACGCCGAAGAGCGGCGGCGCCGCCGTCCTCGACGTGGGCTTCACCCAGGTCACCTTCGGCCGGCCGGCCGGCTCCACCTTCGCCTTCACCCCGCCCAAGGGCGCCAAGGCGACGGAGGAGAAGCAGGACTCCGCGGCTCGCAAGCACGCGGCCCAGCCCGGCGAGGACTTCGCCAAGGGCATGAACGGCGCCGATGTCCTGGGCAAGGGCTGGACGTCCATCGCCACCTTCGACAGCGGCGCCAAGGGCGGCCTGCCGACCGGCTCCCGGGGCGGTGACCTCGGCGGCTTCCTCGGCTCGCTCGGCGACAAGGTCTCCGGCAAGTTCGGCAAGGGCACGGTCTTCTCCACCCGCCTGGTCAACGCCCTGATCACCGACGACGGCAAGGTCTACGCCGGCGCGGTGACCAAGGACGCCCTGGTGAAGGCGGCGAACGCGGGAAAGTGACCCCGTCCGGGAACTACGGACCGTGACCGTACGTTCACTCTTCAAGGGAGGCGCGGATCGAGGGGGAGCCGATGGACGGACCGTCCGCCATGGAGCGGGAGGCGGGGGAGGCGCGGAAGCGTGCCCCCGGGCAGGCGGAGGCCGCGGGGAAGCCTGCTCCGGGGCCGACGGAGGCGAGCGTCATCGCCACCCGCGGCCTCACCAAGCGCTACCGCGGCGGACAGCTCGCCGTCGACGGCCTCGACCTGACCGTCCCGGCGGGCAGTGTCTTCGGCTTCCTCGGTCCGAACGGCTCGGGCAAGACGACCACCATCCGCATGCTGATGGGCCTGATCGAGCCCACGGCGGGCACGGCACACGTGCTGGGCCGCCCGATGCCCCGAGCGGACCGGTCCGTCCTCCCGCAGGTCGGCGCGCTCATCGAGGGCCCCGCGCTGTACGGCTTCCTCTCCGGCCGGGACAACCTGCTGCGCTACGACGCCGCCGACCCGACCGCCGACCCGCGCACCCGGCACGCCCGCGTCGCCGCCGCCCTGGACCGGGTGGGCCTCGCGGCCGCCGCGGGCAAGAAGGCGAAGGCGTACTCGCTGGGCATGAGACAGCGCCTCGGCCTGGCCGCCGCGCTGCTCCAGCCGCGCCGGCTGCTCGTCCTGGACGAGCCCACCAACGGTCTCGACCCGCAGGGCATGCGCGAGATCCGCGCCCTGATCCGGGAGCTGGCTGCCGACGGCACGACCGTCTTCCTCTCCTCCCACCTCCTCGACGAGATCGAGCAGGTCTGCACCCACGCGGCGGTCATGGCGCGGGGCCGGCTCATCACCCAGGGCGCGGTGGCCGACCTGGCGGCCGGGGCGCGCGGCCGGCTGGTGGTGACCACCCCGGATCCGGCCGAGGCGGCCCGGGTGCTGAAGGAGCAGGGGGTCGGGGACGTCACCGCCGACGGCGACCGGGTCACCGGCGAGCCACCCGGGCGGGACCTCGCCGAGGTGAACGCGGCCCTGGTCGCGGCGGGGGTCCGGGTCCGGGGGTTCACGGTCGAACGGGCCTCGCTGGAGGACGCGTTCGTGGCACTGACGGGGGAGGGCTTCGATGTCGCGGGCTGACACGGCCTCGGTGAGCGGTACGGGTCCCAGGTCCGGGACGGCCCCCGCATCCGCAGTGCGTCGGCCGAGCCCGCTGTGGACGTTCGGGCTGCTGCGCAGCGAACTCGTCACGACCCTCCGCCGCTGGCGCACGCTCGCCCTGCTCGGGGTGCTGGCCGCCGTGCCGGTGCTGGTCGGGATCGCGGTGAAGATCCAGACGCGGGGCGGCAGGACGGTGGACCACAGCGGCCAGGGCCCGGCGTTCATGACGCAGATCACCAACAACGGCCTCTTCCTGGTGTTCACGGCACTGGCCGCGACCCTGCCGTTCTTCCTGCCGATGGCGGTCGGGGTCGTCGCGGGCGACGCGATAGCCGGCGAGGCGGGGGCGGGCACCCTGCGCTATCTGCTCGTCGCCCCGGCCGGCCGCACCCGGCTGCTGCTCACCAAGTACACGACGGTGATGGCCTTCTGTCTGCTGGCCACGCTGGTCGTCGCCGGCTCGGCGCTGATCGTGGGCGCGCTGCTCTTCCCGCTGGGCGACCTGACGACCATATCCGGCACGCAGATCAGTTATGCCGAGGGCCTCGGCCGGGCCCTGCTGATCGCCCTGGTGGTCGCCGCCTCACTGGTCGGCGTGGCGGCGCTCGGTCTGTTCGTGTCGACCCTCACGAACAGCGGCATCGCGGCGATGGCGACCACCGTCGGCCTGGTCATCACGGTCCAGATCCTCGACCAGATACCCCAGTTGCACGCGCTGCGGCCGTACCTCTTCTCGCACTACTGGCTGTCCTTCGCCGACCTGGTGCGCGACCCCGTCTACTGGGACGACCTGGTGAAGAACCTCGGCCTGCAGGCGCTGTACGCGGCGGTGTTCGGCTCGGCGGCCTGGGCGCGGTTCACGACGAAGGACATCAGTGCCTGATCCCTCTGGGCCGTCTCAGGCGATGTCGTACGGGAAACGTGCGAAGGGGGCGTCCTGGGCGAAGAAGGTCTTGGCGCGTGCCAGCGCATCGGTGTCCTTCAGTACGTCACCCGGAGCGCTGCCGTTGCCCAGCAGGACGCCGCCGAAGCGCATCCCCATGTAGGCGGCCGAGTTGTTGAGCGTGCCGGTGTAGGGCTCGGCGACCGACTGCTCGGCGTGGGCGAGCGCGGCGATGCCCCAGAGGGTGCGCCCGGCCAGGGTCGCCTTGAAGTCGACGTCCGGGGTGCGCAGCCAGGCCGACCAGTAGTCGAGGTAGCGCTTGGTGAGGCCGGACACCGAGTACCAGTACAGCGGCGAGGCGATCACGATGTCCGTGGCCGCCAGGGTGGCGTCCAGCAGCAGCCCGGTCGCGCTGTCCGACGGCGGTCGTACGTGGTCGCTGTCGTGCCGCAGGTCCACGAAGTCGGGCAGCGGGTGCTCGGCCAGGCGGATCCAGCGCTGTTCGGTGTCAGCGGGCAACTGCTCGGCCGCCGCGCGGGCCAGCAGTTCGGTGTTGCCCTCGGCGCGGGCGCTGCCCAGGACGAAGAGAAAACGACGGCTCATGGGATCCCCCGGGGTGTGCGGTCGTACAAAGATAGAGGCGTGTGCATTTTATGCACAAGCAAGTAATGCGCGCCAGGGTGCGGCTGGTGCGAGGCTGTGACGCTGCGGTGACGCGGAAAGCGAAGCGAACCGACACACTGGTCGGCAGGACGCGTACGACCGGATCGCGACGCCGGGGGAGTGAGGGAAAGCCGATGTCTCGAGTCAGCTTCGAGAAGAAGCAGGCACAGCAGCCCATGGCGCATCCGGCGGTGGTACCGGTCCGGGTGTTCGGCGCGGGAGGCGCGTCGGTGGGCGGGACGTCGGTGGTGGCGTCGCCGGGGGAGGAGATCCAGCAGGCCGTCCTCAACCACCTCCAGCGTCTGGCCATAAGCCTCGGCGCCCCCATACGCGCCACGATCCGCGACGACTTGGCGGGCTGCGTGGTTCCCCTGGAGGTCTCGGCGGACGGCTCCAGCAGGGTCACGGGGCAGGCGGTACGCGTGGCCGCACCGGCGAAGTCTGATGCCGCGGGCGCGGCTTCGCCGGAGCGGCCGACCACGGCGGACGCCCCTCCACCGGCGGCAGGGGCTTTGCAGGCGGCCGTGCCTTCGCAGGCGGCCGACCCTTCGTCGGAGGGCGTGCGGGAGGCGTCCCCGCCGAAGCAGTCGGCGTCCGTGCCGGCCGGGACCGTGCAGGCGCCGACGGGACAGTTCGGCCCCGCGCCGGTCATGCCGGTCACCAAGGCCCCGGCGCCCGTCGCCTACGTCCCCGAGCCCGAGCCCGCCCCCACCACCCCGACCCCGACCCCCGCCCGGGGCTTCGACGCCGTCGCCGAGGAGGTGCTCGGGGACGAGCCCGTGACCGAGACCGCGGAGGGGGCCGAGTTGCTCACCGAGCCGATGACGCGGATCAACGAGGCCGTGCGATCCGGCCGTATCGAGGCGGCGGCGCAGCTCGCCGACCGTACGGTCGCCGATGCGGCCACCGTGCTGGGCCCCGGCCATGCCGAGGTGCTGCACCTGCGCGAACTGTCGGCCTACATCGCCTACTTGGGAGGCGATCCGGTCGGCGCCTGCCGGCAGTCCCTGGACCTCGCGCGGCTGCGCCGGCAGGCGCGGGACGCGGAGGCCGCCTACGGCAACGTGCAGAGCGCGGCGACCGCGTGGCGCGCGGTGCGCGATCCCGAGGAGGGCCTGCGACTGGGCCGCGACCTCATCGCACTGTGGGCGGACCTCACCACCGAGCCGGGTCCCGCCGCCGACGACCCGCGCCCGCTGGAGTCCGCCCGCGCCCGCATGGTCCGCCTGACCGACCGGGCGGCCCGCGCCGCACAGTCGTAACCTGTGGCACCCGGCGCCGGGCAACGCGCCTACTGCAGGCAGAATTCGTTGCCCTCCGGGTCCGTCATCACCAGCCACTGCCCGCCCGGCTCCTTCACCTCGCGAACCACCCGCGCGCCCAGCCCCTCCAGGCGTGCCACCTCCGCCGCGCGCCGTTCCGGGCCGGCGTGCAGGTCGAGGTGGAGCCGGTTCTTGACCGTCTTCGGTTCCGGGACACGTTGGAAGAGCAGGCGCCGGCCCAGCCCCGTGCCGGTGTCCGGGTCGTACGGATCCTCGGGATGCCGTACGGCGATCAGGTCACGGAAGGCCGGGCGGCCGTGGTACTCGACGGTCGCCCCGCCGGGCAGCGCTCCGGCCGCCAGCAACCGCTCGACGAGGGCGCTGTTGTCCTCGGCCGTGTAGTGCAGCGCGGCGGCCCAGAAGTCGGCCTGGGCGTGCGGGTCGGCCGCGTCGATGACGAGCTTCCAGTGCAGTGGTGCGGGCGTCTGTGTCGACATGGTCGCCACTTATAGCGCGCGGCACTGACAATGGCCGTCAGGCCTCCACCGCCGCGGACTCGGCCCGGTCGCCGCGTGCCACCACGAGCGATTGCCTGGTCCGCCGCGCCGAGCGCAGGGCGTCGCCCGTGAGCAGCATCAGGGCCAGCCAGACCAGCGCGAATCCGGCCCAGCGCTCGGGCGGCATGGCCTCGTGGAAGTACAGGATGCCGAGCAGGAACTGGAAGACGGGAGCCAGGTACTGCAGCAGGCCGAGTGTGGACAGCGGCACGCGGATGGCCGCCGCGCCGAAGCAGACCAGGGGCAGTGCGGTGACCAGGCCGGTGGAGGCGAGGAGGGCGGCGTGCCCGGTCCCGCCGCTCGTGAAGCTGGCCTTGCCGTGCGCGCCGAGCCACAGCAGATAGCCGAGTGCGGGCAGGAACTGGATCGCGGTCTCGGCAGCCAGCGACTCCAGGCCGCCGAGGGCGACCTTCTTCTTGACCAGGCCGTAGGTGGCGAAGGAGAACGCGAGCACGAGCGAGATCCACGGCGGGCGGCCGTAGCCGATGGTCAGGACGACGACGGCGGCGAGGCCGGTGGCGACCGCCGCCCACTGCACGGGCCGTAGCCGCTCCTTGAGCAGCAGCACGCCCATCGCGATGGTCACCAGCGGGTTGATGAAGTATCCGAGGGAGGCCTCGACCACATGACCGGAGTTCACGGACCAGATGTAGACGCCCCAGTTCACGGTGATGACGGCGGCGGCCACGGCGACGAGCGCGAGCCGGCGCGGCCGGCGCAGCAGCTCACCGGCCCACGCCCAGCGCCGTACGAAGAGCAGGGCGACGGCGACGACGAGCAGGGACCACACCATGCGGTGAGCGAGGATCTCCACCGCCCCGGCGGGCTTCAGCAAAGGCCAGAACAGGGGCACCAGGCCCCACATGCCGTAGGCGGCGAAGCCGTTCAGCAGGCCTATTCGGTGCTCACCCTTGGACTTCCCGGCCACCGGGCCCTCCCTCTCGCATCAGACACGCGAGAACGAAGGTAGCGCCGAAACCCGCGGCTGTCATGGCCGTATCGCCATACGGTCATGACAGCCGCGGTGGATCATGGGCCGCTCAGCCCTTGAGCGCGGCGGTGACCGCCTCCGTCAGCGGGGTGGTGGGACGGCCGGTCAGCCGCGACAGGTCGCCGGAGGAGACCACCAGCTCGCCCTTCTCGATCGAGGCGTCCACGCCGGCCAGGATCGTGGCCAGCGGTCCGGGCAGCCCGGCGCCGGTGAGGATGTCGGCGAAGGTCTCCACGGAGACCGCGTTGTAGACGATCTCCTTGCCGGTCTGCCGGCTCAGCTCGGCCGCGTACTCGGCGAAGCCCCACGCCTCGTCGCCGCCCAGCTCGTAGGTCTTGTTCTCGTGACCCTCGCCGGTCAGCACCGCGACCGCCGCGGCGGCGTAGTCGGCGCGGGCGGCCGAGGAGACCCGCCCGTCGCCGGCGGCCTGGACGACCGCGCCGTGCTCCAGCACCGGGGCCAGGTTCTCGGTGTAGTTCTCGTGGTACCAGCCGTTGCGCAGCAGGGTGTACGGCAGGCCGGAGGCGAGCAGCACCTCCTCCGTCGCCCGGTGGTCGTCCGCGAGCGCGGCGGTGAGGCTGCCCGGGGCGCTGGTGTAGGCGAGCAGCGCCACACCGGCCGCCTGCGCGGCGTCGATGACGACCTTGTGCTGCTGCACCCGGCCCCTGTCGAACTCGTTGCCCGAGATCAGCAGCACCTTGTCACCGGCGGCGAACAGGCCGTCGAAAGTCTCGGGCGCGTTGTAGTCGGCGACGGCCGGCTTCACCCCGCGGGAGGCGAAGTCGGCGGCCTTCGCCTCGTCGCGCACGACGGCGGTGATCTGCTCCGCGGGTACCTTCTCCAGCAGCTGCTCCACTACGTGCCGGCCGAGGTGTCCGGTGGCTCCGGTGACGACGATGCTCATGGTTCAGAACTCCTTGTGGGGTGCCGTGACTCTCGTTTGACACTCACCCTAGGATGGGCGCTAACCAAACGAAAGTAGCCACTTTGAAGTAAGGTACGGTCATGTCGGTAAGTGACTGGAAGGGTGACGGCGAGGCCATGTGCCCCCACCGCCTGGTCCTGGAGCACATCACCAGCCGCTGGGGTGTGCTGGTGCTGATCCAGCTCCTCGAACGCCCGTACCGCTTCAGCGAACTGCGCCGGGCGATCAGCGGTCTCGGCGGGCGTGGCGTGAGCGAGAAGATGCTCACGCAGACCCTCCAGACCCTGGAGCGCGACGGTCTCGTCCACCGGGACGCCAAGCCCGTCATCCCGCCGCGCGTCGACTACTCCCTGACGGGTCTGGGCCGCGAGGCGGCGGAGCAGGTGCGCGCACTGGCCCGGTGGACCGAGCGGCGCATGGACGACGTCCTCGGCGCCCGCCGGGCATACGACGAGGCCCGGGACGTCCGGTCCCGGGCCTCGTAGCCAAGCCGAGGGCGTCCTCAGCCGATGACCGTCCAGGTGTCCCCGCCCGCCAGCAGCGCGGCCAGGTCGCCCTTGCCCTTCTGCTCGATCGCGGTGTCCAGCTGCTCGGCCATCGCCGTGTCGTAGACCGGCCGGTCGACCGAGCGGAAGACACCGATCGGAGTGTGGTGCAGGGTGTCGGGGTCGGCGAGCCGGGAGAGGGCGAAGGCGGTGGTCGGGGACGCGGCGTGGGCGTCGTGGACCAGGATGTCCGCCTCGTTCTCCGGCGTCACCGTGACGACCTCCAGGTCACCTGTGACCCGGTTGCGTACGACGCCGCGCGCGCCGGCGCCCCCGAAGCGGATCGGCTGTCCGTGCTCCAGCCGGATCAGGGCCTCCTCGGCCTGCTGCTTGTCCTTCAGGGCGTCGAAGGCGCCGTCGTTGAAGATGTTGCAGTTCTGGTAGATCTCGATCAGCGCGGTGCCCGGGTGGTCGGCGGCCGCGCGCAGCACCTCGGTCAGATGCTTGCGGTCGGAGTCGATGGTGCGGGCGACGAAGGACGCCTCCGCGCCGATCGCCAGCGACACCGGGTTGAACGGCGCGTCCAGCGAGCCCATCGGCGTCGACTTGGTGATCTTGCCCAGCTCGGAGGTCGGCGAGTACTGGCCCTTGGTCAGGCCGTAGATCCGGTTGTTGAACAGCAGGATCTTCAGGTTGACGTTGCGGCGCAGGGCGTGGATCAGGTGGTTGCCGCCGATCGACAGCGCGTCGCCGTCACCGGTGACCACCCACACCGACAAATCCCGCCTGCTCGTGGCCAGGCCGGTGGCGATGGCGGGGGCGCGGCCGTGGATGGAGTGCATCCCGTAGGTGTTCATGTAGTACGGGAAGCGGGAGGAGCAGCCGATGCCGGAGACGAAGACGATGTTCTCCTTCGCCAGCCCCAGCTCCGGCATGAAGCCCTGCACGGCGGCGAGGATCGCGTAGTCGCCGCAGCCCGGGCACCAGCGCACCTCCTGGTCCGACTTGAAGTCCTTCATCGACTGCTTGGCCTCGGCCTTGGGGACCAGCTGCAGCAGCCCGTTGCCGGTGTCAGTCATCGATGGCCTCCTTCAGCGCCGCGGCGAGCTGTTGCGCCTTGAACGGCATGCCGTTGACCTGGGTGTAGGAGTGGGCGTCGACCAGGTACTTCGCCCGGATCAGGGTGGCGAGCTGCCCGAGGTTCATCTCGGGGATGACCACCTTGTCGTACCGCTTCAGGACCTCACCCAGATTCCGCGGGAAGGGGTTGAGGTGGCGCAGGTGGGCCTGGGCGATCGCCTCGCCGGAGCGGCGCAGCCGCCGTACCGCCGCCGTGATCGGCCCGTAGGTGGAGCCCCAGCCCAGTACCAGGGTGGTCGCGCCGTGCGGGTCGTCCACCTCGATGTCGGGGACCTCGACGCCGTCGACCTTGGCCTGCCGGGTGCGGACCATGAAGTCGTGGTTGGCCGGGTCGTAGGAGATGTTGCCCGTGCCGTCCTGCTTCTCGATGCCGCCGATGCGGTGCTCAAGTCCCGGGGTGCCCGGGAGCGCCCATGGCCGGGCGAGGGTCTCGGGGTCGCGCTTGTACGGCCAGAAGACCTCGGTGCCCTCGTCCAGGGTGTGGTTCGGGCCGGAGGCGAACTGCACCCGCAGATCGGGCAGTTCGTGCAGGTCGGGGATTCGCCACGGCTCGGAGCCGTTGGCCAGGTAGCCGTCGGACAGCAGCATCACCGGGGTGCGGTAGGTCAGGGCGATCCGTGCCGCCTCCAGGGCGGCGTCGAAGCAGTCCGCCGGCGTCTTCGGCGCGACGATCGGCACCGGGGCCTCGCCGTTGCGGCCGAACATCGCCTGCAGCAGGTCCGCCTGCTCGGTCTTGGTCGGCAGACCCGTGGACGGGCCGCCGCGCTGGATGTCGACCACGAGCAGCGGCAGCTCCAGGGAGACCGCGAGCCCGATCGTCTCGCTCTTCAGCGCGATCCCGGGACCGGACGTCGTCGTCACCGCGAGCGAACCGCCGAACGCCGCGCCCAGCGCCGCGCCGATGCCCGCGATCTCGTCCTCGGCCTGGAAGGTCCGCACGCCGAAGTTCTTGTGCTTGCTCAGCTCGTGCAGGATGTCGGATGCCGGGGTGATCGGGTACGAGCCCAGGAACAGCGGCAGGTCCGCCTGCTGGGACGCGGTGATCAGGCCGTAGGCCAGGGCGAGGTTGCCGGAGATGTTGCGGTAGGTGCCCACGGGGAAGGCCTTGGCGGCCGGGGCGACCTCGTAGGAGACCGCGAAGTCCTCCGTCGTCTCGCCGAAGTTCCAGCCCGCCCGGAACGCGGCGATGTTCGCCGCCATGATCTGCGGCTTCTTCGCGAACTTGGACTTCAGGAACTTCTCGGTGCCCTCGGTCGGCCGGTGGTACATCCACGACAGCAGACCCAGCGCGAACATGTTCTTGCTGCGCTCGGCCTCCTTGCGGGAGAGGTCGAACTCCTTCAGCGCCTCCACCGTGAGGGTGGTCAGCGGCACCGGGTGCAGGTTGTAGCCGTCCAGCGAGCCGTCGTCCAGCGGGGAGGCGTCGTAGCCGACCTTCTGCAGGGCGCGCTTGGTGAACTCGTCGGTGTTGACGATGATCTCGGCGCCGCGCGGCAGATCGCCGATGTTCGCCTTCAGCGCGGCCGGGTTCATCGCGACCAGGACGTTCGGCGCGTCGCCCGGAGTGAGGATGTCGTGGTCGGCGAAGTGGAGCTGGAAGCTGGAGACGCCGGGCAGGGTGCCGGCGGGCGCGCGGATCTCGGCGGGGAAGTTGGGCAGGGTGGAGAGGTCGTTGCCGAAGGACGCGGTCTCCGAGGTGAACCTGTCACCGGTGAGCTGCATGCCGTCACCCGAGTCCCCCGCGAACCGGATGATCACCCGGTCCAGGCGCCGCACGTCCTTGGCGCCGCCCGGTTTGCGCTGTTCTCCGACGACGGCTCCGTCGGTCTGCTCCGCCTGGCTGCTGACCTGGCTGGTCACTGAACTGGACCTCCTTCGAGGCGGCTGTCCGGGGCGTGGTCGTCCCACGGACCATCCCAGGATCAACCCTACGTCGGTTAGGGTCGCCTTCCCGAGGCGATCCACAGAATGGACGACATCGAGTCGGCACTGAGGTGTCAGGGCGTCCTTCCCCGGTCGCCTCCTCCTGTCTTCCATCCGGGTACCCGGACTTCCCACAGAAGCCGGACCGTCTGACGCCCTGCTGACACAGTGTTCTTCGGATCAGGAGTTCAGATAGGTCAGTACGGCCAGAACACGCCGGTGGTCCCCTTCGCTCGGGGCCAGCCCGAGCTTCAGGAAGATGTTGCTGACGTGCTT
Organism: Streptomyces sp. NPDC031426; assembly: GCF_055581585.1. Taxonomy (NCBI): domain Bacteria; kingdom Bacillati; phylum Actinomycetota; class Actinomycetes; order Kitasatosporales; family Streptomycetaceae; genus Streptomyces; species Streptomyces sp. NPDC031426. The sequence goes on from NZ_JBVIJE010000011.1 coordinate 109,349, forward strand.
CTCCACGGCGCCGTCACTGACCACCAGCTGCCTGGCGATCGCCGAGTTCGTGCGCCCCTCCGCCATCAGCCCCAGCACTTCGCGCTCCCGCGGGGTGAGCCCCGCCAGCACGTCCTGCTTGCGGCTGCGGCCGAGCAGCTGCGCGACCACCTCGGGGTCGAGCGCCGTACCGCCCTGGGCCACCCGCACCACCGCGTCGACGAACTCGCGCACCTCGGCGACCCGGTCCTTGAGCAGATAGCCCACGCCCCGGCTGGAACCGGCCAGCAGTTCGGTGGCGTACCGCTCCTCCACGTACTGCGACAGCACCAGCACCCCGAGCCCCGGGTGGGTCTTCCGCAGCCGTACGGCCGCCCGTACGCCCTCGTCGGTGTGCGTCGGCGGCATCCGTACGTCCGCCACCACCACGTCGGGCAGCTCGCCCTGGGCGTCCAGGTCGGCGACGGTCTTCACCAGGGCCTCCGCGTCCCCGACGCCGGCCACGACGTCGTGCCCGCGGTCGGTCAGCAGCCGGGTCAGGCCCTCCCTGAGCAGCACTGAGTCCTCGGCGATGACCACCCGCACCCTGTCCTCCACGATCTCCCGGCCCCCCATGGTCCCTACGCAGGTCTCGTACGGGGGTCCAGCATTCCAGCATTCGGTACGCGCCGCTCGCGGCACCAGCACAATCCCGCCCCCGGGGCGGAGGCGGGAAAGGCCGGGCCGGGTCCTCGCGTCAGGTGCGCCAGGGCAGTTCCGCGATCACCCGGGTGGGTCCGCCTTCCGGGGAGTCCACCACGAGGACGCCGTCCACCGCGTCCAGGCGGCCGGCGAGACCGGCCAGGCCCGTGCCGCGGGAGGCGTCCGCGCCACCGACGCCGTCGTCGATCACCTGCAGCATCAGCCGGTCCTCCGCGCGCCACACGTCCACCGACGCGGAGCGGGCCCGGCTGTGCTTGCTGACGTTCTGCAGCAGCTCGGAGACCGTGAAGTAGGCGATGCCCTCGATGGCCGGTGCCGGGCGGGCCGGCAGATCGACCTCCACCCGCACCGGCACCGTGCAGCGCGAGGCGACCGAGGACAGCGCCGCGTCCAGGCCGCGGTCGGTCAGCACGGCCGGGTGGATGCCGCGGGCGAGGTCGCGCAGCTCCTGCAGCGCCGTCTTCACCTCGCCGTGCGCCTCCTCCACCATCGCCGCCGCCGCCCGCGGATCCTCCCGCAGCTTCTCCTTCGCCAGCCCCAGGTCCATCGCCAGGTTGACCAGCCGCGCCTGGGCCCCGTCGTGCAGGTCCCGCTCGATGCGCCGCAGATCGGCGGCGGCCGTGTCGACCACCACCCCGCGGTCCGACTCCAGCTCCACCACCCGCGCCGACAGCGGCGAGGGCCCCAGCAGGCCCCGGACCAGCAGTCCGTCCACCGTCGTCAGGGCCCGTACGATCCACGGCGTGGCCAGCGTGAACAGCATCCCCACCAGCGCGGTCACGGTGATCTCGAAGGGGTTGTCGAGATAGACGCTGTGGTGCTGGTCGCCGTACAGCTGGATGCCGCCCTGGCCGGCGTATGCCGGGAAGACCCAGAACCACAGCGGGTACGTCAGCAGCGTCCAGCCCGTCGCCCACAGGCTCACCGCCACCGAGAACGAGAACACCGCCCACGGGAACTGCACCAGCGCGTACAACATGTTCCGCCAGGAGGTGCCGCTCTTGAGCACCGCGCCCATCCAGGCCGGCACGCCCGGCTTGCGCATCCGCAGCGGCTCGGGCTCGGCCACCTCCAGCCGCAGCAGCCCGCGCGCCCGCGCCCGCTCCAACGCGCCGAAACCCCGGCAGCCGGCCAGCGCCGCCGCGAGGACCGGGACGCCGAGGAAGGTCACCAGCAGGCCCGCGCCGAGCGACGCCATGGTCACCGTCCAGGTGAACAGCACGATCGAGATCGGCAGGCTCAGCAGGACATAGCCGAACTCGCGCCAGCTGCGCGCCTCGAACGGTGCCCGCAGGGCGGGAGGGAGCCGAAAGCCGGTGCGGGTCCGTTCGTCCTCCCGCCCGTATCCCTGTCCGTACTCCATGGCCATCGATCGCGTCCCGTTCTCGTCGTGTGAGCGGCGGTTCAGCCGTGTTTCCAGGGTCGTGCGCCGGGGGGTCGCGGGCCATGGAGGTCGTCGGCGTCTCGGGGCGGGGGTTTTCCCCACCATGGCCTCCGGCGGCTGGGCCACCTTGTCTTCGGTGCGGTGGTTTGGTGCCGTTGGTTGCGGATCGCCGTAGGGGGTTCTGCCGTCGGCTCGCTGCGGGGCCGTCGTGGCCGGTCGCGCAGGTCCCCACGCCCCTTAGGGGGTCGCGGGCGCCGGCACTCGGGTACGGACCCGCCGGCTACTCCCTGCGGTCCCGCCACGGCAGCTCGGCTGTGACCACCGTCGGGCCGCCGGGTGGGGAGTCGAGGTCGAACAGGCCGTCCACGGCGCCCAGGCGCTCCGCGAGGCCGCGCATGCCGGTGCCGTCCTGGAGTCGGGCGCCGCCCCGGCCGTCGTCCTGGACCTGGATGAGCAGCCGGTCCTCCGCGCGCCACACGTCCACCGACGCGGAGCGGGCCCCGCTGTGTTTGCTGATGTTCTGCAGCAGCTCGGAGACCGTGAAGTAGGCGATGCCCTCGATGGCCGGTGCCGGGCGGTCCGGCAGGGTCACGGTCACCTTCACCGGCACCGTGCAGCGGGTGGCGACCGAGGACAGGGCCGCGTCCAGGCCCCGGTCGGTGAGTACGGCCGGATGGATGCCGCGGGCGAGGTCGCGCAGCTCCTGGAGGGCCAGCTTCACCTCGCCGTGCGCCTCCTCCACCATCGCCGCCGCCGAGTCGGGATCCTCCAGCAGCTTCTCCTTGGCCAGACCGAGCCCCATGGCCAGGTTGACCAGCCGCGCCTGGGCCCCGTCGTGCAGGTCCCGCTCGATGCGCCGCAGATCGGCGGCGGCCGTGTCGACCACCACCCCGCGGTCCGACTCCAGCTCGGCGATACGGCGCTCCAGCTCGTCCGAGGGCGACAGCAGCCCGCGCACCAGGAAGCGGTCCACGTTCGCCAGGCCCCGCGCCAGGTACGGCAGCACCGGCCACAGCACGAACAGCGAGGTCAGTACGGTGCAGAAGGTGAGGATGCCCCAGGGCAGCCGGATGACGTCGTACAGCAGCGTCCGCCAGCCCACCGGGTCCTTCAGCGCCATCCACAGCCGCTGCGTCAGCGCGCCGCTCTTCGCGAGCGGCAGCGGGGTCGGCTCCTCCACCCGCACCCCGAGCAGCCTTCGCGCGCGGGCCCGCTCCAGCTTCCCCAGCTGCCGGGCACCCAGCAGACTGAGCGCCAGCAGCGGCAGGCCGACGACGGTGATCGTCAGGGACCCGCCGACGGACAGCACAGTGATCGCGTAGACGAAGCCGAACACCGCCACCGGCAGGTTCAGCAGGAGATACAGGATCTCCTTCCACGTGTGCGCGTCGTACGCCGGCCGGATCGGAGGCAGAGGGTCGGTGCCGTCGGCCCGGTCGACGGCTGAGCTGGTAGCGGTCATGACGGTCAGCCTGCCGTGCCGTGCACCCTCCGCGCCATGCGGTACACGCCCTCCGCCGACGGGGGAAAACCCCACCCCGCACACGTCGGCCGTCGCCGCCATCTGTCCCACGGCGTGACGGGCTGCTTACTGGCTCTTTATCAGGGCCTAGACTCCCGTGCGTACAGATCGTCGAATGATGTCAGGGAGCGAGGTCGGACGGTGCGGGAGACGTTGGGGGACTCGACGGCCGCCGCGGCGAACGTCATCGCGGCCGGCTACTTCCGGTCCTACTCGGTCGTGGGCCTGCTCGCGCTGATCGGCGTGCTGTTCGTCGCGGTCGCCTTCGGCGCGGGCCGCCTGCTGCGCCCGGTCGTGCCGACCCCCGAGAAACTGCTGACCTACGAGTGCGGCGTCGACCCCGTCGGCGAGGGCTGGGCCCACACCCAGGTCCGCTACTACGTCTACGCCTTCCTGTACGTCATCTTCGCCGTCGACTCGATCTTCCTGTTCCCCTGGGCGACGGTCTTCGCCGCCCCCGGCTACGGCGCGACGACGCTCGTGGAGATGTTCGTCTTCCTCGGCTTCCTCGCCGTGGGCCTGCTGTACGCATACAAGAAGGGCGTCCTGACATGGACGTGACCCCCACCCCTGTGTCGCTCCCGGAGCCGAAGCGGCTGGGCGCACTCGCCCGCCTGGCCCCCGAGCCGATGAAGGTGGTCCTGAACTGGGGCCGCCGGTACTCGCTCTGGGTCTTCAACTTCGGCCTCGCCTGCTGTGCGATCGAGTTCATCGCCGCGTCGATGGCCCGCCACGACTTCATCCGCCTCGGCGTGATCCCGTTCGCCCCGGGCCCGCGCCAGGCCGACCTGATGGTGGTGTCGGGCACGGTCACGGACAAGATGGCCCCGGCCGTCAAGCGTCTGTACGAGCAGATGCCCGAGCCGAAGTACGTCATCTCCTTCGGCGCCTGCTCCAACTGCGGCGGCCCCTACTGGGACTCGTACTCGGTGACGAAGGGCGTCGACCAGATCATCCCGGTCGACGTCTACGTCCCCGGCTGCCCGCCGCGCCCGGAGGCGCTGCTCCAGGGCATCCTCAAGCTCCAGGAGAAGATCGCCCGCGAGTCCCTGAGGGAGCGGTACGGCCACTCCCGGCCGTCGGCGGCCGCCCTGACCAGCGACCTGGTGAAGCCACCCGCCCCCGCCGGTGAGGGGGATGCCCGATGAGCACGGTCGGCTGGCTGCCCGCCCCGGTCGAGGACCTCTTCGGTACGGACGCCACGGCCGAGGAGTCCTACGACCTCCTGACCGTGGACGTGCCGCCGTCCTCCTGGCTCACCGCCCTGGAGACGGCCCGTACGACCCTGGGTTGCAGCTACTTCGACTGGCTGAGCGCGGTCGACGAACCGGGCACGGGCTTCCGCGTCTCCGCCCATGTCGTCGCGCTGGGCCCGGTCCGCCGCCTCCTCGTCCGCACGACCGTCCCGCACGAGGCGCCGGCGCTGCCCTCCGCCGTGGGGGTCTACGCGGGCGCGGCCTGGCACGAGCGCGAGACCCACGAGATGTTCGGCGTGGTGTTCGAAGGTCACCCGGGCCTGGAGCACCTGCTCCTCCCGGAGACCTTCGAGGGCCACCCGCTGCGCAAGGACTTCGTCCTCGCCGCGCGTGTCGCCAAGGCCTGGCCCGGCGCCAAGGAGCCCGGCGAATCCGAGCACGGCGGCCCCAAGCGCCGCCAGATGCTCCCCCCGGGCGTGCCCGACCCCAACGAGTGGGGCCCCCTGAAGGGTCAGCTGCCCCCTGCCCCGGCCCGCCCGGCGCGCGGCGCGGGCCGAGCGGCGGGCGAACGCCCGGCGGCTCGCGCGGCCGCGGCCGGAGACCGCCCGGTACGACGCACCCGCACAGCGGCGGAGGGTGCGGTCGGCCAGACCGCGCAGGCCGCCCCGCCCGAGCCGACGGACGAGGCTGCTGCGGCCGGCGGGGCGAGCGGGGCTGCCGGAGCAGGAACTACAGGGACCGGCGGGGCTGCAGGGGCCGGCGGGGCTGTGGGCGCTGCCGGTGCGCGGCCGCGCCGGATGCGGAGTGCCGGCGAGGGCTCGGTGAGCCAGACGCGGGCGCCCCAGGACGCGGCCGGGCTCAAGCAGGCGGCGGCCGAGGGCGACGCGACCCAGACCGCGGCGGATGCGGCAGCGGAGGGCCCGGCCACCGAGGCCTCCGTGGCCCATGAGCCCGGCCCTGCCCCGGCCCGTCCGCGTCGCGCCCGCAGCGCCTCGGAAGGCTCGGCCTCACAGCGACCCCGGGCTCCTGAACCGGAGGCACCGGCCACGGATGAGCCGACGGCACCGGAAGGCGCCGCCCGTCCCGCCCGCCGGAGCACGACCCCGCGCAGCTCGGACGCCCCATGGCACCACGCCCGCCCGGCCTTCGAGGAGCCCGAACAGGCCCCGGCGGCCCCCGAACAGGCGCCGGAGGAACCGGGGCGGACCCCTGCGGAGCCCGAGCAGGCCTCGACGGAACCTGAGCGGGCGTCTGCGAAGCCTGGGCAGGCCCCCACCGAAGCCGTACAGGCCGAGCAGCAATCCGAACGGCCCGCCGGCACCGGTAACGGCCTCCCCACCGACGACGAGCCCGCCACCCCCGACAACCCCGAGGCCGAACCCGAGCCCAACGACGACACCACCCAAGGAGGCCCGCAGTGAACGGCGCGTTGGACGTCGCCCTGCGACTCGTGGTCGTGTTCGTCGTCTTCCTCACCTTCCCGCTGATCGTCGGCCAGACCGAGCACAAGGTGATGGCGCACATGCAGGGCCGGCTCGGCCCGATGTACGCCGGTGGCTTCCACGGCTGGGCTCAGCTCATCGCGGACGGCGTGAAGTTCGCACAGAAGGAGGACGTGGTCCCGGCCGGCGCCGACCGGCGCGTCTTCCAGCTCGCCCCCGCCGTCGCCCTGCTGCCGTACCTCCTCGTGCTGCTCGCCATCCCGATCGGCCCGAGCAACGGCGCCGTCGGCCAAGTCCTCGACGCCGGTGTGTTCTTCGTGCTCGCCGTGATGGGCGTCGGCGTACTCGGCTCGCTCATGGCCGGCTGGGCCAGCGCGAACAAGTTCTCCCTGCTCGGCGGTCTGCGCACGGCCGCCCAGCTGCTCGCCTACGAACTGCCGATGCTGCTCGCCGCCGCCTCGGTCGCGATGGCGGCGGGCACGGTCTCCCTGCCCGGCATCCTGCACGCCTTCCACTGGTGGTGGGTGCCCTGGCAGATCGTCGGCGCGGTCGTCTTCTTCGTCGCCGGACTCGCCGAGCTGCAGCGCCCGCCGTTCGACATGCCTGTCGCCGACTCGGAGATCATCTTCGGCGCGTACACCGAGTACACCGGTCTGCGGTTCGCACTCTTCCTCCTCGCCGAGTACGCCGGGATCGTCGTCCTGTGCGGCCTGACCACCGTCCTCTTCCTGGGCGGCTGGCACGGCCCGTGGGGCCACGACGGCCTGGGCTGGCTGTGGACCCTGCTGAAGACCGCGATCCTCGCCTTCCTCGTCATCTGGCTCCGCGTCACCTACCCGCGGCTGCGCGAGGACCAGCTCCAGAAGCTGTCCTGGACCCTCCTCGTCCCCCTCTCCCTCGCCCAGATCGCCCTCACCGGCATCGTCAAGGTGGTGATCTCCTGATGGCCCCCATTCCCGGCTCCGGCCTCGCCAAGGGCCTGGCCGTCACCCTCCGCACGATGACCAGGAAGACGGTCACCGAGCAGTACCCGGACGCCCAGCCCGAACTGCCGCCCCGCACGCGTGGCGTGATCGGCCTGTTCGAGGAGAACTGCACGGTCTGCATGCTCTGCGCCCGTGAGTGCCCCGACTGGTGCATCTACATCGACTCCCACAAGGAGACCGTCCCGCCCGCCGCCCCGGGCGGCCGCGAACGCAGCCGCAACGTCCTCGACCGGTTCGCCATCGACTTCTCCCTGTGCATGTACTGCGGTATCTGCATCGAGGTGTGTCCTTTCGACGCCCTGTTCTGGTCCCCGGAGTTCGAGTACGCCGAGACCGACATCCGTGACCTCACCCATGAGCGGGACAAGCTCCGCGAGTGGATGTGGACCGTCCCGGCCCCGCCGGCCCTCGACCCCGCCGCCGAGGAGCCGAAGGAGGTCGCCGCCGCCCGCAAGACCGCCGAGAAGCTGGCGGCCACGCAGGCCGAACCGGGGGAGGGCGCGTCGTGACCCTCGCCTCGACCCTGAGCCCGGCCGCGGGTCGTACCGGCATGCACTTCGCCGCGGCCTCACACGGCTTCCTGTCCCCGACCGGCGTCGAGGTCGCCTTCCTCCTCGTCGGCCTGGTCACCTTCGGCGCCGCGCTCGTCACCGTCACCACCCGCCAGCTGGTGCACGCCGCCCTGTGGCTGGTGGTCGCGCTCGGTGGTCTCGCCGTGGAGTACCTGCTGCTCACGGCCGAGTTCATCGCCTGGGTGCAGGTCCTGATCTACGTCGGTTCCGTCGTCGTCCTCCTGTTGTTCGGTCTGATGCTCACCAAGGCCCCCATCGGCCGCTCCCCGGACGCCGACTCCGGCAACCGCTGGGCCGCCCTGACCGTCGCGGTCGCCGCCGCCGTCGCCCTGGTCTGGGTCGTCGTCGACGCCTTCCGCACCACCTGGATCGACCTGAACGGCCCGGCCGCCGGCTCCACCCGGGTCACCGGCGAGAGCCTGTTCCGCAACTGGGTGCTGCCCTTCGAGGCCCTGTCCGTCCTGCTCCTCGCGGCCCTGGTCGGCGCGATCGTCCTGTCCCGCAAGGCGAAGGCGGAGTCGAACCCTCCCCCTGTGAACTCCCGGGGAGTCACGGAGAGTTCCCCCTCCGTCACGGATTCCGGAATTCACCCGGTCGAGCAGGAAGGCGCCCGCTGATGCACCTCGCCTACCCGGCCGTACTCTCCGCCCTCCTGTTCTGCACCGGCCTGTATGGCGTCCTCGCCCGCCGCAACGCGATCCTGGTCCTGATGTCCGTCGAGCTGATGCTCAACGCCGTCAATCTCAACCTCGTCGCCTTCGACGTCTGGCTCAGCCGGGCCGCGAAGGACACCCTGCACTCCGGCCAGGCGCTGACCCTGTTCACCGTCACCATCGCCGCCGCCGAGATCGGCATCGGCCTGGCGATCGTGCTCGCCGTCTACCGCAACCGCGGCACCTCCGACATCGACAAGCTCCGCGACACCGCCGAGGGCCCCGGCACCGAGGGACCGGGCTCCTCCGCGGCCGAGAAGGCTGAGGCCACCGCGTGACCACGACCACCCTCGCCGCCCTCGTCCCCCTGCTGCCGTTCCTCGGCGCCGCGGCAGGACTTCTGTTCGGCCGCACCGCGCCCGGGTTCATCCGCCCGCTCGCCGTGCTGCCGCCGCTGGCCTCGCTCGTCCTGGCGGCGCTGGTCGCCGCACGCCAGGGCGGCGGTCAGGCCATCGACGCCCACACCGAGCTGACGCCCACCGGCTCGGTCCCCATCGAGCTGGCGCTGCACATCGACGGCTTCGCCGCGCTCGTCGCGATCCTGGTCGCGTTCGTCGCGGCCTGCGTGCAGATCTACTCGACGGGCTATCTGCGCGACGACCCGCGCTACCCCTCGTACGCCGCCCTCGTCTCCCTGTTCACCTCCGCGATGCTTCTGGTCGTCTACTCCGGCGACCTGATCGTGCTGCTGGTCGGCTGGGAAGTCATGGGCATCTGCTCCTACTTCCTGGTGGGCCACTACTGGGAGACGCCCGAGGCCCGCGCCGCCTCCCTGAAGGCCTTCCTGGTCACCAAGCTCGGCGACGTGCCGTTCCTCATCGGCCTGTTCGCCCTCGCCACCGACGCCGGGTCCTTCCGCATCACCCGCGTCCTCGGCGCCGTCGCGAGCGGCAACCTGCACCATCCGACGGTGATCGCCCTGCTGCTCCTCGCGGGCGTCGCGGGCAAGTCGGCACAGTTCCCGCTGCACACCTGGCTCCCGGACGCGATGGCCGGCCCCACACCCGTCTCCGCGCTGATCCACGCCGCGACGATGGTCGCCGCCGGTGTCTACTTCGTCGCCCGTCTCCTCCCGGTGTTCGAGGCCTCCCGGGCCGCGATGACCGTGCTGGCCGTCATGGCCGCCGTCACGATGGTGGGCTCCGGTCTCGCCGCGCTCGCCCAGGACGACATCAAGCGCGTCCTCGCCTACTCGACGATCGGCCAGCTCGGCTACATGACCGGTGCCCTCGCCGTCGGCGACCGCGGTGCCGCCGTCTTCCACCTCCTGTCCCACGGCGCCTTCAAGGCGCTGCTGTTCCTCGCGGCCGGCGTGATCATCCACGCCTCCGGCACCAACTCACTGGCCGCCATGTCCCGGATGAGTCACCTGCGCGACCGTGTTCCGGACGCCTACTGGACGATGACCGTGGCGCTCCTCGCACTCGCCGCGGTCCCGCCGTTCAGCGGCTTCTTCTCCAAGGAGTCCGTCCTCGGCGCCGCCGAGCACGTGGTCGACGGCCATCCGGACCACGCCCCCTGCGCCGCCGGCTGGATCGTCCTCGTCGCCGGTCTGCTCACCGCCCTGCTCACCGCCGCCTACGCGGCGCGGCTGTGGCTGCTGGCCTTCCGCGGCCGGGGCGCCGAGGCCCCCGACCACGGCCGCCAGCCGCTGACGATGACCGTGGTGCTGTGGGTCCTCGCCGTGCCGTCCCTCGCCTTCGGAGGGCTCGCCTACCGCGTCCTGCCCCGCTGGTTCGACGGCCGCGACCTGACCCCGACCCTGCTCACCTCCATCCTGGGCACAGGCCTCGCCGTGGTCGGCGGGCTGCTGACCTACGGCGCCTGGCAGCGCACCACCCAGCTGGCCGCCCGGGTCCCGCTGGGCGCGGTCGCCGCCCATCCGGAGGAGGACGCCGGGCTGGTCGAGGCCGAGGCCATCGCCACCCACGAGCCGGCCTACGGCGACATCGCCTACGCGCCCGACCCGGCGGACCCGGCGCGGCTGCTGCTCGGCCCGCTGCGCCGCCACGCGGCCGCCGGCTTTCACCTGGACGCCGTGTACGCGGCACTGTTCGTCCTTCCGGTCCAGGCCGGAGCGAGCCTCGTCCGGTTCCTCGACCGCGAGGTCGTCGAGACCTACGTACAGGGCGCGGCCGCCCTTCCCCGGCTGCTCGGGGCCGCCGTACGGCGGGCGCAGACCGGCAATGTGCAGACCTATGTGAGCGCGCTGCTCGCCGGCACCGTCCTCCTGGCGGTCGCCGTCGTCCTCGTCGCCACGGGAGCGTGAGCAGGCGTGATCGATATCAACGAGTCCGTGATGCAGTTCCTTCTGGCATTCGTCGTCGTCGGCCCGCTCCTCGGCGCCGTCGCCGCCCTCCTCCCGGCCCCGCCCGGGCTGAAGGGGAAGTCGCCCGCGCAGGCCGTGCTGCGGCACGGCGTGACCGTGACCGGCGCGATCCTCATCGCCGCGATCGTCCTCGCGCTCGGCTTCGACCACGACCACCCGTCGAAGATGCAGGCCACGACGGACATCAGCTGGATCCCCGCGCTCGACGTGCGGATCCACCTCGGCATCGACGGCATCTCCCTCCCCCTCGTCGTCCTGACCGCGCTGCTGACCTTCCTGTGCGCGCTGTACTCCTACTTCAAGCCGCCCGCGGGCGGCTCCCCGAAGGCGTTCGTCGCGCTGCTGCTCCTGCTGGAGTCCGGCACCCTCGCGACCTTCGCCGTCCTCGATCTGCTGCTGTTCTTCCTCGCGTTCGAGATGGTGCTCATCCCGATGTACTTCCTCATCGCCCGCTGGGGTGGCGAGGGCCGGGCCCGGGCCGCGTGGAAGTTCATCCTGTTCACGCTGCTCGGCTCCGTGGTCATGCTGCTCGGCCTGCTCCTGATCGGCATCAAGGCGGGCACGTTCGACATGGTGGCACTCGCCACTGACAACGGCCGGTCGCTGACCGCATCCGTGCAGGTCATCGCCGTTCTGGCGATCGGGATCGGGCTGGCGGTGAAGTCGCCGATGTGGCCGTTCCACAGCTGGCTGCCGGACGCCCACACCGCGGCGCCGACCGTCGGCTCGGTGCTGCTGGCCGGTGTCCTGCTGAAGATGGGTACGTACGGGTTCGTCCGGATCCTGCTGCCGGTGGCGCCGCACGGCTTCCACACCTTCGCGCCGTACATCGCCGCGTTCGCCGTCGTCGGGATCATCTACGGGTCCCTGGCCTGTCTGGCGCTGGCCAAGCGGGGCGCGAAGGGCGATCTCAAGCGGCTGATCGCCTACTCCTCCGTCGGCCACATGGGCTTCGTGCTGCTGGGCGTCGCCACCATGACCCCGACCGGTGTCAACGGCGCCCTGTTCGCCAACATCGCCCACGGCCTCATCACCGGCCTCCTCTTCTTCCTGGTCGGCGCGCTGAAGGACCGCACGGGCACGACCGACCTGGACACCCTCGCCGAGGAGACCGGCGCCGCGCTGTACGGCAAGGCCCCGCGCCTCGGCGGCCTCCTCGCGTTCGGCGCCGTCGCCTCGCTCGGGCTGCCCGGGCTCGCCGGGTTCTGGGGCGAGATGCTGGCCCTGTTCGGCGCGTTCAAGCCCGCCGCCGACCTCAGCCGGCCGGCCTTCCTCACCTTCATGGCGATCGGCGCGTTCGGCACGCTGCTGACGGCCGCGTACATGCTGATCGTGGTCCGCCGCGTCTGCATGGGCGGCGTCGAACAGGAAGTCCCGAAGCTCGCCGACGTACGCGGCTACGAGTTCGCCGCCTGGACCCCGCTCGTCGCCCTCACCGTCGCCGCCGGACTGTGGCCGAGGGCCCTGCTCGGCCTGACCGACCCGGCCGTGCACCAGCTCCTCGCAGGAGGCACCCGATGAGCGCCCAGCCCCTCGCCGAGTCGCTGGTCCAGTCCGTCGACTGGCTGGCCGTCGCCCCGCCCGCCATCGCCGCCGCGGTGGGACTCGTCGTCCTGGTCGCCGACCTGTTCCTGCCCGAGGCCCGCAAGCCCGTCCTCGGCTGGGTCTCGGTCGCCGGACTGGCCGTGGCCGCGCTGATGCTGCTGCCCCTCCTGGACGGCGACCGCAGCACCTTCTGCCTCACCGGCGCCGGTACGCGCGCGTGCAGCTACACCGCCGACCACTTCACGCTGGTCATCCAGTTCCTGGTCCTCGGCGGCGCCCTGCTCGCGGCCCTGCTGTCCGTCACGAATCTCAGCGACGACCAGCGGCGCGTCCCGCCGGGCGAGTTCTGGTTCCTGCTGCTGTCCTCCGCGGCCGGCGCCGCCCTGCTGCCCGCCTCCCGCGACCTGGCCACGCTGATCGTGGCCCTGGAGGTCGCCTCCCTGCCCGCGTTCGCCCTCGTCGGCATCCGGCACGGCGACGAGCGGTCCTCCGAGGCCGCCCTGAAGTTCTTCCTCTCCTCGGTGACGGCCACCGCGGTCAGCCTGATGGGCATCAGCTTCGTCTACGCCTCCACCGGCACTCTCTACCTCACCCAGGTCGCCCAGCGCCTGCCCCACGTCGGCGGACAGCTGCACACGCTCGCCCAGGCGGGTGTCGTCCTCACCCTGATCGGCTTCGCCTTCAAGACGGCCGCCGTCCCCTTCCACTTCTGGGTGCCCGACACCTACGTCGGCGCACCGCTGCCCGTCGCCGCCTACCTGTCGGTCGTCGGCAAGGCGGTCGGCTTCTCCGGCCTGATCCTCGTCACCGTCGTCGCGCTCCCGTCGTACGCCGACGTCTGGGGCCCCGCGCTCGCCGCCCTGGCCGCGCTCACCATGACCGTCGGCAACGTCGGCGCCCTGCGCCAGCAGGCCACGCGCGCGTACAGCGCCGTACGGCTGCTCGCCTGGTCCTCCGTCGGTCAGGCCGGCTACCTGCTGGTGCCGATCGCCGCCGCCGGCTACGCCAAGGACCCGCAGAAGGCGATCGGCTCCACGGTGGCCTACGCGCTGATGTACGGCGCCGTGAACCTCGGCGCGTTCGCGGTGGCCGCCGTGGTGGGCCGTAGCCGGGCCGTGAACCGGATCGCCGACTACCGGGGTCTGTACGCCAGCAACCCGCTCACCGCGCTCCTGCTGGCGTTCTTCCTGCTGTGCCTGGCCGGGCTGCCGCCGGGCGTGATCGGCCTGTTCGCCAAGGTCACCGTGTTCTCGTCGGCCGTCGACGCGGGCCTCGGCTGGCTCGCCGTCGTCATGGCCGTCAACGTGGTGATCGCCCTCTTCTACTACCTGCAGTGGACGGCCCTGCTGTTCCGCGCCCCCGAGGGCGAACCCGCCCGGCACCACGTGCCGGCCCCGCTCACGGCCGCCCTCGCCCTCACCGGTGTACTCGGCGTCGCCCTGTCCGGAGCACCCCAGCTGGTCCTCCGCTTCGCGGCCACCGGCCTGTTCTGAAGGCTCGGCCACGCGCGCGTGGGCACCCGTGCCCTCCACGCGTGCGTGGCCGTATGCGCCCATCACCCGCACGGCCCTGGCGCGCAGCCGCACCCACCAGGGAACTCGCAGCAGCCGCCTGGCGTTGTCACAAGCGGGAGGGTCCACTGGACCAAAGTGTTCCCCAGCTGCACGACTTGGAGGGCGCACGGTGCACCGCCGGCACAACGGGCTCAGGACCGCAGTACTCCTCGGGGGACTGTCCGCACTCATCATCGTCATCGGCAGCCTCTTCGGCCGCACCGGTCTGATCGTCGCGGTCCTGGTGGCCCTGGGCACGAACGCGTACGCGTACTGGAACAGCGACAAGCTGGCCCTGCGCGCGATGCGCGCCCGCCCGGTCAGCGAGTTCGAGGCCCCCGCGCTGTACCGCATGGTCCGCGAGCTGTCCACGCAGGCCCGCCAGCCCATGCCGCGCCTGTACATCTCGCCCACGGAGGCCCCCAACGCCTTCGCCACGGGCCGCAATCCGCGCAACGCGGCCGTGTGCTGCACCGAGGGCATCCTGCGCCTGCTGGACGAGCGTGAGCTGCGGGGCGTCATCGGCCATGAGCTCAGCCACGTCTACAACCGGGACATCCTCATCTCCTCGGTCGCCGGCGCGCTCGCCTCGGTGATCATGTTCCTGGTGAACTTCGCCTGGCTGATCCCGGTCGGCCGCTCGGACGACGACGACGGCCCCGGCCTGCTCGGCCTGCTTCTGATCATGATCCTCGGCCCGCTCGCCGCCAGCCTGATCCAGCTGGCCATCAGCCGCTCCCGCGAGTACGAGGCGGATGCCTCCGGCGCCCAGCTCACCGGCGATCCGCTGGCCCTCGCCAGTGCCCTGCGCAAGCTGGAGACCGGCACCCAGCAGCTCCCGCTGCCCCCCGAGCCGCGGATCGAGACCGCCAGCCACATGATGATCGCGAACCCGTTCCGCTCGGGCCAGGGCCTGACCAAGATGTTCTCCACGCACCCGCCGATGGCGGACCGCATCGCCCGGCTGGAACAAATGGCAGGCCGCCACAGGTGAGTCCGCCGTCCTCCTGCACGACCGGATGGCCGAACTGTGCGACAGCTACGGCCTCACCATGGCCGACCTCAACATCGACCTCGGGCCGCTGGGCACGCTGCTCCCGCCGTGACCGGCGGCCGACGCGGGAGACCGGCGGCCGACGCGGAAGATCGCGCCCGGCGCGCGAGATCAGCGCCCGGCGAAACCCTGGTCCGACGGCACCACCTCACGCCCGAGCGGCATGAGGGAGATCGGGATGAGCTTGAGGTTCGCCCAGCCGAAGGGGATCCCGATGATCGACAGGAACAGGGGGATGCTCGTGATGAGGTGCCCCAACGCCAGCCACCAGCCCGCGAAGATCACCCAGATCACGTTGCCGATGAAGGAACCCGCCCCCGCGTCCGGCCGGTCCACGGTGGTCCGGCCGAACGGCCACAGGACGAAGCCGGCGATGCGCAGCGACGCGATGCCGAACGGGATGGTGACGATCAGGACGAAGCAGATCAGGGCGGCGATGAGATAAGCGATCGCCATCCAGAAGCCGCAGAAGACGAGCCACAGGATGTTGAGCAGCAGGTTGAACAGCTTCATGGTCGGTACCTCTCCGGGTCGCTCCGCCGGCATGCCTGCTGCCACAAGTATCAGCGTGCCGGGCCTTCAGGCAGAACCGCAGCGTCCTTGTGGCGTGATCGGGAACGTCCGGAGACGATCCGGCGCGGCATCACTCTCGGCGTCACTCGGTGCGCCGTCGCGCCCGCAGTCGTACGCCGTAGGCCGCCACGCCCACCGCGAGCACGCCCGCCCCCACGGCCACCGAGCCGGCGGGCAGTGCGAACGCCAGCGCGGCGCAGCCCAGCAGGCCCACCACGGGCACCACGCGGGCCGACGGGGCCGGACCCAGGGTCCATGCGGAGGCATTGGCGACGGCGTAGTAGGCGAGCACGCCGAAGGAGGAGAAGCCGATCGCGCCGCGCACATCGACCGCCGCGGCCAGTACGGCGACCACCACGCCCACGGCCAGCTCCGCCCGGTGCGGCACCTGGAAACGCGGGTGCACGGCCGCCAGCGCCCTCGGCAGATGCCCGTCCCGGGCCATGGCGAGGCTCGTACGGGACACGCCGAGGATCAGCGCGAGCAGCGAGCCCAGCGCCGCCACCGCGGCCCCGACCCGCACCACTGGCGCGAACCCCGGCACGCCGGCCGCCCGTACCGCGTCGGCCAGCGGCGCCGCCGCGTGCCCGAGCCGGTCCGTACCGAGGACGGCGAGCACCGCGACGGCCACGCACGCGTACACCACAAGTGCGATCCCCAGGGCCAGCGGGATCGCACGCGGAATCGTGCGCGCCGGGTCCCGTACCTCCTCCCCGAGGGTCGCGATCCGCGCGTACCCGGCGAACGCGAAGAACAGCAGCCCCGCCGCCTGGAGCACCCCGCCCGCGCCCGACGACAGCCCGATGTCCAGCCGCCCGGCGTCGCTCTGTCCGGAGACCAGGCACACGACCACCACGGCCGCGAGCACGGCCAGCACCACCGCCACGATCACGCGCGTCAGCCACGCCGACTTCTGGATCCCGCCGTAGTTCACGGCCGTCAGGGCCACCACGGCCGCGACCGCCACCGCGTGCGCCTGCCCCGGCCAGACGTACGCGCCCACGGTGAGCGCCATGGCCGCACAGGACGCCGTCTTGCCGACCACGAAGGCCCAGCCCGCGAGATAGCCCCAGAAGGGGCCCAGCCGCTCCCGTCCGTACACGTACGTCCCGCCGGAGGCCGGATAGCGGGCGGCGAGCCGGGCGGAGGACATGGCGTTGCAGTAGGCCACCACGGCCGCGAGCGCCAGCCCGGGCAGCAGTCCCGTGCCCGCCGCGCGCGCGGCGGGCCCCAGGGCCGAGAACACGCCGGCCCCGACCATCGAGCCGAGGCCGACGATCACGGCGTCCCGTACGCCGAGGGTGCGGCGCAGCCCGGTGCCGGAGGTTGTCATGTGCCGCACCCTACTGACTGCCGGAACCGGGAGGTGGACCACCGGCGTCTCTCTCGTGACCAGACCACGAACGCACGGTCAACAGGCAGCGAACGTGTGCTACGACAGCACGGAAGGGCGGGCACCGCTCGGGGGCGCCCGCCCTTCCGTGCTGTCACGGATGTCCGGCTGGTGTGTTGCCGATCCCTATCGGCGTGCTGCCGGTTCCCACCGGTGCCCAGCCGGTCTCTCCCGATGTCCTGCCGGTCTCCTACCGGTAGTTCACGAACTGCAGGGCGAAGTCGAAGTCCTTGCCCTTCAGCAGCGCGATCACGGCCTGCAGGTCGTCCCGGCTCTTGGAGGTGACGCGCAGTTCGTCGCCCTGGACCTGGGCCTTCACGCCCTTCGGGCCCTCGTCGCGGATGATCTTCGCCACTTTCTTGGCGTTCTCCTGGGAGATGCCCTCCTGGATCGACGCGAAGATCTTGTACTCCTTGCCGGACAGCTGGGGCTCGCCCGCGTCCAGCGCCTTCAGCGAGATGCCGCGCTTGATCAGCTTGGACTGGAAGACGTCGAGGACAGCCTTCACCCGGTCCTCGGAGTTCGCCTCCATGAGGATCTTGTCACCGGACCACGAGATCGAGGCGCCCACGCCCTTGAAGTCGTAGCGCTGCGAGATCTCCTTGGCGGCCTGGTTGAGGGCGTTGTCGACCTCCTGCCGCTCGACCTTCGAGACGATGTCGAAACTGGAGTCGGCCATGTCCTGTGGCTCCTTGTATCGGGGTGCGTATCGGGTGCGTGCCGGCGTGCGCGGCGGCGGCCGCCGGGCCCGGCGTCATGCCGGGCCGCATCCGCACCAGCCTAGTCACCCCACGAGCCGAGGGGTGGAGATCAACCAGGTGGCGAAGCACCCCCGTGTATCGGGTATTGTTTACGTCGTCGCCAGGGGGCACCGCCGAAAAGCGGTTCGATCTGGTGGCCAACCCAGGCGGTGTGCCCGAGCGGCCAAAGGGAGCAGACTGTAAATCTGCCGGCTCAGCCTTCCCAGGTTCGAATCCTGGCGCCGCCACGCAAGTGAGATCGACCCCTGACCAGTGAGTTTGGTCGGGGGCCGTTCTCGTTGTCGGCTCACGTCAGTCCCCGTCGTTCCCCGGTGTTCCCCGCCCGTTCTGGCACGGTCGTGGCACGTGTCGTGACCTTGATCACTGGCTACCAGGCCCCAAGGACCGTGCGGTGTCGCGGCGCGCCCCTCGATGCGAACTATGGGCACGGAAGTCGCTGAGGTCTGGTGGGCTGGTCAGACTGGCTACTGGGGGCGTGTGCGGTTGGCCCCGGTCG
The DNA here is from genome assembly GCF_055581585.1 of Streptomyces sp. NPDC031426. NCBI lineage: Bacteria > Bacillati > Actinomycetota > Actinomycetes > Kitasatosporales > Streptomycetaceae > Streptomyces > Streptomyces sp. NPDC031426. The sequence goes on from NZ_JBVIJE010000011.1 coordinate 127,549, forward strand.
GCATGGTCGCTGTACTTCGCTGCTGCACTGCACAGGCATCTGCGACCATCAACAGCGTGACCGACGACGAGGTGCTGGCGGCTGTCAAGGCCCGCGTTCAGGCAGGACGCCCAACGGACCTGCACGACAGTCTGCTCACGCCGGCACCCGCATCTGCGGAGGCGCTGGCGGAGGCAGAGCGCATCATCGGTTACCCACTCCCGCCTCTGCTCCGCCGCCTCTACACCGAGGTGGCCAACGGCGGATTCGGTCCCTTCGGCGGTATCGAAGGCCTCCGCAACGGATACACGAGCGACGGGCCAGGGATGCTGGAGATCTATCTCCAGTACGACGAGCCCAATCCGTATCCAGAAGAGCAAGCACCACCTTCTCCGCCTCACGGGGTGCTGATGTTCTGCGACCACGGCTGTGCCATGTGGACCATGCTCGACTGCCGCCACCCGGAAGGGCAGATGTGGTGGTGGGACCAGGGAGAGCGACACAAGTGCGACCTGATGCTCCGTGAATGGCTGAGCATGTGGCTCGAAGGGAAGCTTGAGCACGGCATCCCGGGCGACCTCGCGCTGAAGGACGACGAGTCTTGGTACTGGCCCGAGACGGACGGCCACTGAGCCCATTGCCACGATGGGTATCGCGGCAGCCTCGGCGGGGTTCTCAATGACCCAGTCAAGCGCAGCTGTCCGGGTCTTGGAGCAATCGCGTATGCGGAGGGGCGATGACCTGGCGAGACGCTGACCTGCGCGGTTCTGGGGTGGTTGCCGTGTCTCCCCGCTGTTCCCCGCGCGATACCCGCTCATCGGGCACGCAGGGGGCACGGTCGGGCCCTCTCCCAGCGTTCGACTCCGGATCTTGCAAGGCATGGCTTCCACGGCTCCGAATTGAGAGGCTGCGCCGGTGACTGATGACGAGATTCTGGAGGCGCTGCGGACCGTGGCTCAGGCGCGTCCCTTGCCCCCGCTTGCATCACCGGAGGCTGTTGCCGAGGCGGAACGAGTCATCGGATTCCCGGTGCCTCCGCTCCTGCGGCGTCTGTACACCGAAGTGGCCAACGGAGGCTTCGGCCCCGGTGAGGGGATCCTGGGCGTGAGCGGCGGGCGTCCCCAGGGCAACTTCTGTGACATCGCCGAGCTGTACCAGGACGGTCCGGATCCGTCCGGCCGTATCCCTGTCGGTTTGGTGCTGATCTACGACTGGGGCTGCACCATCTGGTCGCTGGTCGACTTCCGTGATCCTGCGGGTCCCATGTGGTGCAACCACGAGGGAGAGCTCTGGCCCGCGGGCATCACCCTCGGGGAATGGCTGATCGCTACATCGGCGGGGACCCTGACAGTGGAGACACTGCTGGAGGGTCAACCCGGTTCGCAGATCATCTAGCCAGTCCGCCGCTTCCCGACCACCTCCACCACCACTCTCCCCAGCTCCATCCGCCACGACGGACCCACGGTCGGCGACGGCGCCCCCTCCATCCCGGTGCCAGGCCTGAAGGACGTCACCCCGCAGGACCTCCGAGCGACGCACGCTTCCCGGGTGGCCGATCGGCACGGCGTCATGGCTGCGGCCAAGCGGCTGGGCCACGCCAACGCGAGCCTGACCACGCGTCACTACGCCGGTCACGGGATGGTCAGGACGCGGAGATCGCACAAGAGCTCAATGCCGATCATGAGAGGGACGTTGCACGAAGAGAAGGGCGCCGCGTCCGAGTCCGACGATCAGGGCAACTGACCTGCACAGACGTCCCGTTGTGCGTGATCGTTCACCGGAGTCTGTAAATCTGCCGGCTCAGCCTTCCCAGGTTCGAATCCTGGCGCCGCCACACGGGGCCCTTGTCGTATGTGTGCGGCGGGGCCTTGAAGTGGCCGCGGTCGTGTCGGGGACGGGCACGACAGTGATCTTCAAGAGCCGGAGGAGTGCGCTGCTGCTGCCGGGGACGAGCTCGCCGACAGGGTCGGCCGTCGTGACGCGGGCGCGGGTGACGGCCAGGACGGCAGTGGCGAGCCGTAGACGCCCTTGGCCGGCTGGAAGTCCTCTTCCACCTGCCGTCTTCGGCAGACCCCGTCGACGAGGGCGGCCAGGGTGGTGGTCAAGAGGGGTTCGCGGCTCCGCGCATTTCCCGGCCCGGAACTCAACGCCCTGGCTGACTCATATTCCCGACCCTGGAGTCGTGAAAATCGGGACGGGCGGCCACTCGGCAGTCTGGGTGGATGGCTTTCCCATCCACCCAGACCGTGAAATCAGGTGGTCTTGGTGCGACCGAGATTGTTGTTGTTATTGTTGTTGTTGTTCGGGTTGCCGGCGTTGTTGTTGTTATTGTTGTTGTTGACGATGACGGTGATATGGAAGCCGTCCTCGTCGAAGTCCGCCCAGTCGTGAGTAGACTCGTCGTCCGCGTCGTCCTTGGCCTTCCCCCAGTCGTGGGTGGCGTCGTCGTCCTCGTCTTCCTTGGCGTTCGCGCGGTCGTCGTCCTCGTCTTCCTTGGCGTTCGCGCGCTCGTGGTTCGCGCCTTCCTTGGCCTTCGCGCGGTCGTGGGTAGCGTCGTCGTCCTCGTCTTCCTTGGCGTTCGCGCGGTCGTCGTCCTCGTCTTCCTTGGCGTTCGCGCGCTCGTGGTTCGCGCCTTCCTTGGCCTTCGCGCGGTCGTGGGTAGCGTCGTCGTTCGCGTCTTCCTTGGCGTTGGCGCGTTCGTCGGCAGCGTCGACGTCTGCGTCATCCTTGGGGGCGGCGAAGGTACCGCTTGAGCGGAAGGTCTTGAGCGAATCATGATCTGCGGCGTGCGCCATGGGCACTGACCAGAGACCTACCCCGCTGCCGAGCACGATCACGGCCGCCGCCTTCGCACCCAGGCTGGGGCGACGCGAGGGAGCGCCCTCGTCTTGGCGCCAATTGCGCGTCGCCTTGCGCTTCGGAAACATTTTGTGTCCTCTCTCCTCGCATAGCCGAGGGAACTGTCCGATCGGTTCGAGAATGCAAACGTTGATCCGCATCCAGCCTCATCACGCTTTCCGCGCGAACTGCGTGCGATAACGGTTCGACCTGCGGAGTTAGGCCAGACGCTGACATGCCTGCAACACGTGGCTCAGCGCCGATGGCGCCTCTGGAGGCCTCGCGATAAAGTAATTAGCCGCCAATTTTCATGACGGTCCGTCAGTTTGTCTGGTAAAGCCGCTTCGGCTTGCCGGTCGTAGAGGCAGAGCGTTTCGGCTGGCCAGCCGGAGTTCGGCAGGGGTTTGCAGGCGCGCGAACGCGCCGGTGATCACGTGGGTGAAGGGTCAGTGCCGGGCGAAGTGGAGGCAGCGGCGGCGGCCGGTGGGGGCGAGCATGGGCATCCCGGCCGGCAGGTCGGAGGCGACAAGAGTGCGGTGACGCGTGGTCTTCCCTCGGAAGTCCCTTCAGGGCGGGCGGTGTTCAGGTGACGCGCTGTTCTTCGGGATGGGCGCACGGCACGCACATGCCGCGCGAGGTCGGGATGACGCATTCGGCATCCCGACCACACTCCGGGTACCTGCGGCGGGCGGTGTTGGCTTCGGCCGGGGTCGCCCATTTGGCGGGCCTCGTCGGCCGGACGGGCTTTGGCTGCTCGATCGAGTAAAGGCAGGCGACCAGCGGTCCGCGGCGACGCCGCGGACGCTCCGACCGGGCTGCCACATCCCGCCCACCGGGCCGTAACCCGAGGGCGCAGTCGTCGGACTGCGGCCAGCCGCTCGGGAGCCAGGTGCCACCGGTAGACGGGGATGCCGGCTGCCAGACGGCCGCGGTGTCGACGGCTCGCAGGACGAGGCGGGAGGGCTCGTCGTCGCGGACGGCGAGGATCTGCCGGCGTCCCCAGGACTCGCTCATGCCGAATGCCTCGCCCACCGCACGGGCGCTGAGCGGGCGGCCCGCCTGCGCGGACTCGGTGTACGGGCGTGCGGGAGGTGGATCGAGCCGACCGGGAGCGAGGTGGTGAACAGGATGAGCACCCGGTTCGCCGGATCCCGGTCCGCGAGGCAGTGTCTTGATCTTGAGTGGACTGTAGATCTGCCGGCTCAGCCTTCCCGGGCTCGAATCCCGGCGCGGCCGCACGGGAACGAGAGCCCCGTGATCTGCGAGAGCAGGTCGCGGGGCCCTTGTCATTGCCGTCAGTGGAACTTGGCGGCCATGCCCGCCTCGTAGTCGCCGGCGGGCTGCTGGGTGAGGACGTTTCCGCGGTTGAAGGCGTTGATGACGGCGATCTGGGCCACCAGGTCGGCGAGCTGGTCCTCGTCGTAGTACTTGGCCGCGTTCGCCCAGACCTCGTCCGGGACGCCGCCGGCCGCGTCCGCGATGCGGGTGCCCTGCTCCGTCAGCTCCAGCGCGGCGCGCTCGGCGTCGGTGAAGACCTTGGCCTCCCGCCAGGCGGCGACCAGATGGAGGCGTACGGCGGTCTCGCCGGCCGCGGCGGCCTCCTTGGTGTGCATGTCGATGCATCCGGCGCAGCCGTTGATCTGGCTCGCGCGGAGCATCATCAGTTCGCGCGTCGAGGCCGGCACGGTCGACTCCGAGAGCGCCATGCCCGCGGCGATGATGTGCTTCATGACCTTGGCCGCGACCGGGGCGGCCATGACGTTCAGACGAGCTTCCACGGTGTACTCCTGGGCGGTTGCCGGTGTGTACGCCCTCTGCGTACGCCCTCTTGGACAGACCGGCCCCGTGCGCTGTGACAGGAAGGGGTGTGACCCGCGTCTCAGCGGTGGGGAAGCCGTTTCGCGCGAATCCTGTTCAGCCGTATCCCGCTGGTCGCACTTCCGGATCTCTTCACTAGAATCGAACGTGTGAACGATGACCGTCCGCTGACGCGTCTCGACATGCTGCGCTTCGCCCGCCGCGTCGTCGAACATCAGGCCGCGCGGCAGCTCGCCCTGATGGACCGGTGGATCGCGGACGAAGAGCGCCGGGAGGCCGAACGGCAGCGCCGACTCGCCGTCCGGCAGGCCGCTCCGGACTGGCTGATCGAGCGCGGACTGAACGGCCGCACGGCGGTGTACGTCCACGTCGGCGGCTGTGCGAGCGCCGGCGGACGCGCCAAGGCGGTCGGCCGGGAGCAGGTGGTCCGCGCACTCACCGAAGGAGAGGTTCCCGCATGCCCGCTGTGCCGCCCCGACAGGGTGCTGGGAATACTGGAATGACCGGTCCGGGTGCGGGCCCGGGCGGTCCGGACGATGCTGGAGCCATGGCCGGGAAACGACCCATCATCGTGCACCTGCCGTCCCCGACCGGCGGCCGCCGGGTCCGCGTGGACGGCGAGATTCTGGGCCTGGCGCACAACGTGGGGGACCTCGTGGAGTTCCTGCGCCGCGCGGGACTGGAGATCGAGCCGGAGCAGGTGGCCGACTCGCCGCTGATCGACTGGCGCGGAGTGGGCCCCGATCGGTGGGAGGTCGAGACCCGCACCTGACAGCGGTGTCGCGTCCGCGCCGGTGCGGGCACACTGACGGCATGTCCTCCCGACGCAGAACCTGTCCTGTGTGCCATCGCGACATCGCCGTCGTCGCGGGCCGTTACGCGCGGCACGACCCGCCCGGGGCGCGGGAGAACGGGGAACTCGTCTCCTGCGCCGGATCGCGGCAGCAGGCCCAACTCGGGGCGGTCCAGTCGGCGTTGGACGGATACGCCGTACCGGAGTTTCCCGGGCAGCTGCCTCTGTTCTGAGTTCGCGAAGAGGTGGAGGGGCTTGCGTGTGCGGAGGGGGCTTGCGTGTGTGGGGCGTGGCTGTAGGGGGACCTGACGGGGCGACAGGCCGGCGGTGCTGAGGGCTCGGTGGCGGGGTCTGTCCGTTCAACGGCCGGTGGCCGGCCTCAGTTCCCGGCCACCGACTTCACCGCCACCGACACCGGTGTCGATCCGCTGATCAGCTCCAGCGTCAGGCCGGTCGTCGCCGGGGTGTCCACCAACTCCGCGAGCACGGCCGCCACATCGTCCCGGGGGATCGCGCCGCGCCCGGTGTGCGCCTCCAGCCGGACCATGCCGGTGCCGGCGTCGTCCGTCAGCGAGCCGGGGCGCAGGATCGTCCAGTCCAGGGCCTCCTGGCGGGTGACGTACGCGTCCGCCTCGCCCTTGGCGCGCAGGTACGCGTCGAAGACATCGTCGCCCCGGTGCGCGGGATCCGCGCCCATCGAGGAAACGACCAGGAAACGGCGCACACGCGCGCGTACGGCCGCGTCCGCGAACAGCACCGCCGCGCCCCTGTCCACTGTCTCCTTGCGGGCCGCCCCGCTGCCCGGGCCCGCGCCGGCCGCGAAGACCGCCGCGTCGGCGCCCTGCAGATGCGCCGCGACCTCCTCCACCAAGGCGGACTCCAGGTCGAGCAGCACCGGTTCGGCGCCGGCCGCGCGTAGATCGTCGCCCTGTTCGGACTTGCGGATGATCCCCGCGACCTCGTCTCCGCGCGCGGAGAGCAGGCGCTCCAGCCGCAGCGCGATCTGTCCATGACCACCAGCGATGACAATGCGCATGATTCCGACCGTACGCCGGAAGAGGCGCATCCGCCGCACGGGTTAACCGGCGTGGCAGCACCGCGCCGGGCTCACGCCCTCCGGCCCGTACCGGCTCACGCCCTCCGGCCCGTACCGGCTCACGCCCTCCGGCCCGTACCGGCTCACGCCCTCCGGCCCGTACCGGCTCACGCCCTCCGGCCCGCGCCGGGCGCGCCCGAGCGCATGCCCGGCGCTCACACCCACCCGCGCGCTCCCCTCGGGTCGCGCTCCAGACCGCGCTCCAGACCACGCTCCGGACCGCGCTCCCTCACGACAGCTCGCCCCGCCCCTGCCGCGGCAATCCGAGTTCCACCGTGGCCGCCGAGTTGCAGTACTCGCGCACCGCGCTCGTGCGCGCCACCACCCGGCCCCGGTGGACCACGATCCGGCTGTAGGCCAGGGACAGGGCGCCGGCCAGGCGGTTGCCGCGTACGGCGAGGAGGTCCGCGGGAAAGCCGGCCTCCACGCGTACCTCCGGCAGGCCCAGCACCGCGCGGGCCGATGCGCTCACCGTGTCGTAGGCGTCCTCCGGGCGCAGGCCGTGGGCGGAGGCGAGGAGATAGGCCGCCTCCAGGGGGTCGCCGCGACCGACCGGGTTGGAGGCGTCGCGCAGGGCGCCGCTGCCGGCCGACACGCGCACCCCGGCCGCGCGCAGCAGCCGTACCGGAGCGGTGCCCCGGCGGTCGGTTCCGCAGCAGCCGCCCTGAGGCAGGCACACGACCGTCACACCGGCCGCCGCGAGCTGGTCGGCGGCACGGGAGGCCGCCTCGATGGGGAAGCGTGCGAGACCGGCGCACGGCCCGATCGTCACGCCGGGGCGCAGGCCCCCGGCCATGGCCGCGAGCCGGGACAACCGGGCCGGGTCGGAGGCGTCCGTGTGCAGGTCCACCGGGCAGCCGTGCTCGGAGGCCACCTCCAGGACCGCCTCCACATAGCCTGTGGGATCGGGGTCCAGGTCGGGGCAGCCGCCCACCACGGAGGCGCCCATCTTGACCGCGTCGCGCAGCATCGCCAGCCCGTCGGCCCCGGCCACACCGGTCAGCAGCCGTGGCATCGCGACCGTCGTCAGCTCGGCGAGCCCCCGCAGCGAGCGCCGCGCCTGCAGGACCGCGCCCAGCGCGCCGAGCCCTTGTACGTCGCCCACGCGCACGTGCGTGCGTGCCGCCGTCGCCCCGTGGCCGAGCTGCAGCAAGGCCGCCTCCGTCGCCCGGCGCTGGACGTCCTCGGGGGCGTACGACGCCGGGCCGGGGTGCTCGGCGGACAGCGCGGTGTCGCCGTGGGCGTGCGGTTCGGCCGGGGCCGGCAGGAGCAGGTAGCCGTTCAGGTCCACGCGCGTGGCGCCCGTCCGGGCGGGTCCCGGCGCCAGACTGCCGGCCGTGCCCACCGCCTCGATGCGCCCGCCGCCCAGCCGTACGTCCACCGTCCGGCCGTCGGTGAGCCGCGCCCCGCAGAGCAGCAGGGCGGCCGGGTCGGACTGGCCCGAGGATCCCGAGGAGTTCGACGGCGGATGGGGCTGCGGCTGGCTGTCGGGCATCGCGCTCCAGGATCGGGGGCGGGGGCTCGGGTTGGCCCGCGTGAGACACCGGGGCCCGGACCCCAAGATCACGCCGAGCGAGTCGAGCCTAGGGTGGCGAGCCGCGCCGGGCGCGCAGGAGCGCAATAGTCGTACCGGCGTGGTCCGTCCTTGCCGGTGCACGTGCCGCGCACCCACGTGGCCCCGTCCTTCCCGCCGACGTCCACGCGCGCGTGGACGTCGGCTTCAGCTCCGTGCGAGGGCTCGTGGGGCCACTGCGGGCCCTGGGGTTGGGTGGTCCGGGGCCGCCGGATACGGATTTGGGTGAACGGCGGCGGACCGTGTAATGTCTTCATCGCTCGCCCCAATAGCTCAGTCGGCAGAGCGTCTCCATGGTAAGGAGAAGGTCAACGGTTCGATTCCGTTTTGGGGCTCTGGTGCGAGAGGTTCCCGCCGAAAGGCGGGGTCCGATCGCATCGCAGCGGTGTAGCTCAGTCGGTAGAGCAAGCGGCTCATAATCGCTGTGTCACCGGTTCAAGTCCGGTCACCGCTACTCACAGTAGCCGATTGCGGGGTCGGTCCTTCGATCGGCTACTCTTTCTTGCGTTGAATTAGTCCACCCGTTCGTCTTAGGAGCACTCACGTGGCTGCCACCGACGTCCGCCCGAAGATCACGCTGGCCTGCGTGGAGTGCAAGGAGCGGAACTACATCACCAAGAAGAACCGGCGTAACAACCCGGATCGTCTTGAGATGAAGAAGCACTGCCCTCGCTGCAACGCGCACACCGCGCACCGCGAGACGCGATAAACAGGCTCGTTCGCGAGGCCGTTCCCTTCCGAGGGGGCGGCCTCGCGGCGTTTCACCGCCTCACCGGCGCCTCGGCTTCCCCGGCGCTTCGGCTTCACTCGCGCTTCAGCGGCCGGTCCTGACCCGTCCCCCTGCGCATTGTCCGGCGGGATTCCGGCTAATTTGGGGCCATCACAGCAGACATCAGGAGGTGCCGGGCCATGGCGCTCGACCAGTCCTTCGTTGGACGGACCTACCCGCCCACCGCGCCCTATGAGGTGGGCCGGGAGAAGATCCGCGAGTTCGCCGAGGCGGTGGGTGAGACCAATCCGGTCTACACGGACCCGGAGGCCGCGAAGCAGCTCGGGTATTCCGATGTGATCGCCCCGCCGACGTTCGTGTTCGCCATCACCTTCCCGGCCGCCGGGCAGATCGTCGAGGACCCGCAGCTCGGTCTCGACTACAGCCGCGTGGTGCACGGCGACCAGAAGTTCGCCTACAGCCGCCCGGTGCGCGCCGGCGACCGGCTCACGGTCACCTCCACCATCGAGGGCATCAAGTCCCTCGCGGGCAACGACATCCTGGACATCCGCGGTGAGGTGCACGACGAGGCCGGCGAGCACGTCGTGACCGCCTGGACCAAGCTCGTGGCCCGCGCGGCCGGGGAGGCGTGAGGACCTGATGACGGCGAAGATCGCGTACGACGACGTCGAGGTCGGCACCGAACTGCCGGCGCAGACCTTCCCCGTGACCCGCGCCACGCTCGTGCGCTACGCGGGTGCCTCCGGGGACTTCAACCCGATCCACTGGAACGAGAAGTTCGCCAAGGAGGTCGGCCTGCCGGACGTCATCGCGCACGGCATGTTCACCATGGCCGAGGCGATCCGCGTGGTCACCGACTGGACCGGGGACCCGGGCGCGGTCGTGGAGTACGGCGTCCGCTTCACCAAGCCCGTCGTCGTGCCGAACGACGACCAGGGCGGGCTGATCGAGGTCAGCGGCAAGGTCGCGGCCAAGCTGGACGACAACACCGTGCGCGTGGACCTGACGGCGACCAGTGACGGCCAGAAGGTGCTGGGCATGTCCCGGGCGGTCGTACGGCTGGCCTGACGGCACCACCGGAAGCAGTGCGGTAAGGGGCGTCCTCCATGGTGGGGCGCCCCTTACGTATGTCCGGGGCCGAGGAGCTTGCCAAGTTAGTGATTGAGCACTAACTTACTTTCCATGCCCAGGATGAGTGCAGAAGAGCGACGCGAGAGCGTCATTCGCGCGGCGATCGCCGAGTTCGCGCAGAAGGGCTACTACGGCACTTCCACGGAGGCGATCGCGAGCCGCGTCGGCGTGTCGCAGCCGTATCTCTTCCGGCTCTTCGCGGGCAAGAAGGCGATCTTCGCCGCCGCGTCGCTCCGGTGCGTGGAGGACACCTGCCGGGTCTTCGAGGCGGCGGCCGAGGGGCTGGACGGCGAGGAGGCCCTGCATGCCATGGCGAACGCCTATGTGCGGATGATCACGGAGCAGCCCGAGAAGCTCCAGATGCAGATGCAGACGTACATCACGGTCGCGGCGGCCGAGGCGGAGGGTGACCACGAGTTCGGCGAGGCCGTACGGGCCTCCTGGATGAAGCTCTGGGACACCGTCCATCTGCCGCTCGGGGCGGACGACGGCGAGACCACGACCTTCCTGGCGTACGGAATGCTCATCAACACCCTCACCGCCATGGGGTTTCCACCCGAACACCGGGTCTGGCAGGGGATGTATCCGTCGGCCCGGATCACCGGGCGGCTGGAGAAGTAGCGGAACGGGGGGATCGTCCACCTCTTTTCCTGGCCGCAAAAGTTAGTCATCAATAACTAACTAGATCGCTCTCTGGGGGAGAGATGTCACACCAGACCGCAACGAGCACCGGCCGCGGAAGCGCGGCCTGGGCCCTCGTCATCACCAGCGTCGCCGGCTTCATGGCGGCCCTCGACAACCTCGTCGTCACCACCGCACTGCCCTCCATCCGCAAGGACCTCGGCGGCGCGCTGGACGACCTCGAGTGGACCGTGAGCGCCTACACGCTCACCTTCGCCGTCCTGCTGATGTTCGGCGCGGCGCTCGGTGACCGCTTCGGGCGCCGCCGGCTCTTCATCGCCGGACTCGCCGTCTTCACCGGTGCCTCCGCCGCCGCGGCCATGGCCCCCGGCATCGGCTCCCTGATCGCCGCCCGTGCGGTCCAGGGCGTCGGCGCGGCCGTGATGATGCCGCTCACGCTGACCCTGCTGACCGCGGCCGTGCCCGCCGCCAAGCGCGGGATGATGTACGGCATCTGGGGCGCCGTCAACGGACTCGCCGTCGCCTCCGGACCGCTCATCGGCGGCAGCCTCACCGAGCACGTCTCCTGGCACTGGATCTTCTGGCTGAACGTCCCGCTCGGCCTGATCACGCTGCCGCTCGCCCGGCTGCGCCTCGCCGAGTCCCACGGCACCGGGGCCCGGCTCGACGTCCCCGGCACCCTGCTCGCCAGCGGCGGCCTCTTCGGGATCGTCTACGGCCTGGTCCGCGGCCCGGCCGACGGCTGGACCGACACCGTGGTCCTCACCGCGCTGTTCGCGGGCGGCGTGCTGCTGACCGGGTTCGTCCTGTACAGCTCCCGCGCGGCCAACCCCATGCTGCCGATGCGGCTGTTCCGGTCCCGCGCCTTCTCCGGCATCAACGCGGCCAGCCTGCTGATGTTCGTCGGCATGTTCGGCTCGATCTTCCTTCTCAGCCAGTACATGCAGGGCGTGCTCGGCTACTCGCCCACCGAGGCGGGCCTCAGGATGCTGCCGTGGACCGGCATGCCGATGCTCGTCGCGCCGATCGCCGGGATCCTCTCCGACCGCATCGGCGGCCGCCCGGTCGTCGCGGCCGGCCTGTTCCTGCAGGCCGTAGGTCTCGGTTACATGGCTGCCGTGGCAACCACGGACGCCTCCTACGCCGCCCAGCTGCCCGCCCTGGTCGTCAGCGGGGTCGGCATGGCCCTGTACTTCGCGCCGGCCGCCAACCTGGTGATGTCCAGCGTCCGCCCGCAGGAGCAGGGCATCGCCTCCGGCGCCAACAACGCGCTGCGCGAGGTGGGCGGCGCGCTCGGCATCGCGGTGATGTCGTCGATCTTCTCCGCACAGGGCGGCTACGAGACTGCGCAGAGCTTCGTCGACGGTCTGCGGCCCGCCCTGGTCACCGGCTCGGCGGTGGTCGCCCTCGCCGCGGTCGCGGCCCTGGCGATCCCGGCCCGGCGCGCCGCCGCCCGCCTCGCCGCGGGGGACGCGCGGACGCCCGCGACGGCCCTGGAGGCCGCTGCCGCCGAGGCTCCCGCCCCGGCGGGCACCGCTCTGGAGAGCACCGCCCGCTGAAACCCCGCCACCCTCGTCCCATGGAGTTCGCGATGCCCGCTCTTCCCTGGATCGTGCCGAACACCCCGCCGCAGGGCACCGAGGTGCACGTCTTCGCCTCGCGCTTCGAGACCCGCTCCCTGTGGGGCGCGCTCCGCTTCCTCGCCCGCACCCCGGCCGTGTGGCGGCAGGTCGGCAAGGCACCCGGCGCCTACGGGGCATCCCTCAAGGCACAGCCCCTGCGGCGGACCTTCTGGACGTTGTCCGCCTGGGAGTCCGCCGACGCGCTGAAGGCCTTCGCCCGCTCCGGTGTCCACCGGCCCACCTCCCGCGGACTGGCCTCCCAGATGCGCGACGCCGCGTTCGCCACCTGGCAGACCTCCAGCGACGAGTTGCCGGTGAGCTGGGAGGAGGCGGAGCGGCGGCTCAGCTAGACCGCCGGTCGGCAGCCGCGGTACGCCGGGTACGCGCGCGTGGGCTTCGAGAGGAGCCCACGCGCGCGTGCCCGTGTGCCGGCTCGCGTCGGTGGGCGGGCAAGGCATGGAGCCCACCCCGCCCTGCATGGGCGGAACCGCCTCCCGCCACGGTTCCCCGGCCGTCGCCCGCGTGGCTGCGTTGCTGTCGGAGGTGTCTCGTAGTCTTGGGCCCGTGCAGGTACTCCACGACGCCCCCCTCGCCCCGCTGACCACCTTCCGGCTGGGCGGTCCCGCGGCCCGGCTGGTCACCGCCACCACCGACGCCGAGGTGATCGCCGCCGTCCGTGAGGCCGATGACAGCGGGACGCCGCTGCTGGTCATCGGCGGTGGATCGAACCTGGTCATCGGCGACAAGGGCTTCGACGGCACCGCCCTGCGCATCGCCACGCGCGGTGTCGAGCTGCGCGGCACGACGCTGGAGCTCGCGGCCGGCGAGGTGTGGACGGATGCCGTGGCCCGCACGGTCGAGGCCGGGCTGGCGGGGATCGAGTGCCTCGCCGGGATCCCGGGATCGGCCGGCGCCACCCCGATCCAGAACGTGGGCGCCTACGGCCAGGAGGTCTCCTCCACCATCACCGAGGTCATCGCCTACGACCGGCGCGCCGGCGAGACCGTCACGCTGACGAACGAGGAGTGCGCCTTCTCGTACCGCCACAGCCGCTTCAAGGCCGACCCCGAGCGCTATGTCGTGCTGCGCGTCCGCTTCGAGCTCGAGGACGCGGACGGGCTCTCGGCGCCCGTGAAGTACGCCGAGGCGGCCCGCGCGCTCGGCGTCGAGCCGGGCGAGCGGGTGCCGCTGGCCGAGGCCCGCGAGACCGTGCTGAAGCTGCGCGCGGGGAAGGGCATGGTGCTCGACCCCGAGGACCACGACACCTGGTCCGCCGGGTCCTTCTTCACCAACCCGATCCTCAGCGACGAGCAGTTCGCCGCGTTCCACGCGCGCGTGCGCGAGCGGCTGGGCGACGGCGTGGAGCCGCCCGCCTACCCGGCGGGGGAGGGCCGTACGAAGACCTCCGCGGCCTGGCTGATCGACAAGGCGGGCTTCACCAAGGGCTACGGCACCGGACCGGCCCGCATCTCCACCAAGCACACCCTCGCCCTCACCAACCGGGGCGCCGCCACCACCGAGGACCTGCTGGCCCTGGCCCGCGAGGTGGTCGGCGGCGTGCGCGAGGCCTTCGGGATCACGCTCGTCAACGAGCCGGTGACGGTCGGCGTCAGCCTCTGACGGCACGAGCGGCAGTGGCCTAGTACGCCACCCCCACGCCCTGCTTCACGGTCCCCGCGTCGTCGATCATCGCCAGCATCGCGTGCGCCACGTCCGCGCGCGCGATGAAGCGGCCCTTGCGCGGGAAGCCGCCGACGGCGGTGCGGTAGCGGCCGGTGAGCGGCTTGTTCTGCAGCCGTGGCGGCCGTACGGACGTCCAGTCCGTGCCGCTGCGGGCCAGCTCGGCCTCCATCCCGCGCAGATCGGTGTAGACGTCCTTCAGGACGGCCGACACCAGGCCGCGCATCGCACGGTCCAGCGCGCCGTCGGCCTCGGGGGCGGGGCCGACGGGGCCGGCGCTGACCACGAGCAGCCGCCGTACGCCCTCCGCCTCCATGGCGCGCAGGACGGTCCGGGTCAGCCGGGTGGCGACCCCGGCGTCCTTGCGGCTGCGCGCGCCCAGGCCGGAGAGGACCGCGTCCCGGCTGCTGACCGCGGCGCGCAGCTCCTCGGGGTCGGTGAGGTCGGCGCGGAACACCTCCAGCGAGTCCCCGGTGACGTCGAGCCGGGCGGGATCGCGGACCACGGCGGTCACCCGGTGGCCGGCGCCGAGCGCCTGACGCACGATCTCGCGGCCGATGCCGCCGGTGGCGCCGAAAACGGTGAGGTTCATGAGTGCTCCCGTACTCGGGATGGGTGGAGTGGGACAGGTGGGTGAGTATTCACTCACCTGCCTGCCCTCTAGAGTGGGTAAGCACTCACCCACACGTCAAGCCCGATTGGACGCCCATGGAGCCGAAGCCGGCGCGTGTCCGCATCCTCGACGCCGCCCACGAGCTCATGCTCACCGTCGGACTCGCCCGCGCCACCACCAAGGAGATCGCCCGCGCGGCCGGCTGCTCCGAAGCGGCCCTCTACAAGTACTTCGACAGCAAGGAGGACCTGTTCGTACGCGTGCTCGCCGAGCGGCTGCCCCGGCTCACGCCCCTGCTCAACAGCCTCGCCGCCGAACCCGGACAGGGCACCCTGGAGGGCAACCTCACCGAGATCGCCCGCCAGGCCGCGCTCTTCTACGAGCAGAGTTTCCCGATCGCCGCCTCCCTGTACGCCGAGACCCAGCTCAAGCGACGCCACGACGACGCCCTGCGCACGCTCGGCTCCGGACCGCACCGGCCCATCCAGGACCTGGACGCCTATCTGCGCGCCGAACAGGCCGTCGGCCGGGTCCGCGCCGACGCCGACACCTTCGCGGCCGCCTCGCTGCTGCTGGGTGCCTGCGCGCAGCGCGCGTTCGCCTACGACGCGACCGCCACCGGGGAGCGGCCGTCGGTCGACGACTTCGCCACCCGGCTCGCGCGGACGCTGCTGGGCGGAATCTCCGCTGCGCAGGCCTCGGCGTGAATCTCACGCTGAGGGCATGACAAACGCCTGCCACGGGTCCCGTCCGTGCGGCTGAGGTCGCGCGAGCTCCGCCCCCGCACCGGCCCGCACGAACACCGGGTCGTCCAGCCCCGGCAGCCCCTGCTCCCGGCACACGATCGTCCGTGTGCCGCTGCTCGCCGGCCAGCGGTCCGAACTGCGCCGGAAGCCGCGCGCGGGCACCCCGCTGACCGGGCGCACTGACGAGGCGCGCACCGCGCGGGACGCCGCCGCCTGGCGTGAGCGCCACACGCGGCCCGGCTTCCGCAACGAGTTGCGGCACGACACGCACGCGTGCACGTTCTTCCTCTTCGGCAGCCGGGACGTGTTCGCCGAGACGGCCGACTGGTTCGCGCACGCGAGGCTGATGGGGGAGATCCCGGCACTCGTCCAGCCGCCCCGGGCCAGCCCGCTGCTCGCCTTACACGGCCGGCCGGGTCAGCCAGTCGTCCACGCCGGCCAGCAGGCGCGCCCTGACGTTCTCCGGGGCGGCCGAACCCCGTACCGACTGGCGGGCCAGCTCGGCGAGTTCGGCGTCCGAGAAGCCGTGCGCGTGCCGGGCGATCTCGTACTGGGCGGCCAGCCGGGAGCCGAACAGCAGCGGGTCGTCGGCGCCGAGCGCCATGGGTACGCCGGCGTCGAAGAAGGTCCGCAGTGGCACGTCCTCGGGCTTCTCGTACACGCCGAGCGCCACGTTCGAGGCCGGGCACACCTCGCAGGTCACGCCCCGGTCGGCGAGCCGCTTCAGCAGCCGCGGGTCCTCCGCCGCGCGCACCCCGTGCCCGATCCGCGAGGCGTGCAGGTCGTCGAGGCAGTCGCGCACCGAGGCCGGGCCGGTCAGCTCGCCGCCGTGCGGGGCTGACAGCAGACCGCCCTCGCGCGCGATGTGGAAGGCCCGGTCGAAGTCCCGCGCCATGCCCCGCCGCTCGTCGTTGGAGAGCCCGAAACCGACCACGCCGCGGTCGGCGTACCGCACCGCGAGGCGGGCCAGCGTACGGGCGTCCAAAGGGTGCTTCATGCGGTTGGCGGCGACGAGCACGCGCATGCCGAGCCCGGTCTCCCGGGACGTGGTCTCCACCGCGTCCAGGATGATCTCCAGCGCGGGGATCAGCCCGCCCAGCCGGGGTGCGTACGACGTGGGGTCCACCTGGATCTCCAGCCAGCCCGAGCCGTCGTTCAGGTCCTCCTCGGCGGCCTCCCGGACCAGGCGCTGGATGTCCTCCGGCCGGCGCAGGCAGGAGCGCGCCGCGTCGTACAGCCGCTGGAAACGGAACCAGCCCCGCTCGTCGGTGGCCCGCAGCTTCGGCGGTTCGCCGCTGGTCAGCGCCTCCGTCAGGGCCTCGGGCAGACGTACGCCGTGCTTGTCGGCCAGTTCCAGGACGGTCCCCGGCCGCATCGAGCCGGTGAAGTGCAGGTGCAGATGGGCTTTCGGCAGCTCAGAGAGATCACGTACACGCTCCATTCCCAGATCCTGCCGTACGTCCCTGCCGTACCGGTAGCCGTTTCCCCGTACGTGGTCTTGCTCGCACAAACGAACAGGGGCACCCGGGAACGTTCCCGGGTGCCCCTGTCCAAAAATGGACCTCTCGGTTGTCCGAAGATGGACTGCTCAGGCCTTGGCCTCCGCCAGCAGCTTCTGGATGCGGCTCACGCCCTCGACGAGGTCCTCGTCGCCCAGCGCGTACGACAGCCGCAGATAGCCCGGCGTGCCGAAGGCCTCACCCGGGACGACCGCGACCTCGGCCTCCTCCAGGATCAGCGCGGCCAGCTCGACCGTGTCCTGCGGGCGCTTGCCGCGGATCTCCTTGCCGAGCAGGGCCTTGACCGACGGGTAGGCGTAGAACGCGCCCTCGGGCTCGGGGCAGACCACGCCGTCGATCTCGTTGAGCATCCGCACGATCGTCTTGCGGCGCCGGTCGAAGGCCTCGCGCATCTTCGCCACGGCCTGAAGGTCACCGGAGACGGCGGCCAGGGCGGCCACCTGGGCCACGTTGGAGACGTTCGAGGTGGCGTGCGACTGCAGGTTGGTCGCGGCCTTGACGACGTCCTTCGGGCCGATGACCCAGCCCACGCGCCAGCCGGTCATGGCGTACGTCTTGGCCACACCGTTGACGACGACGCACTTGTCGCGCAGCTCGGGCAGCAGCGCCGGCAGGGACACCGCGGCGGCGTCGCCGTAGACCAGGTGCTCGTAGATCTCGTCGGTGAGCACCCACAGGCCGTGCTCCAGGGCCCAGCGGCCGATCGCCTCGGTCTCGGCCTCGGAGTACACCGCGCCGGTCGGGTTGGACGGGGAGACGAAGAGCACGACCTTCGTCTTCTCCGTGCGCGCCGCCTCCAGCTGTTCGACCGAGACGCGGTAGCCGGTCGTCTCGTCGGCCACGACCTCCACCGGGACTCCGCCGGCCAGGCGGATCGACTCCGGGTACGTCGTCCAGTACGGCGCCGGGACGATGACCTCGTCGCCCGGGTCGAGGATCGCGGCGAACGCCTCGTAGATGGCCTGCTTGCCGCCGTTGGTGACGAGGATCTGCGAGACGTCCGGCTCCCAGCCGGAGTCGCGCAGCGTCTTCGCGGCGATCGCGGCCTTCAGCTCGGGCAGGCCGCCGGCCGGCGTGTAGCGGTGGTACTTCGGGTTCTTGCACGCCTCTACGGCGGCCTCGACGATGTAGTCCGGGGTCGGGAAGTCGGGTTCACCGGCGCCGAAGCCGATCACCGGACGCCCGGCGGCCTTCAGGGCCTTGGCCTTGGCGTCCACGGCGAGGGTGGCGGACTCGGAGATCGCGCCGACTCGGGCGGAGACCCGGCGCTCGGTGGGAGGGGTTGCAGCGCTCATGGAGCCCATCGTTCCAGACCGGAAATCCCCCCGGCACATGGGTTTCACAGACTGAACAGCAACGGGGCGGGACGTGAACACGGGTCCGAATCCGGCCTCCGGCCAGGACGATCTTTGGTCAGGTGGCCCTGGACGGGCGCTTTCTGTTCGACGCCGGGCTGTTGACCACGTACACTCTCACCTCGTTGGCCTTCAGAAGCCGCCGCCGAAACCGGTGCACACCGCGCACCCGGTCGGATGCGGTACGTTGGGGGACACACAAAGGGTCGTAGCTCAATTGGTAGAGCACCGGTCTCCAAAACCGGCGGTTGGGGGTTCAAGTCCCTCCGGCCCTGCTACACACACCGCCAGGATGTGTGCGCATGTACGTACAGCAATGCACCGCCGTGCGGCTCAGAAACCGGGCGCGGCACGGCCACGACCCGGGACCAGGTGAGGACAATGACGGACGCCGTGGGCTCCATCGACACGCCTGACGCCCAGGACGAGGCGCTCGAATCGAAGAAGAAGGCCCGCAAGGGCGGCAAGCGCGCCAAGAAGGGCCCGCTGAAGCGCCTCGCCACCTTCTACCGCCAGATCATCGCGGAGCTCCGCAAGGTCGTCTGGCCGACGCGCAACCAGCTGACGTCGTACACCACCGTGGTGATCTTCTTCGTCGCCATCATGATCGCGCTGGTGACCGTGATTGACTATGGGCTCAACCACGCGGCCAAGTACGTCTTCGGCTGAGCCAAGAGCGAAGGGCGCCGTGGTACCGGCGCCCGTTTTCGCATGTTCCACCCCTATGTATCCAGGAAGAAGCAGCCATCGTGTCTGACCCGAACCTGAACGACGACGCCATCGAGCCTCGCGGGACCGCTGCCGAGATGGTGGACGACGAGCGCGACATCGTCGAGGGCGCGGACGAGCAGGACGAGTTCGAGGCTGCCGAGGCCGAGGCGGGGGAGCCGGCCGAAGAGGCTGCCCTGAACGTCGAGGACGAGGAAGACGAGGAAGAGGCCGAGGAGGCTGCCGCCGAGGCCGCCGAGGAGGAGCCGGCCGCGCCCGTCGACCCCGTCGAGGCCCTGCGCGAGGAACTGCGCTCTCTGCCCGGCGAGTGGTACGTCATCCACACCTACGCCGGTTACGAGAACCGCGTGAAGACCAACCTGGAGCAGCGCGCCGTCTCGCTGAACGTCGAGGACTACATCTTCCAGGCCGAGGTGCCGCAGGAAGAGGTCGTCCAGATCAAGAACGGCGACCGCAAGACGATCAAGCAGAACAAGCTGCCGGGTTACGTCCTGGTCCGCATGGACCTGACCAACGAGTCCTGGGGTGTCGTCCGCAACACCCCGGGCGTCACCGGCTTCGTCGGCAACGCCTACGACCCGTACCCGCTGACCCTGGACGAGATCGTCAAGATGCTCGCCCCGGAAGCCGAGGAGAAGGCCGCCCGCGAGGCCGCCGAGGCCGAGGGCAAGCCCGCCCCGCAGCGCAAGGTCGAGGTCCAGGTGCTGGACTTCGAGGTCGGCGACTCGGTCACCGTCACCGACGGCCCGTTCGCCACGCTGCAGGCGACCATCAACGAGATCAACCCCGACTCGAAGAAGGTCAAGGGCCTGGTGGAGATCTTCGGCCGCGAGACCCCGGTCGAGCTGTCCTTCGACCAGATCCAGAAGAACTAGTCCATTTCTGGACGTCGCTCTTCCGCGCAGGTCAGGCAGGCTGTCTCAGCCGGTCTGACCTGCGCGGTTTTTGGCCGCGCATCTATACCCGTTATCGTTGTGCGGTATGCCTGCGTCAGGATCGCGATCTTGCGCGGGCATGGACCCGAATGAAAGGACCCGGAGAGCTATGCCTCCCAAGAAGAAGAAGGTCACGGGGCTCATCAAGCTCCAGATTCAGGCCGGTGCCGCCAACCCGGCTCCGCCGGTCGGCCCCGCGCTGGGTCAGCACGGTGTCAACATCATGGAGTTCTGCAAGGCCTACAACGCCGCGACCGAGTCGCAGCGCGGTTGGGTCATCCCGGTGGAGATCACGGTCTACGAGGACCGCTCCTTCACCTTCGTCACCAAGACGCCGCCGGCCGCGAAGATGATCCTCAAGGCCGCGGGCATCGAGAAGGGCTCCGGCGAGCCGCACAAGACCAAGGTCGCCAAGATCACCCAGGCGCAGGTCCGCGAGATCGCCCAGACCAAGATGCCCGACCTGAACGCGAACGACCTGGACGCCGCCGCGAAGATCATCGCCGGTACCGCGCGTTCCATGGGCGTCACGGTCGAGGGCTGACCCCAAACCCCCAAGCAGTCATGCGACCGTAGCCGGTCGCACGTGGCAGGGCCTGCTCGGCCCAGGGACCACGACTCCTTCAGAACACACAGGAGCAAGTTGTGAGCAAGCGCAGCAAGGCTCTCCGCGCTGCGGACGCCAAGGTCGACCGGGAGAAGCTGTACGCCCCGCTCGAGGCCGTCCGTCTCGCCAAGGAGACCTCCACGACCAAGTTCGACGCCACCGTCGAGGTCGCCTTCCGTCTGGGTGTCGACCCGCGCAAGGCCGACCAGATGGTCCGTGGCACCGTGAACCTTCCGCACGGCACCGGTAAGACCGCCCGGGTCCTGGTCTTCGCGACCGGCGACCGTGCCGAGGCCGCGCGTGCCGCGGGCGCCGACATCGTCGGTGCCGACGAGCTGATCGACGAGGTCTCGAAGGGCCGCCTGGACTTCGACGCCGTCGTCGCCACCCCGGACCTCATGGGCAAGGTCGGCCGCCTCGGCCGCGTCCTCGGCCCGCGTGGTCTGATGCCGAACCCGAAGACCGGCACCGTCACCCCCGACGTCGCCAAGGCCGTCACCGACATCAAGGGCGGCAAGATCGAGTTCCGCGTCGACAAGCACTCGAACCTGCACTTCATCATCGGCAAGGCGTCCTTCGGGGACGACAAGCTGGTGGAGAACTACGGCGCCGCGCTGGAGGAGATCCTCCGTCTGAAGCCGTCCGCCGCCAAGGGTCGCTACATCAAGAAGGCCGCCATCACCACCACGATGGGCCCCGGCATCCCGGTCGACCCGAACCGCACCCGCAACCTCCTCGTCGAGGAGGACCCGGCCGCCGTCTGAGCCGTCCGCTCACCCCGGTAGCCGCGTCAGGTACGCGTGAGTGAGGGCGGGCCCCGCAACCTTCCAGGTGCGGGGCCCGTCCTTTCTTCGTAGGGCCTTTCTTTGCACGGCCTTTCGAATGACTGTCAGTGGCCCGGGCTACGTACAGGGCACAACGACTCGCAACAGGGGTGGGACCAGATGAAGAGCACGACCGTTCGCCGTACGGCCCTTTCCGCAGCGGTGGTCGCCGCGCTGACCTCCGTGGCAGCCTGCGGCTCCTCCGCGAGCTCCGGCAAGGGTGACAAGGCCGCCGGCGGCGAGACGATCCACATCAGCCCCATCGCCGCCGTGCTGCGCACCGCCGAGCAGTCCACCGACAAGGCGGAATCGGCGAAGGTGCGCTCCACCATGGTCGTCGGCGACGTGATGTCGATGTCGGGAAACGGCACCATGCGCTGGGGCAACGGCCTCACCGGCAGCCTCACCATCACCTACACCGGCGGCAAGATCGCCGAGGCCATGCACAAGGCCGGTGCGGCGCCATCGGTGCAGGCCCGCTACCTGCCGGACGCCTACTACGCGAGCCTGGGCGGCACGTCCGCCGAGCGCCTGGGCGGCAAGCACTGGATCAAGTACTCGTACGACCTCCTCGCCCAGGTCGGCGGTGCCTCCGGGGCGTACCTGAAGGACCAGATCCGCACCGCCACGCCGGCCCAGACGGTGAAGCTGCTGCTGGCCTCCCATGACGTGAAGAAGGTCGGCCAGGAGACCGTCTCCGGCGTCCGTACGACGCACTACTCGGGCACGGTGAACGTCGCCGACTTCGCGGGCAGGAGCAGCAACCTCAGCGCGGACCAGCTGGCCGCTCTGAAGAGGCAGCTCGACCAGGCGGGCGTCGCCAGCGAGACCATCGACATCTGGCTCAACGACCAGAACCTGCCGGTGAAGAAGATCGAGAAGGGCGCCATGGCCAAGGGCGAGATGGTCAACACCGCCTATTACAGCGACTACGGCGTCCCGGTCACCACCGAGGCCCCGCCGGCCTCCGACACACTGGACTTCGCCAAGCTCATGAAGTCCAGCCGCCTGCCCAACGGCACCGCGACGGGCAGCGGCACGAGTACTACGTCCTGACCCGATTTGCCTGGGTGGGGGGCCGTCCCGTACGCTTCCCCGGAAGCCAAAGACCGCTGGTCGTTGCCGCGCGCTCGTACGAGGGCGCGGTGGCCGAAGGATCCGCTGAAAAGTGGGCGACCCGCGCAGGTGACAGTGGAAGAACTCCCGGAGTGCGCGCGCCGAGCGTGTGTGCGACCGGTCGAGTCTGCCCCGTGCGCCTGCGCCGGGGCGTTTCGTTTTCCCCAGTCCTCCTTCGGGTCCGCGCGGTCCGAATCACCCGGAAGGAGGCCGAGGCTCTATGGCGAGGCCCGACAAGGCTGCCGCGGTTGCGGAGCTGACGGACAAGTTCCGCAGCTCCAACGCCGCCGTGCTGACCGAGTACCGCGGTCTCACCGTGGCGCAGCTCAAGACGCTGCGCCGGTCGCTCGGTGAGAACGCCCAGTACGCCGTGGTGAAGAACACGCTGACCAAGATTG
This sequence comes from Streptomyces sp. NPDC031426, assembly GCF_055581585.1. Taxonomy (NCBI): domain Bacteria; kingdom Bacillati; phylum Actinomycetota; class Actinomycetes; order Kitasatosporales; family Streptomycetaceae; genus Streptomyces; species Streptomyces sp. NPDC031426. Next base: position 150,294 of record NZ_JBVIJE010000011.1, read on the forward strand.
CGGCCAAGGAGGCCGGGATCACGCTGGAGGACCAGCTCTTCGCTGGCCCGACGGCCGTCGCCTTCGTCACCGGTGACCCGGTGGAGTCGGCGAAGGGTCTGCGTGACTTCGCCAAGGACAACCCCAATCTCGTCATCAAGGGCGGTGTCCTCGAGGGCAAGGCCCTCTCCGCCGACGAGATCAAGAAGCTTGCGGACCTCGAGTCCCGCGAGGTTCTGCTCAGCAAGCTGGCCGGTGCCTTCAAGGGCAAGCAGTCCCAGGCTGCTCAGCTCTTCCAGGCGCTGCCGTCGAAGCTCGTCCGCACCGTGGACGCGCTGCGCGCCAAGCAGGCCGAGCAGGGCGGTGCCGAGTAATTCGGCTCGCTTTCTGATCCTGGCCGCATGACGCGGCAAGGGTCTCAGCGGGCCGACGTACGCCCGCCTCATCCAGTACATCCGGCACCTGCCGATTTGAGTGGAAGGACCGCCAACATGGCGAAGCTCAGCCAGGAAGACCTGCTCGCGCAGTTCGAGGAGATGACCCTCATCGAGCTCTCCGAGTTCGTGAAGGCCTTCGAGGAGAAGTTCGACGTCACCGCCGCCGCCGCGGTCGCCGTTGCCGGCCCGGCCGGCCCGGCCGCCCCGGCCGAGGCCGAGGAGGAGAAGGACGAGTTCGACGTCATCCTCACCGGCGCCGGCGACAAGAAGATCCAGGTCATCAAGGTCGTGCGTGAGCTGACCTCCCTGGGTCTGAAGGAGGCCAAGGACCTCGTCGACGGCACCCCGAAGCCGGTCCTCGAGAAGGTCAACAAGGAAGCCGCCGACAAGGCCGCCGAGGCCCTCAAGGGCGCCGGCGCCTCCGTCGAGGTCAAGTAACACCTTCCGGGTCCCCAGGACCCGACTGCGCGCTGAAAGCGGTCCCGTAGGGCTGTAACGCGAACGCACCGAAGGGCGATCATCCATCTGGGTGGTCGCCCTTCGGCGTTCTCCGGGGTCCGGTGTGGGCCGCCTTGCACCTGTGTTCGTGAGGGGTAAGGTGATCTTCGCCGTGTCCCCGGACGGCGGTGTTCCGGCGGGGGCCCCTTGACGAACCGCACGCAGCGCGCAATTCTCAGGACGCGTCGTCACGAGGATCCGAATCCGAGGCATGGATCGACGGCGAAGAGGGCAGTATCAACGTGCGTTGAGGGCGGGCATGCCGAGGGCGTTGACAAGAGCGGTGAGCACAGCGAGGGTCTCGAAAAACCCGCACTGGACATCAGTGTGCCGAGTGGCTACACTGACCCTTTGCGCTGCCTGTTAGCTGTCCCCTGCCCGTCACCAGGGGTCTGCCCTCACTCGAGCACTGACGACAAAAGCTCCCTTGACCTGGGGTTTCTGTCTCTGCGTACGAGTGAGGGGCCGGTACGCGCGTAGTGAGTCCGAGCCCTCGGAAGGACCCCCTCTTGGCCGCCTCGCGCAATGCCTCGACCGCGAATATGAACAACGGCGCCAGCACCGCCCCGCTGCGCATCTCCTTTGCAAAGATCAAGGAGCCTCTTGAGGTTCCGAACCTGCTCGCGCTGCAGACCGAGAGCTTCGACTGGCTGCTCGGCAACACCGCCTGGCAGAGTCGGGTCGAGGAGGCTCTGGAGAACGGTCAGGACGTCCCCACCAAGTCCGGTCTGGAGGAGATCTTCGAGGAGATCTCCCCGATCGAGGACTTCTCCGGGTCGATGTCCCTGACGTTCCGGGACCACCGCTTCGAGCCGCCGAAGAACTCCATCGACGAGTGCAAGGAGCGCGACTTCACGTACGCCGCCCCGCTCTTCGTCACTGCCGAGTTCACCAACAACGAGACCGGTGAGATCAAGTCCCAGACCGTCTTCATGGGCGACTTCCCGCTCATGACGAACAAGGGCACCTTCGTCATCAACGGCACTGAGCGTGTCGTGGTGTCTCAGCTGGTCCGTTCCCCCGGTGTCTACTTCGACTCCACCATCGACAAGACGTCCGACAAGGACATCTTCTCCGCCAAGATCATCCCGTCCCGGGGTGCCTGGCTGGAGATGGAGATCGACAAGCGCGACATGGTCGGTGTCCGCATCGACCGCAAGCGCAAGCAGTCGGTCACCGTACTGCTGAAGGCGCTCGGCTGGACGACCGAGCAGATCCTTGAGGAGTTCGGCGAGTACGAGTCCATGCGCGCCACCCTGGAGAAGGACCACACCCAGGGCCAGGACGACGCGCTGCTCGACATCTACCGCAAGCTGCGTCCGGGCGAGCCCCCCACGCGTGAGGCCGCGCAGACGCTGCTGGAGAACCTGTACTTCAACCCGAAGCGTTACGACCTCGCCAAGGTCGGCCGCTACAAGGTCAACAAGAAGCTCGGTGCGGACGAGCCGCTGGACGCCGGTGTGCTCACCACCGAGGACGTCATCGCGACCATCAAGTACCTGGTGAAGCTGCACGCCGGCGAGACCGAGACGGTCGGCGCGTCGGGTCGCTCGATCATGGTCGAGACCGACGACATCGACCACTTCGGCAACCGCCGTATCCGCAGCGTCGGCGAGCTGATCCAGAACCAGGTCCGTACGGGTCTCGCCCGTATGGAGCGTGTCGTGCGCGAGCGCATGACCACGCAGGACGTCGAGGCGATCACGCCGCAGACCCTGATCAACATCCGCCCGGTCGTGGCGTCGATCAAGGAGTTCTTCGGCACCTCGCAGCTGTCCCAGTTCATGGACCAGAACAACCCGCTGTCGGGGCTGACGCACAAGCGTCGTCTGAACGCCCTCGGCCCGGGTGGTCTCTCCCGTGAGCGGGCCGGCTTCGAGGTCCGTGACGTGCACCCCTCGCACTACGGCCGCATGTGCCCGATCGAGACGCCGGAAGGCCCGAACATCGGTCTGATCGGCTCGCTCGCCTCCTACGGCCGGGTCAACGCGTTCGGTTTCATCGAGACGCCGTACCGCAAGGTCGTCGACGGCCAGGTCAGCGACGAGGTCGACTACCTGACGGCCGACGAGGAGGACCGCTTCGTCATCGCGCAGGCCAACGCGCCGCTGAACGAGGAGATGCGGTTCGCCGAGGCCCGCGTGCTGGTCCGCCGCCGTGGCGGCGAGGTCGACTACGTCGGCCCCGAGGACGTGGACTACATGGACGTCTCGCCGCGCCAGATGGTGTCGGTCGCGACCGCCATGATCCCCTTCCTGGAGCACGACGACGCCAACCGTGCCCTCATGGGCGCGAACATGATGCGTCAGGCCGTGCCGCTGATCAAGTCCGAGGCGCCGCTCGTCGGCACCGGCATGGAGTACCGCTCCGCGGTCGACGCCGGCGACGTGGTCAAGGCCGAGAAGGACGGTGTGGTCCAGGAGGTCTCCGCGGACTACATCACCACCGCCAACGACGACGGCACGTACATCACGTACCGCCTGGCCAAGTTCTCCCGGTCCAACCAGGGCACCTCGGTCAACCAGAAGGTCATCGTCAACGAGGGCGACCGCGTCGTCACCGGCCAGGTCCTGGCCGACGGCCCGGCCACCCAGAACGGCGAGATGGCCCTCGGCAAGAACCTGCTCGTGGCGTTCATGCCGTGGGAGGGTCACAACTACGAGGACGCGATCATCCTGTCGCAGCGCCTCGTGCAGGACGACGTCCTCTCCTCGATCCACATCGAGGAGCACGAGGTCGACGCCCGTGACACCAAGCTCGGCCCCGAGGAGATCACCCGGGACATCCCGAACGTCTCCGAGGAGGTCCTCGCCGACCTCGACGAGCGCGGCATCATCCGCATCGGTGCCGAGGTCATCGCCGGTGACATCCTCGTCGGCAAGGTCACCCCGAAGGGTGAGACCGAGCTGACCCCCGAGGAGCGCCTGCTGCGCGCGATCTTCGGTGAGAAGGCCCGTGAGGTCCGTGACACCTCGCTGAAGGTGCCGCACGGCGAGACCGGCAAGGTCATCGGCGTGCGCGTCTTCGACCGCGAGGAGGGCGACGAGCTGCCGCCGGGCGTGAACCAGCTGGTCCGCGTCTACGTCGCGCAGAAGCGCAAGATCACCGACGGTGACAAGCTCGCCGGCCGGCACGGCAACAAGGGTGTCATCTCCAAGATCCTGCCGATCGAGGACATGCCGTTCCTGGAGGACGGCACCCCGGTCGACATCATCCTCAACCCGCTGGGTGTGCCGTCCCGAATGAACCCGGGACAGGTCCTGGAGATCCACCTCGGCTGGCTCGCCAGCCGCGGCTGGGACGTCTCCGGCCTCGCGGACGAGTGGGCCCAGCGCCTGCAGGCCATCGGCGCCGACCAGGTCGCCCCGCGCACCAACGTCGCGACCCCGGTCTTCGACGGTGCCCGCGAGGACGAGCTTGCGGGTCTGCTGCAGCACACCATCCCGAACCGCGACGGCGAGCGCATGGTGCTCCCGTCCGGCAAGGCGCGGCTGTTCGACGGCCGTAGCGGTGAGCCGTTCCCGGACCCGATCTCGGTCGGCTACATGTACATCCTGAAGCTGCACCACCTGGTCGACGACAAGCTGCACGCCCGCTCGACCGGTCCGTACTCGATGATCACCCAGCAGCCGCTGGGTGGTAAGGCGCAGTTCGGTGGCCAGCGGTTCGGCGAGATGGAGGTGTGGGCACTCGAGGCCTACGGCGCCGCGTACGCCCTCCAGGAGCTGCTGACCATCAAGTCCGACGACGTCACCGGCCGCGTGAAGGTCTACGAGGCCATCGTCAAGGGCGAGAACATCCCCGAGCCCGGCATCCCCGAGTCCTTCAAGGTCCTCATCAAGGAGATGCAGTCGCTCTGCCTGAACGTGGAGGTGCTGTCCAGCGACGGTATGTCCATCGAGATGCGTGACACCGACGAGGACGTCTTCCGCGCTGCGGAGGAGCTCGGCATCGACCTGTCCCGGCGCGAGCCGAGCAGCGTCGAAGAGGTCTGACGGGAGTCCGGCGGGGCCCCCACCCACGGGGCCCCGCCGACCCCCAGGCCCCCGTTTCAGACCACAGACTTACGACCCTGAGAGGGATTGACGCATAGTGCTCGACGTCAACTTCTTCGACGAGCTCCGGATCGGCCTGGCCACCGCTGACGACATCCGTCAGTGGAGCCACGGCGAGGTCAAGAAGCCCGAGACCATCAACTACCGCACCCTCAAGCCCGAGAAGGACGGCCTCTTCTGCGAGAAGATCTTCGGCCCCACCCGGGACTGGGAGTGCTACTGCGGCAAGTACAAGCGCGTCCGCTTCAAGGGCATCATCTGTGAGCGCTGTGGCGTCGAGGTCACCCGCGCCAAGGTGCGCCGTGAGCGGATGGGCCACATCGAGCTCGCCGCGCCCGTCACGCACATCTGGTACTTCAAGGGTGTCCCGAGCCGACTGGGCTACCTGCTCGACCTGGCTCCGAAGGACCTCGAGAAGGTCATCTACTTCGCCGCGTACATGATCACGTACGTCGACGAGGAGCGCCGTACCCGTGACCTGCCCTCCCTGGAGGCGCATGTCTCGGTCGAGCGCCAGCAGATCGAGAACCGCCGGGACGCCGACCTGGAGGCCCGCGCCAAGAAGCTCGAGTCCGACCTGGCCGAGCTGGAGGCCGAGGGCGCCAAGGCCGATGTGCGCCGCAAGGTGCGCGAGGGTGCCGAGCGCGAGATGAAGCAGCTGCGCGACCGTGCGCAGCGCGAGATCGACCGCCTCGACGAGGTGTGGAACCGGTTCAAGAACCTCAAGGTCCAGGACCTGGAGGGCGACGAGCTGCTCTACCGCGAGCTGCGGGACCGCTTCGGCACGTACTTCGACGGCTCGATGGGTGCCGCGGCGCTGCAGAAGCGCCTGGAGTCCTTCGACCTCGAGGAGGAGGCCGAGAAGCTCCGCGAGATCATCCGTACCGGCAAGGGCCAGAAGAAGACCCGTGCCCTCAAGCGGCTGAAGGTCGTCTCCGCGTTCCTGCAGACGTCCAACAGCCCCAAGGGCATGGTCCTGGACTGCGTCCCGGTCATCCCGCCGGACCTGCGTCCGATGGTGCAGCTCGACGGTGGCCGCTTCGCGACCTCCGACCTGAACGACCTGTACCGCCGTGTCATCAACCGCAACAACCGTCTGAAGAGGCTCCTGGACCTCGGTGCCCCGGAGATCATCGTCAACAACGAGAAGCGCATGCTTCAGGAGGCTGTTGACGCCCTCTTCGACAACGGCCGTCGCGGCCGGCCGGTGACCGGTCCCGGAAACCGCCCGCTGAAGTCCCTCAGCGACATGCTGAAGGGTAAGCAGGGCCGCTTCCGTCAGAACCTGCTCGGCAAGCGTGTCGACTACTCGGCGCGTTCCGTGATCGTCGTCGGCCCGCAGCTGAAGCTGCACCAGTGCGGTCTGCCGAAGGCGATGGCGCTGGAGCTGTTCAAGCCGTTCGTGATGAAGCGCCTGGTCGACCTGAACCACGCGCAGAACATCAAGAGCGCCAAGCGCATGGTGGAGCGCGGCCGTACGGTCGTGTACGACGTCCTCGAAGAGGTCATCGCCGAGCACCCGGTTCTGCTGAACCGTGCTCCCACCCTGCACCGCCTCGGCATCCAGGCCTTCGAGCCGCAGCTGGTCGAGGGCAAGGCCATCCAGATCCACCCGCTCGTCTGCACCGCGTTCAACGCGGACTTCGACGGTGACCAGATGGCCGTGCACCTGCCGCTGTCCGCGGAGGCGCAGGCCGAGGCCCGCATCCTGATGCTGTCCTCGAACAACATCCTCAAGCCGGCCGACGGCCGTCCGGTGACGATGCCGACCCAGGACATGGTCCTCGGTCTGTTCTTCCTCACCACCGACGGCGAGATGCGTGACGTCAAGGGCGAGGGCCGCTCGTTCGCGTCCGTGGCCGAGGCGATCATGGCGTTCGACGCCGGCGAGCTGTCGCTGCAGTCGCGCGTGGACATCCGCTTCCCGGTGGGCACCATCCCGCCGCGCGGCTGGACCCCGCCGGCGCGCGAGGAGGGCGAGCCGGAGTGGCAGCAGGGTGACAGCTTCCGGCTGAACACCACGCTGGGCCGTGCGCTCTTCAACGAGCTGCTGCCCGAGGACTACCCGTTCGTCGACTACGAGGTCGGCAAGAAGCAGCTCTCCGAGATCGTCAACGACCTCGCCGAGCGCTACCCGAAGGTCATCGTGGCGGCGACGCTCGACAACCTGAAGGCGTCCGGCTTCTACTGGGCCACCCGTTCCGGCGTCACCGTCGCCATCTCCGACGTCGTCGTTCCCGAGGCGAAGAAGGAGATCGTCAAGGGCTACGAGGCGCAGGACGAGAAGGTCCAGAAGCAGTACGAGCGCGGTCTGATCACCAAGGACGAGCGCACGCAGGAGCTCATCGCGATCTGGACCAAGGCGACCAACGAGGTCGCCGAGGCGATGAACGAGAACTTCCCGAAGACCAACCCGATCTTCATGATGGTGAACTCGGGTGCACGAGGCAACATGATGCAGATGCGTCAGATTGCCGGTATGCGTGGTCTGGTGTCGAACGCCAAGAACGAGACGATCCCGCGTCCGATCAAGGCGTCGTTCCGTGAGGGTCTGTCCGTGCTGGAGTACTTCATCTCCACGCACGGTGCCCGTAAGGGTCTGGCGGACACCGCCCTTCGTACCGCCGACTCGGGATACCTCACCCGTCGTCTGGTCGACGTCTCCCAGGACGTCATCATCCGCGAGGAGGACTGCGGCACCGACCGTGGCCTCAAGCTCCACATCGCGGAGCGCGGTGCGGACGGCGTGCTGCGCAAGGCGGGCAACGTCGAGACGTCCGTGTACGCGCGCTGCCTCGCCGAGGACATCGTCGTCGACGGCAAGGTGCTGGCCCCGGCCGGTACCGACCTCGGTGACGTGCTCATCGACGAGCTGGTCAAGCACGGCGTCGAGGAGGTCAAGACCCGCTCGGTCCTGACCTGTGAGTCCGCCGTCGGCACCTGCGCGATGTGCTACGGCCGTTCGCTCGCCACCGGCAAGCTGGTCGACATCGGTGAGGCGGTCGGCATCATCGCCGCCCAGTCCATCGGTGAGCCCGGTACCCAGCTGACGATGCGTACCTTCCACACCGGTGGTGTGGCCGGTGACGACATCACCCAGGGTCTGCCGCGTGTCGTCGAGCTCTTCGAGGCCCGTACCCCGAAGGGTGTCGCCCCGATCTCCGAGGCGAGCGGCCGCGTCCGCATCGAGGAGACCGAGAAGACCAAGAAGCTCGTCGTCACCCCGGACGACGGCAGCGACGAGACGGCGTACCCGATCTCCAAGCGTGCCAAGGTCCTGGTCAGCGAGGGCGAGCACGTCGAGGTGGGCCAGCAGCTCACCGTGGGTGCCACCAACCCGCACGACGTGCTGCGCATCCTGGGCCAGCGTGCCGTCCAGGTCCACCTGGTCGGCGAGGTCCAGAAGGTCTACAACTCGCAGGGTGTGTCGATCCACGACAAGCACATCGAGATCATCATCCGGCAGATGCTGCGCCGCGTGACGATCATCGAGTCCGGCGACGCCGAGCTGCTGCCCGGCGAGCTGGTCGAGCGCTCCCGCTTCGAGCACGAGAACCGTCGTGTGGTCCAGGAGGGCGGTCACCCGGCCTCCGGTCGTCCGCAGCTGATGGGTATCACCAAGGCCTCGCTGGCGACGGAGTCCTGGCTGTCGGCCGCCTCCTTCCAGGAGACGACCCGAGTCCTGACGGACGCGGCGATCAACGCCAAGTCCGACAGCCTCATCGGCCTCAAGGAGAACGTCATCATCGGTAAGCTCATCCCGGCCGGTACGGGTCTGTCCCGCTACCGCAACATCCGGGTCGAGCCGACCGAGGAGGCCAAGGCCGCGATGTACTCGGCCGTCGGCTACGACGACATCGACTACTCGCCGTTCGGCACCGGCTCCGGCCAGGCCGTCCCGCTGGAGGACTACGACTACGGTCCGTACAACCAGTAAGCGAGCAGCATGAAGGGCGGTCACCCCTCGGGGTGGCCGCCCTTCGGCGTTCCCGGTTGCCCATCGGCGTTGCCGACCGCCCTGGCGCGTCCCGACCGCCCTGGCGCCTCCCGGCCGCCTTCGCGCGTCCCGGCCGTCGTTCAGGCCCGCGGCGCGCAAGTACCACCTCGGCGCCCCAGGGACGGGACAAGGCCTTCACGGCGCGGCAGGCGGCCGTGTACGGGCGGCGGGGGCACCATCAGGGACGCACATCACAGGCGGCCGGAACGCGCCGGCCGGGAGGCGCGGTCGGTGGCTGGATTCCGCTGTGTTTCAACTGTTTTGACTGGCGGTACCCGGCATGCAGCGGGGCGTTGCGCCGCGCAGGGGCTTGACAGCGTGGCCGACGTGATAGAGGCAAGGCCCATTTGTTTTGACCACAGCGAATGAGGTAGGTACGCTCAGACCTTGTGCCTGGGGTGTGCCCTGGCTCTCGTGCGTGCCTTCAGACCGCACGGGAGCTGTGAGCGGCCACCGTAATCTGTGCTCTTTTCGCCTTGCGGCGGGAGTCCGCCGGATTCGACACACCCGACCGCGTGGGTCGGCGAAGTTCCAGGTTAGCTGTACCCATCGGCACACAGAAACCGGAGAAGTAGTGCCTACGATCCAGCAGCTGGTCCGCAAGGGCCGGCAGGACAAGGTCGAGAAGAACAAGACGCCCGCACTCGAGGGTTCCCCTCAGCGTCGTGGCGTCTGCACGCGTGTGTTCACGACCACCCCGAAGAAGCCGAACTCGGCCCTCCGCAAGGTCGCGCGTGTGCGTCTGACCAGCGGCATCGAGGTCACCGCTTACATTCCGGGTGAGGGACACAACCTGCAGGAGCACTCCATCGTGCTCGTGCGCGGCGGCCGTGTGAAGGACCTGCCGGGTGTTCGCTACAAGATCATCCGCGGTTCCCTCGACACCCAGGGTGTCAAGAACCGCAAGCAGGCTCGCAGCCGTTACGGCGCCAAGAAGGAGAAGTAAGAATGCCTCGTAAGGGCCCCGCCCCGAAGCGCCCGGTCATCATCGACCCGGTCTACGGTTCTCCTCTGGTGACCTCCCTGATCAACAAGGTGCTGCTGAACGGCAAGCGCTCCACCGCCGAGCGCATCGTCTACGGCGCCATGGAGGGCCTGCGCGAGAAGACCGGCAACGACCCGGTCATCACGCTCAAGCGCGCTCTCGAGAACATCAAGCCGACCCTCGAGGTCAAGTCCCGCCGTGTCGGTGGCGCCACCTACCAGGTTCCGGTCGAGGTCAAGCCCGGCCGTGCCAACACCCTGGCGCTGCGCTGGCTGGTCGGTTACTCCCGCGCCCGTCGCGAGAAGACCATGACCGAGCGTCTCCTCAACGAGCTTCTCGATGCCTCCAACGGCCTCGGTGCGGCCGTGAAGAAGCGCGAGGACACCCACAAGATGGCCGAGTCCAACAAGGCCTTCGCGCACTACCGCTGGTAGTCGCTACCCACATCGAGACCGAGAGAAGACTGAAGCCTTATGGCTACCACTTCACTTGACCTGGCCAGGGTCCGCAACATCGGGATCATGGCCCACATCGACGCGGGCAAGACGACCACCACCGAGCGGATCCTGTTCTACACCGGCGTTTCGTACAAGATCGGTGAGGTCCACGACGGCGCTGCCACCATGGACTGGATGGAGCAGGAGCAGGAGCGTGGCATCACGATCACCTCTGCTGCCACCACCTGCCACTGGCCGCTGGAGAACGTCGACCACACCATCAACATCATCGACACCCCGGGCCACGTCGACTTCACCGTCGAGGTGGAGCGCTCCCTGCGCGTGCTCGACGGTGCCGTGACGGTGTTCGACGGCGTCGCCGGCGTTGAGCCGCAGTCCGAGACCGTGTGGCGTCAGGCGGACCGCTACGGCGTTCCGCGTATCTGCTTCGTCAACAAGCTGGACCGGACCGGTGCCGAGTTCCACCGCTGCGTCGACATGATCTCTGACCGCCTCGGCGCTCAGCCGATCGTGATGCAGCTGCCGATCGGTGCCGAGGCCGACTTCAAGGGCGTCGTGGACCTGGTCCGCATGAAGGCGCTCGTGTGGTCCGCCGAGGCGACCAAGGGCGAGATGTACGACGTCGTCGACATCCCGGCCACGCACACCGAGGCGGCCGAGGAATGGCGCGGCAAGCTCCTCGAGGCCGTCGCCGAGAACGACGAGCAGCTGATGGAGCTGTACCTGGAGGGCCAGGAGCCCACCGAGGAGCAGCTGTACGCGGCCATCCGTCGGATCACCATCGCCTCCGGCAAGGGCACCGGCACCACCGTGACCCCGGTGTTCTGCGGCACCGCGTTCAAGAACAAGGGCGTCCAGCCCCTGCTCGACGCGGTCGTGCGCTACCTGCCTTCCCCGGTTGACATCGAGGCCATCGAGGGCCACGCGGTCAACAACCCGGAGGAGGTCGTCAAGCGCAAGCCGTCCGACGAGGAGCCCCTCTCCGCGCTGGCGTTCAAGATCATGAGCGACCCGCACCTCGGCAAGCTCACCTTCGTCCGGGTCTACTCGGGCCGCCTGGAGTCCGGCACTCAGGTGCTGAACTCCGTCAAGGGCAAGAAGGAGCGCATCGGCAAGATCTACCGCATGCACGCCAACAAGCGTGAGGAGATCGAGTCGGTGGGCGCCGGCGACATCGTCGCCGTCATGGGCCTGAAGCAGACCACCACCGGTGAGACGCTGTCCGACGACAAGAACCCGGTCATCCTGGAGTCCATGGACTTCCCGGCGCCGGTCATCCAGGTCGCCATCGAGCCCAAGTCGAAGGGTGACCAGGAGAAGCTGGGCGTCGCGATCCAGCGCCTGGCCGAGGAGGACCCGTCCTTCCAGGTCCACTCGGACGAGGAGACCGGCCAGACCATCATCGGTGGTATGGGCGAGCTGCACCTCGAGGTGCTGGTCGACCGTATGCGCCGTGAGTTCAAGGTCGAGGCCAACGTCGGCAAGCCGCAGGTGGCCTACCGCGAGACGATCCGCAAGGCCGTCGAGCGCGTCGACTACACCCACAAGAAGCAGACCGGTGGTACCGGTCAGTTCGCGAAGGTGCAGATCGGCATCGAGCCGCTCGAGGGTGGCGACACCTCGTACGAGTTCGTGAACAAGGTGACCGGTGGTCGCATCCCGAAGGAGTACATCCCTTCGGTCGACGCCGGTGCGCAGGAGGCCATGCAGTTCGGCATCCTCGCCGGTTACGAGATGACCGGTGTCCGCGTGATCCTGCACGACGGTGCCTACCACGAGGTCGACTCCTCCGAGCTTGCCTTCAAGATCGCCGGCTCGCAGGCCTTCAAGGAGGCCGCGCGCAAGGCTTCGCCCGTGCTGCTCGAGCCGATGATGGCCGTCGAGGTCACCACGCCCGAGGACTACATGGGTGAGGTCATCGGCGACATCAACTCCCGCCGTGGCCAGATCCAGGCCATGGAGGAGCGGGCCGGTGCCCGCGTCGTGAAGGGCCTCGTGCCCCTTTCGGAGATGTTCGGTTACGTCGGCGACCTGCGCAGCAAGACGTCCGGCCGCGCCAGCTACTCCATGCAGTTCGACTCCTACGCCGAGGTTCCGCGGAACGTCGCCGAGGAGATCATCGCGAAGGCCAAGGGCGAGTAACGCACCGCGTTCACACGCCGTAGGCTTGACTCCGGAGCCTCAAGGGGCAAACAGCCGTGAACCCGGATGTTTGCCCCCGGTTCCGGGCCTTTACAGCAAAGATCACCTGGCGCCGATGAAGTAAGGCGTACAGAACCACTCCACAGGAGGACCCCAGTGGCGAAGGCGAAGTTCGAGCGGACTAAGCCGCACGTCAACATCGGCACCATCGGTCACATCGACCACGGTAAGACGACCCTCACGGCCGCCATTACCAAGGTGCTGCACGACGCGTACCCGGACCTGAACGAGGCCACCCCGTTCGACAACATCGACAAGGCGCCCGAGGAGCGTCAGCGCGGTATCACCATCTCCATCGCGCACGTCGAGTACCAGACCGAGGCGCGTCACTACGCCCACGTCGACTGCCCGGGTCACGCGGACTACATCAAGAACATGATCACGGGTGCGGCGCAGATGGACGGCGCCATCCTCGTGGTCGCCGCCACCGACGGCCCGATGCCGCAGACCAAGGAGCACGTGCTCCTGGCCCGCCAGGTCGGCGTTCCGTACATCGTCGTTGCCCTGAACAAGGCCGACATGGTGGACGACGAGGAGATCCTGGAGCTCGTCGAGCTCGAGGTCCGTGAGCTCCTCTCCGAGTACGAGTTCCCCGGCGACGACGTTCCGGTCGTCAAGGTCTCCGCTCTCAAGGCCCTTGAGGGCGAGAAGGAGTGGGTGGACTCCGTCCTCAACCTGATGGCCGCCGTCGACGAGTCGATCCCGCAGCCGGAGCGCGACGTCGACAAGCCGTTCCTCATGCCGATCGAGGACGTCTTCACGATCACCGGTCGCGGTACGGTCGTCACCGGCCGTATCGAGCGTGGTGTCCTGAAGGTCAACGAGACCGTCGACATCATCGGCATCAAGCCGGAGAAGACCTCCACCACGGTCACCGGCATCGAGATGTTCCGCAAGCTGCTCGACGAGGGCCAGGCCGGTGAGAACGTCGGTCTGCTGCTCCGCGGCATCAAGCGCGAGGACGTCGAGCGCGGCCAGGTCATCATCAAGCCGGGCTCGGTCACCCCGCACACCGAGTTCGAGGCCCAGGCCTACATCCTGTCCAAGGACGAGGGTGGCCGCCACACGCCGTTCTTCAACAACTACCGCCCGCAGTTCTACTTCCGTACGACGGACGTGACCGGTGTGGTGACCCTCCCCGAGGGCACCGAGATGGTCATGCCGGGTGACAACACCGAGATGAAGGTGGACCTCATCCAGCCCGTCGCCATGGAGGAGGGCCTGAAGTTCGCCATCCGCGAGGGTGGCCGCACCGTGGGCGCCGGCCAGGTCACCAAGATCGTCAAGTAGGTTCCGCTTGCTTGAGGGTCACCTGACCTGAGGTCTCCGACCTGGGAGAGGCCCGTACGACTTCGGTCGTACGGGCCTCTTCGCGTTCCCGGCGGGGCCGCCGGCTCCCCCCGCAGTTCATGCGGGGCCGGGCACGCGGTGACGGTCTCGGGGTGCAGCACGCACGGCCTCTCCGGTGCGGCTCGGTTCCACGGGTCCCTCTGACACCGCAGCCTGGCGCCAGGGCTTCGGTATTCGTCCCTGCGGGGGCCCGGGGCCGCTACGGCAGGTCGACGGCGTTGACGGACAGGTCGTTGTCGACCGTGTAGTACGGCCGTACCCGGGCGCGTCCGCGCGGGGTCTCCTCGAACACCGTGACGGGGTACACGTACACCTTCTTGCGGTCCTTGACGTCACCGAACCAGCCGCCGACGCGGACCGGTTCGGCCCGGCCTGCAACGCGGACCGACAGGTCCCACAGGTCCTGCTCGTCGTGGTGGTGCCGGGCGACGTCCGCGCAGCTGACGCGGACGTGCAGCAGCCCGTCCCCGTCGTGTTGCCAGGACGGCTCCAGGACCGGGGCGTCGGCGCGGCCGCGGTGCCGCAACTCAACACCCTCGGCGTCGGCGTCGGTCCCGAACAGACGCACCGTCACGCCGATCTCGCCGCCGTCGATGTCGATGCCCTGCACCTCGGCGTGCACGTCGGCCTCACGGGTGCTCAGCGCGACGAACCCGTCCACGGTCGCGTACGGCAGCAGTGCCCGCACCGGGGAGAGCTGCGGCTCGGGCCGGAAGTCCATCAGGCCCCGCAGGTCGAGCAGCTCGCTGCGCAGCCGCTTGCGCGGCCCCTTCGCCGGAGCGATCCACAGGTCCCACACCGCGTTGCCCAGGGGCAGCGTGCGCTCGACGGGAGCCGAGAGCCGGCCGCCGGCGTCGCGGACGAGCGGCACGCGCAGGGTCGTACGGTCCTCGCCGCCGCGCCTGATCAGCAGCAGCTCGCCCTCGTCGACCGGCGCGGTGGGCGCCGTCACCACGCGCAGCGAGCCGTCCGCGTCGGTCTGGACGGACCCGCTCATCGGAGCCGGTGCCGGCGACACGGGCGCCTGCTGCGCTGCCACCCGGTCGGCGCGGCTGCGCAGACGGCCCCACAGCGAGGTGCGGACGGGCGCGGCGGTGGAGCGGCCGGCACCGAGTTCACGGAACAGCTCCTCGTAGCGCACCGCGATCGCGGCGGGGTCGAAGCGCTCGGCGTTGCGGCGGGCCGCGGCACCCATCACGGCCCGAGCGCTGTCGTCGTCGATCAGCCGCAGCAGGCCCTCGGCGATGGAGTCGACGTCTCCCGGCCTGACCAGCAGGCCGTCCTCGCCGTCGCGGATGATCTCCCGCGGGCCGAGCGGGCAGTCGGTGCTCACGACCGGGACTCCGCAGCGCATCGCTTCCACGATGGTCATGCCGAAGGACTCGCTGTCCGAGGTCACCGCGGCGATCGAACCCTTGACCCACTCGGCCTCGATCGGCGAGGCGAGTCCCATCAGATGGACCCGGTCGTACAGACCGAGGTCATTGATCAGGGAGCGCAGCTTCCCGCGCTGGCCGCCGTCGCCGTAGATCCGCAGGCGCCAGTCGGGGTGCTTGGCGGCGACCTTCGCGAAGGCCTGCACGAGCAGGTCGTACCGCTTGATGACCGCGAGCCGCCCCGCGGCGACGACCGTCTTGGCGGCGGGGTCGGCCGGGGACACCGACGGCGCGGGGACGCTGTTGGGTATGGAGACGATCGGCAGTCCCGGAATGGCCATGTCACTGCGGTAGTTGGCCGCATCGGCCTCGGAGACCGTGACGAATCCGTTCAGGCGTGCATAGGCCTTCTTCAGGTCCCCACGCAGGGCCTCCGAGTGCGATGCGAGCGTGATGTGCTCCTGGCCGATGCGCAGCGTCTGCTCGCCGCCGAAGCGCGCGACATACACGTTCAGGCCGGGGCGCGTCCCGATCAGCACATCGGGGCTGTTCCGGCGGAAGTGCGCGGCGGCCCGCTCGTCCGTCACGGTGCTGTACTGGTGGTAGCGGGCCTCGGCGGCGGGGAAGACCCGGGCCGGTACGGACCGGTCCTTCTCTGGGACCTCGCGCGTGTCGATGAGGCTGGTCAGCTTGATCCGCGGGTCCATGGCGAACAGCGGGGTGTCGATGCTCTGGAACACCGACACGATCTCCACCTCATGGCGCTCTGCCAGGGCCGAGGCGAGATTGATCGTCGTCCGGTTTGTCCCACCCAGGCCATACACATTGTGGATGAGGAACGAGATCTTCACGCAGTTCTCCTGCTTTGTGGCATGGGTGAGAGCCGCCGACTGGTCGGGTACAGGCCGTCCGCAGGGGCAGTCATACAGTATTCACACATTTTCCATACCGTTTACAAGGGGTCAGAGGTCTCGGAACGAACATGGGCCGGACGGGGCCGGCCGCGGCGATTGCCGTACCATGCGCCACTGTGGCGATACAGAACCCGTATCCGTGGGGCCCTCCTTACGGCGGCCCGCCGCCTCCGCCGCCGAACATCCCGGCGAAGGACCTGCGGCCCCGGCGCATCTGGTACGTGGTGGCCGGACTGCTGGGGCTCGTCCTGGCTGGTGCCGGCGTCGCCTTCATCGTGGTGACCGTGAAGGACACCGTGGGCTTGATCGACACCGCCCACAGCTTCTCCAGCGGCGACTCGCGGACGTTCGGCTTCGTCCAGGGGAAGACCAAGGCGATCTACGTCTCCCAGTCCGGGCCGGGCCATGTCGACTGCCGGATCCCGGATATGCGGTCCGGGTCGATGACCCAGCCGCGCAGCACTTTCCGCATCACCGCCGGTTCCCGCACCTGGGACCGCGTCTTCGAGGTGAAGCCCGACAGCACCGGCGACTACACGCTGACCTGTACGTCGGAGTTGCCGGCAGAGTTCGCGCTCGGAGACAAGCCCAAGGTGGGGGCCACGATCGGCGGCATCGCGGCGGCCATCGGCTGCTTCCTCGCCGCGGTCGCCGCGACCGTGGCCATCGCCGTCGTCACCGGCGTTCGGCGCGGCCGCCACCGCCGACGACTCGCCGCCGTGTGGGCCCCGGCGCCGCAGTGGGGTCCACCGCCTTCCGGGCCCGCCCCGTGGCCCCCGGCCGGGCCGCTGCCCTAGCGTGTCGCGGCGAGCGGAACCCCTGCTTCATGAGCAGGGGTTCTCTTGTTTTCGGCTTGGCTGCGCGAACGGCCTCTTCAACGAGAGCGGCCCGATGTCGGCTCACCGGCCCAGGTAGGTGATTTGCAGGACGTAGACGCGCTCGCCGCGTACGACGATCTGGTACGTGAACATCCCGCCGGGAACGACGACGTCTCCGCCCTTCGGGTCGTGACCGGAGTGGGCTCGGTCGTGCACGTACAGCGCCTCAGCGGCTCTGACCAGCTCTGCGGCCTTGCGTTCCACCGGGAAGGCGGGTGGGAGGTGACGGGCGGCTGCCTCCGCTGCGAAGGCGTACTCTCAGGTCCAGCTCAATCGCGTACTGCCTTCATCGCCTCGTCCAGGACAGCGCTCAGCTCCCGCAGGGCCGCACCGGCGACGGCCGGGTCTTCATGTTCCAGGTCGTTTCTGGCTCGGGCATGGCGGGCTGCGAGGTCCGGGCGGCGGGCGATCTCGATGTCCCTGGCCCAGGCCAGGACCCAGCTCCGCACCGGGCTGAGTGACTGCCACTCCACGGCCTTGGCGAATGCCTCGTCCTTCGTCCGCTGCATCTCTGGCAGGCGCCCGGGGTCGACGACGGCGAGGGCGGCCCGCAAAGCGTCCGGAGTCTGTTCGGGGCGGGGAACCAGCTCGTGCCCGTGGTCGGCCTGCGTGCTCATGGAGTCCTCCCGGGAGTGCACTGGCCAGGGTAGTCGTCCGGGACGACTGTGGTACGGGAGCGCGGACATGCTGTGCTGTCTTCCTGGTCAGTGGGTGGGGGAATGGCTGGGGCCGGAGCCGGGCCGGGAGTCTGTGGGGCTTTCGGCCGTGGCACGGCAGTCCCGGCAGAGATCTCCGGGCTCGGGGCGGGGATGCGGGCGCGTTCGCGGCGTAGGTAGCCGTGGGGCTCCAGCTCGCGCAGGGCGACGGCGATACGGGTGGCTCCCTCGGGGAAGCGGGCGGCGAGGGTCTTGATGTCGACGCGGGCGCCGGGTGGCAGCGACTGGATGTGCACACACCGAGCCCGATGGCGGGCCCGGACAGCTCCGGGTGCTGAGCCAGATGGTTGCCGATCACTGTGAAGCGGGTGGTGTGGCGGGTGTGCTCGTGGATGAGCCCGCCGGCGTGCGGCGTGGACGGGGGACGCCGGTTCGGGTGCTTGTTGGCCGCAATGCCGGACCGGGCCGGTGACGGCGCGCTAGGGTGCCGGGTATCCATCAGGAAGAGTGACCTTCCTCGGTGGTCAGGCCCTCGCACTGGGATGCCAGTCCCGGCGAGGGCCGTCGCATGTCTGGGTTGTGTTGCGCCGAGCGTAAGGCAGACAACGGGCTGCAAATCCACCCGAGTTGGCGATGTTCACCCACGCGGGTGAGTTTGCGCCGTGGGTGGGTGGGGTGGGGCTTGGTGGGGTCCTCTTCACCTCTTTTTTCTTCTCTGGGAAAGGCCGCCCGTGGCACCGGAGCACGAGGCCCCGGGTTCCGGTGTGGGGAGAGTGACCTCGGCCCATACGGTCTTGCGCGGAGCCCGGCCCATCGAGACGCCCCAGCGGTCGGCCAGCGCGTCCACGAGAACCAGCCCCCGGCCCGAGTCGCCCTCCGCGGACGGGGATTGGAGCCTGGGCAGGCGGTCACCGCGTGTGTCGGTCACCTCGATGCGGAGCGTGTCTCCAACGACGTAGAGCGTGAGCCGGAAGTTCCGTCCCGGCACCCTGCCGTGGGTCGCGGCGTTGGCCGCAAGCTCGGCCACGATGTGCTGCGCCGCGTCCAACGGGAGTCCCCAGCTGCGGAGTTGCTCGGTGGCCAGGAGGCGCGCGAGGCGGGCACCGCGACGCGTGGCGGACAGGAGGACCGTGAAGTTCGGGATGGGGCTGGTGAGTTCGGCTCTGGGCTCGGCGGTCTCTGCGGTTTCTTGATTCATGTCACTCAGCGTGGCCGAGTGTGCTTCCGTCAATGAGTGACAACGCCTGCACGTACGGTGACTGTCCCGGCTTTGTCTCGGCTGTCTCGGCTGTCTCGGGCGTTGTACGAGTAGTGGTGCGCGTCGGAGGAGGTGTCATGGGCGAGGGTGTGGATGAGGCGGGCTGGGACGTCGAGCCGGGGGACGAGATCGAGCCGGTGGTGCAGGCGGTGGGGCGCCTGCTCAAGGTGTGCCGGGAGGCGGCCGGGCTGAGCGTGGCCGAGCTGGCCGAGACCCTGGGCTACGGCGAGGACATGGTCCGCAAGATCGAGCGCGGGGCGCGGATTCCGCGGCCGGAGTTGCTGGACAGGGCGGACCAGATCCTGAAGGCGCAGGGGCATCTGAGGGCCTTCATGGAGGACATGCGGAAGGCTCGCTATCCGAAGAAGGTGCGGGAGCTGGCGGAGTTGGAGGGGCGGGCGGTGGAGATGCTGATGTACAGCCACCACAACATCCATGGCCTGCTGCAGACGGAGGAGTACGCACGAGCGCTGCTTCGTACCTGGCGTCCGGCCTACACACCGGACCAGCTGGAGCGCATGGTGGCCGCGCGCATCGCCCGGAAGTCCGTCTTCGAGCGGTCGCCCGCACCCGAGTTCAGCTTTGTCCAGGAAGAGGTGACACTGCGCCGCCCGGTCGGGGACACAATGGTGTTGCGCCGACAGCTCGAACACATGCTGGAGGTGGCCAAGTTGCCGTTCGTGGAGCTTCAGGTCATGCCGACCACCCGCGCGAACCACCCAGGAACCGGGGGCCGCATCCAAGTGCTGAAGTTCGCGGACGGCACGGGGATGGGCCGTACCGACGGTGACTTCTCGGGCCGCCCGGTCTCGAACCCGAGGCAGCTCCGCGTCCTCGACCTGCGCTATGGCATCATCCGGGCTCAGGCGCTCACGCCAGAGGAGTCTCTGGTCTTCATCGAGCAAACGCTGGGAGAACTATGAGCACCCCGGAACTCCACTGGTTCAAAAGCAGCTACAGCGACAGCAGCAACGGCAACGACTGCATCGAGGTCGCCTCCACCCCCACCACCATCCACATCCGCGACTCCAAGAACGCCGAAGGCCCCCGGCTCGCCGTCACCCCCACCACCTGGACCGCCTTCGTCACGTACGCCGCCGAACGCTGACGGCCCACACCACCAGGCCCAGCCCCAGCAGCGCCGCCCCTGTCACCGGGACCGCTCCCCACCCGCCGAACCGGTACGCGGTGACGCCGAGGGCGGAGCCCGCCGCGCCGCCGAGGTAGTACGACGTCATGTAGACGGACGCGATCCGGGCCCGGGGGTGGTCCGGGAGGTCGTAGACGACGCTCATGTTGAGCAGGTGGACGGCATGGACCACGGCGTCCATCACCAGGGCCCCCGCCACCAGCCAGGCCAGGCTGCGGCCGCCCGGCCAAGTCGCCGCGAACGCGATCACGCCCAGGACGAGCAGCACACCAGTGGCCACAGCCTGGCGGCCGGTGTCGATCAGCCGGCCGGTCGCCTTGGCGGCGATCGCGCCCGCCGCGCCGACCAGCGCGAACAGTCCGATCGAGGACGAGCCCCAGCCGTAGTGCGGGCCCGCCAGCAGGAACGCCGAGGTCACCCAGAAGACGCTGAACGCCGCGAAGCAGCACGCTCCGATCAGCGAGCGGCGGCGCAGCACCGGCTCGGCGGCGGCGAGCCGGAGGGTGGCGGCGAGCTGGGCGCCGTAGCCGATGGACACGTCAGGTGGGGACGGTGGCAGCAGCCGTACGAGAAGCAGGGCCACTGCCGCCAGTGTCCCGGCCGCGACCAGGAACACCGTCCGCCAGCCGAACGCGCCGCCGACCAGCCCGGCCGCCGTGCGGGAGAACAGGATGCCGAGCAGGACGCCGGTGAGCAGGGTGCCCATCGCCCGGCCGCGCTGGTCGGCGGGCACGACGGAGGCGGCGTACGGGATGAGGATCTGCACGACGACCGCCCCGGCGCCCACTGCCAGGCCGCCGGTCAGCAACACCCACAGCGCGGGGGCCGCCCCCGAGAGGAGCATTCCGGCACCGGCCGTACCGAGCAGGATCCCGACCAGGCGGCGGCGCGCCACGATGTCGCCGAGCGGCACGATCAGCAGCAGGCCCAGGGTGTAACCGGCCTGGGTGGTGGTGACCAGCGGTCCGGTCGCGGACGGGGAGGCGCCGTACGAGGCGGCGATCCGGGGGAGCAGGGGCTGGCAGTAGTAGAGGCAGGCGGCGATCAGGCCACAGGCGGTCGCGAGGAGGCCGATCAGGTGGGGGTGTGGTGGGGCAGGTGCCACGGTCCCGTCCGGCAAATACTGCCGGTCGCGGTCCGTCTTATCGGTCGGGGCGGGAACCGTCATGACAGGAACGCTAGGCCGCTGCCCCGCTCACCCCAAGATCCAATCCCGCTCTCCGCGACTGCCCCAATCGGCTGTGCCGTGAACTCGGCCGAGGGATCAGTGGGATCATCGGTAGCGGATCACATGCAGACGATGGACCCCTGTCGGATCGAAGGACACCGGCTCGTCCGACGAACCGTCGATGACCATGACGCCGTCCTCCAGGCGCACCGCATTCACCAGCCAGCCCACGGCCTCGCGGCCGCGGCCGTCCGTGCGGCGGACCCAGACCAGGGCGCGGGCCCCGACCGGCAGCGCCGAGAGCGCGTCCAGCGTCGTCTGCCAGTCCGGATGCTCCGACACGGACAACACCTGGCCGAGCTGGGCGAGCGTCGGCTCGTACCATGCCGCATGCCCTGGAGCGGGTGGTGTGGGCAGGTTCGCCGTGCCCGGATCCTCGCCGGCGTCCCAGCGCGCCAGCCAGGCCCAGGGGGCCGAGTTCGGAAGGCCGAAGGGCGCGGTGTCGTCCTTCGGTACGACGACCGTGGCGTCGAGCATGGCGTCCTGCCACTGTCCGGCACCCAGAAAACGCCTGCTGTTGCACGAGAACACCCAGCCGCGCTGCGTCTCGTCCTGCGCGGTCGGCCTGTCCAGGTCCACCTGTCCCCGGTAGGCGTCGTCGAGCCAGAGCCGGGCCTTGGCGACCGCTGAGGCGAAGTCGGGTGCCGATAGCTGCCAGGGAGCACGCCGACTCGCGGACGCCCCGGGCAACGCCCGCAGGAAGACCAGTTCGCGCAGCAGTGGGGCCGTGTCCAGCCGAGCCAGCGATGAAGTCAGGCCATCCAGGAGCACGACCTGGCCCTTGTTGTTGTGCGCGTACAGCAGGTTCCCGGTGGCCTCCTGGCCGCCGATCTCGCGACGCACCCAGATCACCCCGCGGGTGTCGGGTCCCGGCTCACCTACCGCCTTGATCACGTCATCCCAGTCACTCACGTCGACGCGCTCGAATGCTGGGAAGTAGCGGCGCCCGAGCCGGGCCCACCAGCCTGGGGCCTCGTCGGACGGGCGCCAGGGCAGGGGAACGGACGGCGCGCCATTGATCGCGGAGTGGAGGGCGATCAGACAGCCGCGTGCGTTGATCCTGCGCGGCTGGCCCTCGACGCGTTGTGCCGCTTCCTCTGGTAGCGCGGGCTCCAGATCCGCGAGCGGGGAACTCGGCGCAGGGTGGAACAGGGAACCGCCGTCCTTGGGGACGACGACAGAGGACGCGAGCATCGGGGTGCTGGGGTAACCGGGCTGTGCCAGGGCACGGCAGGCGAACATCCAGGCGGTGGCAGTCTCATGCACGGGCTGGGGAGCGGAGAGTTCGACGAGCCCTCCGTAGGTGCCGTTCAGCCACGTGGCCGCTCGCTGTGCAGCGCTCATCGCGGGAACTCCCTAGGCGGCCAGTCGCCGGAAGCCCGTCGGCTCATGTAGTCGTCCACGGGAATGATGCTCGGCGGAAAGTGGGCCTTTCCCCCATCGTGCGGAACGACAACGACACTGGTGATGGGGGACTGCAGCCA
This sequence comes from Streptomyces sp. NPDC031426, assembly GCF_055581585.1. Lineage (NCBI taxonomy): Bacteria > Bacillati > Actinomycetota > Actinomycetes > Kitasatosporales > Streptomycetaceae > Streptomyces > Streptomyces sp. NPDC031426. The sequence continues at coordinate 173,199 of NZ_JBVIJE010000011.1, forward strand.
GTCCTGGGTCTCGATGTGCTCTTTGAAGTCGAAGTGAATCAGCCAGCCGTAGGGGTGGTCGACGCTGTTCTCCGGAAACAGGACGATGGAGTCCGCCTTCTCGGGATACACCGTCTTGAGAAGTGCAGCGGCGGAATCCACCGCGTCGTTTCGGCTGATCATTTATGGAGCCCCCTTGCCGTACGGTACGTGCATGATTTCCTTCGCGTCTTTCTCCAGTAGGCCCAGCGTTCCGCTTTGACCGTCAAGGAAAACCACTCCGTGTGGCGTGTTCACTGCATTGAAGAAATGCCCGGAATCTCCTCGACCGATGAAGACAGCACTCCTGGCACCCTCGCCTCGCGCGTGGAGGTCGCGGATGATGTCATCGTAACTGTCCACCTTGTGCCAAGCGGTCGCCGGATCTTTGACTCCGAGGGGCTCGAGCGGGAGGTGGCCAGGGCCCTCCCTGCGCGCCGCGCTGGCCTCGATGCCGTCCAATCGGTGGTTCACTGTGACCGTGGTGTGCGCACAGTTCTGGGTGTACCCGTCCTCCCAGCGGTTATTGATGTCCTTCAACCACGGGTACTGATCGTCAAGGAATTCCTGGGCGACCTTCGGGTCCACTGAGTCATAGTGAATCGCCTTTTCCGATACGTGGTCCGTGGACTGCGCCAAATGACTCCACTTGCTGCCTGCGGCGGCATCCTCTCCCGCGTGTTCCAGGCCCCCCTTGGCCATGTTCGCGGCCGTGACCTCCGCGCCGTCCTCCACGGCCGTGCGCAGCCCACCGGCCGCGAGGCCGGCGCCGTCCGTGCCGACCAACTGCGGGAGCAGCCGGCCCACGAACTCGGAAGGGTCCTTCTCGAAGCCGTCCACGGCTGCCTTGAGCGCCCGTTCGGGATGCGCCGCCGTCGACACCAGGCCGGAGAGCGTCATGGAGACGCCCTGCAGGTACTCGGCCGGGTGGGTCAGGTTGTACGGGTCCATCGGGTCGAGGCCGCGTACGAAGTTGACCAGGCCGGCAGCGCCCTTGATCACGCCGCCGGCGACGTGCAGCAGCTCCGTGTTGGCGGCTTGCGCGCCGTCCGTGAAGTCGTCGCCGAGGCGGTCCAGCGGCGGCGGCTCGGCGGGGGCATGGGCCAGGGCCGCCTTGATCCTGCCGTTGGCGGTGGCGGCGGCGGTGTTGCGCTGTTTGCGTGCTTCGCCGAGCTTCTGCCGGGCCGCCTCGATGTCGGCCTTGCCGGGGTCGTGGAACGGCTCGGACTCGGGGCCCGGGTCCTCGTTCGCCTTGATCTTCGCGTTGTAGGCGTCGATGCGCTTGTTGTATGCGCTGATGGCCGACTCGGAGGACTCCTTGCCGCGCTTGTACAGCGCGATGGCCTCCTTGGCCTGAATCTGCGCCCACTTCACGGTCTCCGCGTAGGCCGTCAGTGCGTCCGAGGCGTCCCCGCAGGCGTCGGCCGCCTGCAGCCACTTCGCGGGGTGCACGCCGAACTTCTTGCGGAAGGCATCGCCACCCTCGCCCTTCCAGCCCGTGGAGTCCACCCTCTTCAGACCGGCGCTGACCTTCTCGAAGGCGGTGAAGAAGTCCTTCAGGTGCTTGGCGGTCGCCACGATCCTGCCGTGGTCGCCGTGGACCAGGTCCTTGGGGTCGTCACTCTCGCCCAGTTGCTGCTCACCAGGGGTGGCGCCGAGGTCGGAGGCGATCTCGTCGCCCCAGTCCTCCACTTTCCGGGCCGCGCCGTGATAGCCGGCCGCGTCGAGGCCTTCGCCGATCTTGTGAGCGCCGTAGTCGATGCCGGCGCCGACCACCTTCTTGGTGTCGTCGGCAAGCTTCTCGCCTTTGCCGAGGGCCCAGTTGGTGCCGTCTTCCAGGCCGTGACCGATGTCCCCCAGGACGCCCATCAGCCTTCACTCCCGCCCTGCTGCATGCGGGCCCGCTCCTCGGGCGAGGAGCCGAAGGTGTCGTCGAGGAACTTGTTGTACTGCGAGTCCGACACGCCGAAGGCGCCGTGCATGTCCGCGGGGTTGATTCCCGGCATGCCGGTGATGTGGGACGTCATCACGTCCCGGCCGGCGTCCTTCCAGCCCTGGAGACTGTTGTCGTAGGCCCGCTCGAAGGACTGCTTGCTGTAGTCGGGGTGCAGGTCCTGGGTGGCGATCTCTCCCCAGCCCTCCTTGGTGACCTCGTCCTCCGACGCGTGCGGATTGCCGATCAGCGAGTTCAGCCCGATCTTCATCGTGCCTCCGACGTACTGGTCGGTCTCGTAGTACGTCCCGGCCGACATGCCCGTCTTCACGGCCAGGGCGTTGCCTTCGTTGATCAGTGAGCGCACGCCCCACTCCCAGCGCTCACAGAACGAGTGGAAGGTGCCCGTGAGGGTCTCGTCGCCCAGTTCGAGGCCGGACAGTTCCAGTTGGCTGAAGCCCCGCCCGGCACCCGCCATGCCGACCATGCCGAGATCCTTCAGCTCGCCCAGGGCCAGGGTGAGCCCCTGCGCGATCTCGTCAAGGCCGCCGGTCGCGAGGTCCGCTCCGCCTGCCTGCGCTCCCGCGCCCCCGTTCATCGCTCCTCCTCCGTCGGGCCGGTCATGGACCCGTCACCCACGTATCCCTTGTTGACCGCGTATGCGTCCGGAACGATCCCTGAGACCGGCGGGAACAGCACCGCACGTTCCCCGCCGTCGGCCGCGTCCAGCGCGACACCGCAGGGCACCCCCGCCTCCGGGACGGCCGTGCCGAGAAGCCGGGCCCCGAGCACCGTCTCGTACGTCCACTCCTCGTCGCCCTCGCCCCGGGCCAGCGCGTAGCGTGCGAGCGCCGGCTCGTCGGAGAACGCCAGGATCCAGCGGACCCCGCCGAAATCAACGGTCAGCCAGCCCTGGTCCTGGACAGGGACCAGTACGGCCGTGTCCCGGAACGTCGCGAGCTCCTCGGTGAACCGGCTCCGCCGGGCGTCGGCCTCTGCCTGGGCAGTCTCGGGCGGGACGGGCAGCGGTGCGGCCTCGTCCTGCCTGGCGTGTGCCGGGTGGGCCGATGCCCCGGCAGTCGTCCGCGTGGCGGAGGCCGCTGGGGAACCCTGGTGCTGTGCGGGACCGGCCATGTCCGCGTATTCGGCAAGACGTGAGCGTCGAACCGGCGCCTGCTCGCCGTCCCCCAAGTCAGTCATACGACAAACGCTGACACAGGAATGATCTCCGTTGCCAGCCGCACCTCACGGCAGTGGCGCACATCTCGAAGGTGTCCACAAGACCTTCACTCCCCGCCCCGCCCGGTCCGCCGGTTTGACCTACGTCACCCCGGGGGTATTCTCTCGGGCCCGATTGGCATCCACCCCGCCCCATATGGCAGACTGTCCGAGTTGCTCGGTCGAGTGTTGATGCTGCGCGCCTCCCGCCGGGAGGACCGGAAGCGAGTCCCACAGTACTCGTCGTCCTAACTGCCCACGGGCAGCACTGGGGCGGACGTACGGGAATCTTCCGGGAAGTGTGGGCGCGGCACCGGCCAGGCGCCCGGTGGGCCCGAGGTCCCCGGTCCGCGGTTCCGGAAGGGCCGTGCGCATTCCCGCAGGGATGTTCGAACAAGGGACATCCATGTCAGCGGGAGCGCGACACGCCCGACCGCGTGGGTCGGAGAAACGACGGCAGCAGTAAGGAATCCGCCGGGTTCCAGAGCGTAAGAGAGACAGGACTACTGAGTAGCCATGGCGGGACAGAAGATCCGCATCCGGCTCAAGGCCTACGACCACGAGGTCATCGACTCCTCGGCGAAGAAGATCGTCGAGACGGTGACCCGCACTGGTGCGTCGGTCGCGGGCCCGGTGCCGCTGCCCACTGAGAAGAACGTGTACTGCGTCATCAAGTCGCCGCACAAGTACAAGGACTCGCGCGAGCACTTCGAGATGCGCACGCACAAGCGCCTGATCGACATTCTCGACCCGACCCCCAAGACCGTTGACTCTCTGATGCGACTCGACCTGCCGGCCGGTGTCGACATCGAGATCAAGCTCTGAGGCTGGTGGGCTGAGAATGGCTAAGCAGATCAAGGGCATCCTGGGCGAGAAGCTCGGCATGACGCAGGTGTGGGACGAGAACAACCGTGTTGTTCCGGTCACCGTCGTCAAGGCCGGCCCCAACGTCGTCACCCAGGTTCGTACGAACGACGTCGACGGCTACGAGTCGGTCCAGATCGCCTTCGGCGAGATCGACCCGCGCAAGGTGAACAAGCCCCTCAAGGGCCACTTCGCCAAGGCCGACGTCACCCCCCGTCGTCACCTCGTCGAGATCCGCACCGCGGACGCCTCCGAGTACACGCTCGGCCAGGAGATCACCGCTGAGGTGTTCGAGGCCGGTGTGAAGGTCGACGTGACCGGCAAGAGCAAGGGCAAGGGCTTCGCCGGTGTCATGAAGCGCCACAACTTCCGTGGCCTCGGCGCCGGACACGGCACCCAGCGCAAGCACCGCTCTCCCGGTTCCATCGGTGGCTGCGCCACCCCGGGCCGCGTGTTCAAGGGCCTCCGCATGGCGGGTCGCATGGGCAACGAGCGGGTCACCACCCAGAACCTGACCGTCCACGCCGTTGACGCGGAGAAGGGTCTGCTGCTCATCAAGGGCGCGGTTCCCGGTCCGAACGGCGGCCTCGTCCTGGTCCGCACCGCGGCCAAGGGGGCCTGAGGTAACCGATGAGCACTGTTGACATCCTTTCGCCGGCGGGCGAGAAGGCCGGTTCCGTCGAGCTCCCCGCGGAGATCTTCGACGCCAAGGTCAGCGTTCCGCTGATCCACCAGGTCGTCGTCGCGCAGCTGGCCGCTGCCCGTCAGGGCACGCACAAGACCAAGACCCGTGGCGAAGTCCGTGGTGGTGGCAAGAAGCCGTACCGCCAGAAGGGCACCGGTCGCGCCCGCCAGGGTTCGACCCGCGCGCCGCAGTTCGCCGGTGGTGGCGTCGTGCACGGTCCCGTGCCGCGCGACTACTCGCAGCGCACCCCGAAGAAGATGAAGGCCGCCGCCCTGCGCGGTGCCCTCACCGACCGGGCGCGTCACAACCGCATCCACGTCGTCTCCGGCGTGGTCGAGGGCGAGACCCCCAGCACCAAGGCCGCCAAGTCGCTGTTCGGCAAGATCTCGGAGCGCAAGAACCTGCTCCTGGTCGTCGACCGCGCCGACGAGGCCGCGTGGCTGTCCGCCCGCAACCTGCCCCAGGTCCACATCCTGGAGCCGGGCCAGCTGAACACGTACGACGTTCTCGTCTCGGACGACGTGGTCTTCACCCAGGCCGCTTTCGAGTCCTTCGTCGCCGGCCCGAAGGCCAACGACACCGAAGGGAGCGAGGTCTGATGGCCATCCGTCACCCCGCTATCGCCTCGAAGGCCGCCAAGGCCGCCAAGGCCGCGCGCGTCGCCAAGGCGCGCCGTCACGCCGCCGAGGGCAAGAACACCGTCGAGACCCCGCTGAGCAAGTCGTACACGGACCCCCGTGACGTCCTGCTGAAGCCGGTCGTCTCGGAGAAGAGCTACGCGCTCCTCGACGAGAACAAGTACACGTTCATCGTCGACCCGAACGCCAACAAGACCCAGATCAAGCAGGCCGTCCAGGCGGTCTTCGACGTCAAGGTCACCGGGGTCAACACGATCAACCGCCAGGGCAAGCGCAAGCGGACCCGCACCGGCTTCGGCCAGCGCGCGGGCACCAAGCGCGCGATCGTGACCCTCGCCGAGGGCGACCGTATCGACATCTTCGGCGGTCCGACCGCGTAAGCGGGTCGGATCGTCCGATATCGGACGAGGACTGAGAAATGGGAATCCGCAAGTACAAGCCGACTACGCCGGGCCGTCGTGGCGCCAGCGTTGCCGACTTCGTCGAGGTCACGCGGTCCACGCCGGAGAAGTCGCTGGTCCGCCCCCTGCACAGCAAGGGCGGCCGTAACAACGCCGGTCGTGTGACCGTTCGCCACCAGGGTGGCGGACACAAGCGCGCCTACCGCGTGATCGACTTCCGTCGTCACGACAAGGACGGCGTGCCGGCGAAGGTCGCGCACATCGAGTACGACCCCAACCGCACCGCGCGCATCGCGCTCCTGCACTACGCGGACGGCGAGAAGCGCTACATCCTCGCGCCGCGTGGCCTCAGCCAGGGCGACCGCGTCGAGAACGGTCCCGGGGCCGACATCAAGCCGGGCAACAACCTCGCCCTGCGTAACATCCCGGTCGGTACGACCCTGCACGCCATCGAGCTGCGTCCGGGCGGCGGCGCCAAGTTCGCCCGCTCGGCCGGTGCCTCCGTGCAGCTGCTCGCGAAGGAGGGCTCCATGGCCCACCTGCGCATGCCGTCCGGTGAGATCCGCCTGGTCGACGTCCGCTGCCGCGCCACCGTCGGCGAGGTCGGCAACGCCGAGCAGAGCAACATCAACTGGGGTAAGGCCGGCCGTAAGCGGTGGCTGGGCGTCCGCCCGACCGTCCGTGGTGTCGTGATGAACCCGGTTGACCACCCGCACGGTGGTGGTGAGGGCCGGACCTCCGGTGGTCGCCACCCTGTGTCCCCGTGGGGCAAGAAGGAAGGCCGTACTCGTTCGCCCAAGAAGGCGTCGAACAAGTACATCGTCCGCCGCCGCAAGACGAACAAGAAGCGCTAAGGACGGGTTGAGATGCCTCGTAGCTTGAAGAAGGGACCCTTCGTCGACGACCACCTGATCAAGAAGGTGGACGTCCAGAACGAAGCCGGTACCAAGAACGTCATCAAGACCTGGTCCCGTCGCTCGATGATCGTCCCGGCCATGCTCGGCCACACGATCGCGGTGCACAACGGCAAGACCCACATCCCGGTGTTCGTCACCGAGTCGATGGTCGGCCACAAGCTCGGCGAGTTCTCGCCGACCCGCACCTTCCGGGGCCACGTCAAGGAAGACCGGAAGTCGAAGCGCCGCTAGTAGCGGATCGCATTCAGACACGTAAGTAACTCTGAAGGGACAACCATGGAAGCCAGGGCCCAGGCGCGGTACATCCGCGTCACGCCCATGAAGGCCCGCCGTGTGGTGGACCTCATCCGTGGCATGGACGCCACGGAGGCCCAGGCTGTTCTGCGATTCGCTCCGCAGGCAGCCTCGGTACCGGTCGGCAAGGTGCTCGACAGCGCCATTGCCAACGCCGCGCACAACTACGACCACACCGATGTCGACAGCCTCTTCGTTTCCGAGGCCTTCGTCGACGAGGGCCCGACCCTGAAGCGGTTCCGTCCGCGTGCCCAGGGCCGTGCCTACCGGATCCGCAAGCGGACCAGCCACATCACCGTGGTCGTCAGCAGCAAGGAAGGAACCCGGTAATGGGCCAGAAGGTTAACCCGCATGGGTTCCGGCTCGGTGTCACCACGGACTTCAAGTCCCGGTGGTACGCCGACAAGCTGTACAAGGACTACGTCAAGGAAGACGTCGCCATCCGTCGGATGATGACGTCCGGCATGGAGCGCGCCGGTATCTCGAAGGTGGAGATCGAGCGCACCCGTGACCGCGTCCGTGTGGACATCCACACCGCTCGCCCGGGCATCGTCATCGGCCGCCGCGGCGCCGAGGCCGACCGCATCCGCGGTGACCTGGAGAAGCTGACCGGCAAGCAGGTCCAGCTGAACATCCTCGAGGTCAAGAACCCGGAGACGGACGCTCAGCTGGTGGCCCAGGCCGTCGCCGAGCAGCTGTCCTCCCGCGTCTCCTTCCGCCGTGCCATGCGCAAGAGCATGCAGTCGGCGATGAAGGCCGGCGCCAAGGGCATCAAGATCCAGTGCGGTGGCCGTCTCGGCGGCGCCGAGATGTCCCGCTCGGAGTTCTACCGCGAGGGCCGTGTGCCCCTGCACACGCTCCGCGCGAACGTGGACTACGGCTTCTTCGAGGCCAAGACGACCTTCGGCCGCATCGGTGTGAAGGTCTGGATCTACAAGGGCGACGTCAAGAACATCGCCGAGGTCCGTGCCGAGAACGCTGCCGCCCGTGCGGGTAACCGCCCGGCCCGCGGTGGCGCCGACCGCCCGGCCCGTGGTGGCCGCGGTGGCGAGCGGCGCGGTCGCAAGCCGCAGCAGGCTGCCGGCGCCGAGGCCCCCAAGGCCGAGGCCCCCGCCGCTCCGGCTGAGAGCACCGGAACGGAGGCCTGACCGACATGCTGATCCCCCGTAGGGTCAAGCACCGCAAGCAGCACCACCCGAAGCGCAGCGGCGCTGCCAAGGGTGGCACGACGGTTGCGTTCGGCGAGTACGGCATCCAGGCGCTCACCCCGGCGTATGTGACGAACCGTCAGATCGAGGCCGCTCGTATCGCCATGACGCGTCACATCAAGCGTGGTGGCAAGGTCTGGATCAACATCTACCCGGACCGTCCCCTCACCAAGAAGCCTGCCGAGACCCGCATGGGTTCCGGTAAGGGTTCCCCGGAGTGGTGGATCGCCAACGTCAAGCCCGGACGCGTGATGTTCGAGCTGTCGTACCCCAACGAGAAGATCGCCCGTGAGGCGCTGACCCGTGCGGCCCACAAGCTGCCGATGAAGTGCCGGATCGTCAAGCGCGAGGCAGGTGAAGCGTGATGTCGGCCGGTACCAAGGCGTCCGAGCTGCGCGAGCTGGGCAACGAGGAGCTTCTGGCGAAGCTCCGCGAGGCCAAGGAAGAGCTGTTCAACCTCCGCTTCCAGGCGGCGACGGGTCAGCTCGAGAACCATGGCCGTCTCAAGGCGGTCCGCAAGGACATCGCCCGGATCTACACCCTCATGCGTGAGCGTGAGCTCGGCATCGAGACGGTGGAGAACGCCTGATGAGCGAGAAGAACGTGACTGAGCAGAACACCGAGGCGCGCGGTTTCCGCAAGACCCGTGAGGGTCTCGTCGTCAGCGACAAGATGGACAAGACCGTCGTCGTCGCCGTCGAGGACCGCGTCAAGCACGCGCTGTACGGCAAGGTCATCCGCCGTACCAACAAGCTCAAGGCGCACGACGAGCAGAACGCCGCGGGCGTCGGCGACCGCGTCCTCCTCATGGAGACCCGGCCGCTGTCCGCGACGAAGCGCTGGCGCGTCGTCGAGATCCTCGAGAAGGCCAAGTAATTCCTGCGGGGCAAACCCGCAGGTCAGTTCCGCCAGGCTCGGCAGGGGCTCTCGTAACTGAAGCCCCTGCCGGGAACCGGCAGACAAACAGGAGATAGACGTGATCCAGCAGGAGTCGCGACTGCGTGTCGCCGACAACACTGGTGCGAAGGAAATCCTTTGCATCCGTGTGCTCGGTGGCTCCGGTCGCCGCTACGCGGGCATCGGTGACGTCATCGTCGCCACCGTCAAGGACGCGATCCCCGGTGGCAACGTGAAGAAGGGTGACGTCGTCAAGGCGGTCATCGTTCGCACCGTCAAGGAGCGCCGCCGTCCGGACGGCTCGTACATCCGCTTCGACGAGAACGCCGCCGTCATTCTGAAGAACGACGGCGACCCTCGCGGCACCCGCATCTTCGGCCCGGTCGGCCGTGAGCTGCGCGAGAAGAAGTTCATGAAGATCATCTCGCTCGCGCCGGAGGTGCTGTAAGCATGAAGATCAAGAAGGGCGACCTGGTCCAGGTCATCACCGGTAAGGACAAGGGCAAGCAGGGCAAGGTCATCGCGGCCTACCCCCGCGAGGACCGTGTCCTGGTCGAGGGTGTCAACCGGGTCAAGAAGCACACCAAGGCCGGTCCGACCGCTGGCGGTTCCCAGGCCGGCGGCATCGTGACCACCGAGGCGCCGATCCACGTCTCCAACGTCCAGCTGGTCGTGGAGAAGGACGGCAAGAAGGTCGTCACGCGTGTCGGCTACCGCTTCGACGAAGAGGGCAACAAGATCCGCGTTGCCAAGCGGACGGGTGAGGACATCTGATGGCTACCACCACCACTCCGCGTCTGAAGCAGAAGTACCGCGAGGAGATCGCGGGCAAGCTGCGTGACGAGTTCAAGTACGAGAACGTCATGCAGGTTCCCGGCCTCGTCAAGATCGTGGTCAACATGGGTGTCGGCGACGCCGCCCGTGACTCGAAGCTGATCGAGGGCGCGATCCGCGACCTGACCACCATCACCGGTCAGAAGCCGGCCGTCACCAAGGCCCGCAAGTCCATCGCGCAGTTCAAGCTGCGTGAGGGCCAGCCGATCGGTGCCCACGTCACGCTCCGTGGCGACCGCATGTGGGAGTTCCTGGACCGCACCCTGTCGCTCGCGCTGCCGCGCATCCGCGACTTCCGCGGCCTGTCCCCCAAGCAGTTCGACGGCCGTGGCAACTACACCTTCGGTCTCACGGAGCAGGTCATGTTCCACGAGATCGACCAGGACAAGATCGACCGTACCCGGGGCATGGACATCACCGTGGTCACCACGGCGACCAACGACGCTGAGGGCCGCGCGCTCCTTCGTCACCTCGGCTTCCCGTTCAAGGAGGCGTGAGCGAGATGGCGAAGAAGGCTCTGATTGCCAAGGCTGCTCGCAAGCCCAAGTTCGGTGTGCGTGGCTACACCCGCTGCCAGCGCTGCGGCCGTCCGCACTCCGTGTACCGCAAGTTCGGCCTCTGCCGCGTGTGCCTTCGTGAGATGGCTCACCGTGGCGAGCTGCCGGGCGTGACCAAGAGCTCCTGGTAGTCCCGGCAATTCGGGAACACCAAGGCTCTCGGTAAGTAGATAGGGCGGTCAGACGCCCAGCTCGCATGCCTTAGGCTTGTGGGGTTGGGCGTCTGTCGCCGCCCGTACGACTTACTACGCCGTAGGTCCACCGCGCCGCACCCGTCCCGTCTCGGATCGGGGAGAGGGATGGCGCACCAGGAAACCCCGGCGAGAGAGGCCGAAGGCCAATTCATGACCATGACTGATCCGATCGCAGACATGCTGACGCGTCTGCGGAACGCGAACTCGGCGTACCACGACTCCGTGGCGATGCCGCACTCGAAGATCAAGTCGCACATCGCGGAGATCCTCCAGCAGGAGGGCTTCATCACGGGCTGGAAGGTCGAGGACGCCGAGGTCGGCAAGAACCTCGTCCTGGAGCTGAAGTTCGGCCCCAACCGTGAGCGCTCCATCGCGGGCATCAAGCGGATCTCCAAGCCCGGTCTCCGGGTGTACGCGAAGTCCACCAACCTGCCGAAGGTGCTCGGCGGCCTGGGCGTGGCGATCATCTCCACGTCCCACGGGCTCCTCACCGACAAGCAGGCCGGCAAGAAGGGCGTGGGTGGGGAAGTCCTCGCCTACGTCTGGTAGCAGAAGGGAACGGAGGAAACAGCTATGTCGCGCATCGGCAAGCTCCCCATCGCGGTTCCCGCCGGCGTGGACGTCACCATCGACGGCCGTACGGTGTCGGTCAAGGGCCCCAAGGGCTCGCTGTCCCACACCGTCGCGGCTCCGATCGACATCGCTAAGGGCGAGGACGGCACCCTGTCGGTGACCCGCCCGAACGACGAGCGTCAGAGCAAGGCCCTGCACGGCCTCTCCCGCACGCTGGTGGCGAACATGATCACCGGCGTGACCCAGGGTTACGTGAAGAAGCTCGAGATCAGCGGTGTCGGTTACCGAGTGACCGCCAAGGGTTCGAACCTGGAGTTCGCTCTCGGTTACAGCCACCCGATCCTCGTCGAGGCCCCCGAGGGCATCACCTTCAAGGTGGAGTCCCCGACCCGTTTCTCGGTCGAGGGCATCGACAAGCAGAAGGTCGGCGAGGTTGCGGCCAACATCCGCAAGCTGCGCAAGCCCGACCCGTACAAGGCCAAGGGCGTCAAGTACGAGGGCGAAGTCATCCGCCGCAAGGTCGGAAAGGCGGGTAAGTAAGCCATGGCATACGGGCAGAAGATCCTCAAGGGCGACGCCTACAAGCGCGCCGCGATCAAGCGCCGTCACATCCGGATCCGCAAGCGGATCGCCGGTACGGCGGAGCGCCCCCGTCTGGTCGTGACCCGCTCCAACCGCCACATCGTGGCGCAGGTGATCGACGACCTGAAGGGTCACACCCTGGCGTCGGCGTCCACCCTGGACGCGTCGATCCGTGGTGGCGAGGCCGACAAGTCCGCGCAGGCCAAGCAGGTCGGCGCCCTGGTCGCCGAGCGTGCCAAGGCCGCCGGTGTCGAGGCCGTCGTGTTCGACCGTGGTGGTAACCAGTACGCCGGGCGCATCGCCGCCCTGGCGGACGCCGCCCGCGAGGCCGGGCTCAAGTTCTGAGCCGGTTCCGTAGCTAGCGGAAAAAGAGAGAGGTAATTCCAATGGCTGGACCCCAGCGCCGCGGTGGCGGTGCCGGTGGCGGCGAGCGGCGGGACCGGAAGGGCCGTGACGGCGGCGCTGCTGCCGCCGAGAAGACCGCGTACGTTGAGCGCGTTGTCGCGATCAACCGCGTCGCCAAGGTTGTGAAGGGTGGTCGTCGCTTCAGCTTCACCGCGCTGGTCGTGGTGGGCGACGGTGACGGCACCGTGGGTGTCGGATACGGCAAGGCCAAGGAGGTGCCGGCCGCCATCGCCAAGGGTGTTGAGGAGGCCAAGAAGCACTTCTTCAAGGTCCCCCGGATCCAGGGCACCATCCCGCACCCCATCCAGGGTGAGAAGGCTGCCGGCGTCGTGCTGCTCAAGCCCGCGTCCCCGGGTACCGGTGTTATCGCCGGTGGTCCGGTGCGTGCCGTGCTCGAGTGCGCCGGTATCCACGACGTGCTGTCGAAGTCGCTCGGCTCCGACAACGCCATCAACATCGTGCACGCGACCGTGGAGGCCCTGAAGGGTCTGCAGCGTCCCGAGGAGATCGCGGCCCGCCGTGGTCTGCCGCTCGAGGACGTCGCTCCCGCGGCTCTGCTCCGTGCGCGTGCCGGGGCGGGTGCGTAATCATGGCGCAGCTCAAGATCACGCAGGTCAAGTCCTACATCGGCAGCAAGCAGAACCACCGTGACACCCTGCGGTCGCTTGGTCTCAAGGGGATCAACACCGTGGTCGTCAAGGAGGACCGCCCCGAGTTCCGCGGCATGGTGCACACCGTCCGCCACCTCGTGACGGTCGAGGAGGTCGACTGATCATGGCGGAGCAGAACCCGCTGAAGATCCACAACCTCCGTCCCGCCCCGGGCGCCAAGACCGCCAAGACCCGTGTCGGTCGTGGTGAGGCGTCGAAGGGTAAGACGGCCGGTCGTGGTACCAAGGGCACCAAGGCCCGCTACCAGGTTCCGGAGCGCTTCGAGGGCGGCCAGATGCCGCTGCACATGCGCCTCCCGAAGCTGAAGGGCTTCAAGAACCCGTTCAAGACCGAGTACCAGGTCGTGAACCTCGACAAGCTGGCCGCGCTCTACCCCGAGGGTGGCGAGGTCACCGTCGAGGGTCTGGTGGCCAAGGGCGCCGTTCGCAAGAACAGCCTCGTCAAGGTCCTCGGCCAGGGCGAGGTCTCCGTGGCGCTGCAGGTGACGGTCGACGCCGTCTCCGGCTCCGCCAAGGAGAAGATCACCGCCGCCGGCGGTACGGTCACCGAGCTGGTCTGAGTTCCTCAGGTCCCTCGATGACGTGAACGATCCCGACCGGGGATACTCCACAAAAGGGGTATCCCCGGTCGGTCGTTCCAAGGGTGGTGCTCTCGCCGGTAAGGTGGCCAGCACTGCCTACTTTTTTCGGCTGCTCCCATGGGGCACCCTGAGCGGCAGTTGACCGTTAGCTATTCGTCTGTATCCGTCGAACCTCAAGACCGTCACCCTTGACGCAGTTGCGCGGGGGTCGCAGGAGGCACCGTGCTCACCGCGTTCGCCCGGGCGTTCAGGACGCCCGACCTGCGCAAGAAGCTGCTCTTCACGCTGGCCATCATCGTGGTCTACCGGGTCGGTACCCACATCCCGATCCCCGGCGTCAACTACAAGGCCGTCCAGCAGTGTGTGACCGAGGCCGGGGCCAACCAGGGCCTGTTCGGCCTCGTGAACATGTTCAGCGGCGGTGCGCTGCTGCAGATCACGGTCTTCGCGCTCGGCATCATGCCCTACATCACGGCCAGCATCATCCTTCAGCTGCTGACCGTGGTCATCCCGCGCCTGGAAGCCCTCAAGAAGGAGGGCCAGGCCGGTACGGCGAAGATCACGCAGTACACCCGGTACCTGACGGTGGCGCTCGCCATCCTGCAGGGCACCGGCCTGGTCGCCACCGCCCGAACCGGCCGGCTGTTCAACGGCTGCTCGGTCGCCGCGAGCATCGTCCCGGACCAGGCGATCTTCACGACCATCACGATGGTCGTCTGCATGACCGCCGGCACCTGCGTCGTGATGTGGCTCGGTGAGCTGATCACCGACCGCGGCATCGGCAACGGCATGTCGATCCTGATGTTCATCTCGATCGCCGCGACCTTCCCGTCCGCGCTGTGGGCCATCAAGAAGCAGGGCACCCTGGCCGGCGGCTGGATCGAGTTCGGCACGGTCATCCTGGTCGGCCTGGTCATGGTCGGGCTCGTCGTCTTCGTCGAGCAGGCCCAGCGCCGCATCCCGGTGCAGTACGCGAAGCGCATGATCGGCCGTCGTTCCTACGGTGGTACGTCCACGTACATCCCGCTCAAGGTGAACCAGGCGGGTGTGATTCCGGTCATCTTCGCCTCCTCGCTGCTCTACATCCCGGCGCTCGTGGCGCAGTTCGCGGGGGGCAACTCGGGCTGGAAGAACTGGGTCCAGAACAACCTGACCAAGGGCGACCACCCGATTTACATCACTCTGTACTTCTTGCTCATCGTTTTCTTCGCGTTCTTCTACGTGGCGATCTCCTTCAACCCCGAAGAAGTCGCCGACAACATGAAGAAGTATGGTGGCTTCATCCCGGGCATCCGGGCTGGCCGACCGACCGCTGAGTACCTCAGCTACGTGCTCAACCGGATCACCTGGCCGGGTTCGCTGTATCTGGGTCTGATTGCTCTCGTGCCAACAATGGCGTTGGTCGGGTTCGGGGCGACGAACAACTTCCCGTTCGGCGGAACCAGCATCCTGATCATCGTGGGTGTCGGTCTCGAGACGGTGAAGCAGATCGAGAGCCAGCTCCAGCAGCGCAATTACGAAGGGTTCCTCCGCTGATGCGTATCGTCCTCGTCGGGCCGCCGGGTGCCGGTAAGGGAACGCAAGCCGTCCGCCTCGCCGAGAAGCTGGCCATCCCGCACATCTCCACGGGCGACCTGTTCCGGGCCAACATCAGCCAGCAGACCGAGCTGGGCAAGCTCGCGAAGTCCTACATGGACGCCGGCAACCTCGTCCCCGACGAGGTCACCATCGCCATGGCCAAGGACCGCATGGAGCGGCCGGACGCCGAGAAGGGCTTCCTGCTGGACGGCTTCCCGCGCAATGTGTCGCAGGCCGAGGCGCTGGACCAGCTCCTGGAGACCGAGGGCATCAAGCTGGACGCGGTCCTGGACCTGGAGGTCCCGGAGGACGAGGTCGTCAAGCGGATCGCCGGCCGGCGCGTCTGCCGCAACGAGTCCGCGCACGTCTTCCACGTGACGTACAGCCCGCCGAAGAAGGAGGGCGTGTGCGACGTCTGCGGCGGTGAGCTGTACCAGCGCGACGATGACTCCGAGGACACCGTTCGCAAGCGGCTGGAGGTCTACCACACGCAGACCGAGCCGATCATCGACTACTACAAGGCGCAGGGCCTGGTCGTGACGATCTCCGCCCTGGGTCCCGTGGACGAGATCACGCAGCGGGCCCTGGAGGCCCTCAAGCGCGAGAAGGCCGAGAGCTAAGATCCCGGCTCTTACGGCCGCGGCGCCCTCCCGGGTGCCGCGGCCGTACTGTTGTACAGATACCCCAGCCGATGTGAGTGACGGAGAGCGCAGGCCCCCCATGGTGCAGATCAAGACGCCCGAGCAGATCGCGAAGATGCGTGCGGCGGGCCTGGTCGTCGCCGCCATCCACGCGGCCACCCGCGAGGCCGCGGTGCCCGGCGCCTCCACCAAGGACCTGGACGAGGTCGCCCGCAAGGTTCTCGCCGAGCACGGCGCCAAGTCGAACTTCCTGGGGTACGGCGGCTTCCCCGCCACCATCTGCACGTCCGTGAACGATGTCGTCGTCCACGGCATCCCCTCCGACGAGGTCGTCCTCAAGGACGGCGACATCATCTCCATCGACTGCGGCGCGATCGTCGACGGCTGGCACGGCGACGCGGCCTACACGGCGTTCGTGGGCTCCGGTCACGCTCCGGAGCTGATCGAGCTGTCCCGGGTGACGGAGGAGTCGATGTGGGCCGGCATCGCGGCCATGAGGCAGGGCAACCGCCTGGTCGACGTCTCCAAGGCCATCGAGACGTACATCCGCCGCCAGCCGAAGCCGGGCGGCGGCAAGTACGGGATCATCGAGGACTACGGCGGCCACGGCATCGGCACCGAGATGCACATGGACCCGCATCTGCTGAACTACGTCGACCGCCGCCGCGGCAAGGGCCCCAAGCTGGTGCCCGGGTTCTGCCTCGCGATCGAGCCGATGGTCTCCCTCGGCACCCCGCGCACGGAGGTCCTGTCGGACGACTGGACGGTCATCACGACGGACGGCACCTGGTCCTCGCACTGGGAACACTCGGTCGCCCTGACCGCGGAGGGTCCCCTGGTCCTCACCGCCCCGGACGGCGGCAGGGCCAAGCTGGCGGAGTACGGCATCTCGACCGCCCCGGACCCGCTCGGCTGATGGCGGCCCCGCCTGCAACCGCCGGTCGGTGGCCGGCGTCAAGGAAGGGGCGCGGCAGGGCCAAGCTGGCGGAGTACGGGATCACCGCCGCTCCCGATCCGCTCGGTTAGTGATCTCCCGGCTGGGGCAGACTGTCTCGATTCGCCTTTCACGGTGCGCCGACGTAGACTGACTCGTCGGCTCTTGTGCACCCTCATGCCTGCAAGCATGGGACTGCGACCTGAGTCGAACAAGGTAGTCGATTCGAAGGGCGAAGCGTGGCCAAGAAGCAAGGTGCCATCGAGATCGAGGGCACTGTCGTCGAGTCTCTTCCGAACGCGATGTTCAAGGTCGAGCTCCAGAACGGCCACCAGGTCCTGGCACACATCAGCGGCAAGATGCGTATGCACTACATCCGCATCCTCCCTGACGACCGGGTCGTGGTGGAGCTGTCTCCGTACGACCTGACGCGTGGCCGGATCGTCTACCGCTACAAGTAGATCTTGCCCGCATCCCGCTCTCGCGGGGTGGTGGCACTGACCCGGAGAACCTCAATCCAATGAAGGTCAAGCCGAGCGTCAAGAAGATCTGCGACAAGTGCAGGGTGATCCGCCGTCACGGTCGGGTCATGGTCATCTGCGAGAACCCGCGCCACAAGCAGCGCCAGGGCTGACGCACGACCTAACCCTCTGCACCTCTATCGCAGAGATTCGCGCGACGCGAGCTGAATTGTTCATACGCAGAACCCGAGCCCACCAGCTCGACACCCCCGGTTCGGAGGCCGGGGACCCAGTTCGTACCTGATACGGCGACTGGGAGCCGGTTCTGCGGAAGACCTCCGAAGATCACCAGGAGCCATTGAATGGCACGCGTTTCCGGTGTTGACATCCCGCGCGAAAAGCGCGTGGAGGTCGCCCTCACCTACGTGTTCGGCATCGGCCGGACCCTTTCGAAGGAGACGCTGGCTGCGACCGGCGTCGACCCGAACACCCGCGTTCGCGACCTCTCCGAGGAGCAGCTCGTCGCGATTCGTGAGTACGTCGACAACAACATCAAGACCGAGGGTGACCTCCGTCGCGAGATCCAGGCCGACATCCGCCGCAAGGTCGAGATCGGCTGCTACCAGGGTCTGCGTCACCGTCGCGGTCTGCCCGTCCGCGGTCAGCGCACCAGCACCAACGCCCGTACCCGCAAGGGCCCGCGTCGCGCCATCGCCGGCAAGAAGAAGCCGGGCAAGAAGTAGTCCGCAGCGGACACCTGTCCACGGTCTTCGCTGTAGGACCGACCACCTCCCGTAGGAGTTTGTAGATGCCCCCCAAGGGTCGTCAGGGCGCTGCCAAGAAGGTGCGCCGCAAGGAAAAGAAGAACGTCGCTCACGGCCACGCGCACATCAAGAGCACGTTCAACAACACGATCGTCTCCATCACGGACCCGTCCGGCAACGTGATCTCCTGGGCCTCCGCCGGCCACGTCGGCTTCAAGGGCTCCCGGAAGTCCACGCCGTTCGCCGCGCAGATGGCCGCCGAGTCGGCCGCCCGCCGCGCCCAGGAGCACGGCATGCGCAAGGTCGACGTGTTCGTCAAGGGCCCGGGCTCCGGTCGTGAGACCGCGATCCGCTCCCTGCAGGCCACGGGCCTCGAGGTCGGCTCCATCCAGGACGTCACCCCGACCCCGCACAACGGCTGCCGTCCGCCGAAGCGCCGCCGCGTCTGACGCCTGGCAGCTTCGTCTGGCTGTGGGTTCCGGGCGGTACGGCTCCGTAAGGGTCGTACCGCCCGTACCCTTGCAGTACCCGCACTTTTCACGGGTGCGGTTTCCGTAGGACGTCAAATAGCGGGCGTCCACGAATGAAGGATCTGATCCACACATGCTGATCGCTCAGCGTCCCTCGTTGACCGAAGAGGTCGTCGACGAGTTCCGCTCCCGGTTCGTGATCGAGCCGCTGGAGCCGGGCTTCGGCTACACCCTCGGCAACTCCCTCCGCCGTACCCTCCTGTCGTCGATCCCCGGCGCTGCTGTCACCAGCATCCGCATCGACGGCGTCCTGCACGAGTTCACCACCGTGCCGGGCGTCAAGGAGGACGTCACCGACCTGATCCTCAACATCAAGCAGCTGGTCGTCTCCTCGGAGCACGACGAGCCGGTCGTGATGTACCTGCGCAAGCAGGGCCCGGGTCTGGTCACCGCCGCTGACATCGCGCCCCCGGCCGGTGTCGAGGTGCACAACCCCGACCTCGTCCTCGCCACGCTCAACGGCAAGGGCAAGCTGGAGATGGAGCTGACGGTCGAGCGCGGCCGCGGCTATGTCTCCGCCGTGCAGAACAAGCAGGTGGGCCAGGAGATCGGCCGTATCCCGGTCGACTCGATCTACTCGCCGGTGCTCAAGGTCACGTACAAGGTCGAGGCCACGCGTGTCGAGCAGCGCACCGACTTCGACAAGCTGATCGTCGACGTCGAGACCAAGCAGGCGATGCGTCCGCGTGACGCCATGGCGTCGGCCGGTAAGACCCTGGTCGAGCTGTTCGGTCTCGCCCGCGAGCTGAACATCGACGCCGAGGGCATCGACATGGGCCCGTCCCCCACGGACGCCGCCCTGGCCGCCGACCTCGCGCTGCCGATCGAGGAGCTGGAGCTCACGGTCCGCTCCTACAACTGCCTCAAGCGCGAGGGCATCCACTCCGTGGGTGAGCTGGTCGCGCGCTCCGAGGCCGACCTCCTCGACATTCGCAACTTCGGTGCGAAGTCCATCGACGAGGTCAAGGCGAAGCTGGCCGGCATGGGCCTGGCCCTCAAGGACAGCCCGCCCGGATTCGACCCCACGGCCGCGGCTGACGCCTTTGGCGCCGACGACGACGCGGACGCGGGTTTCGTGGAGACCGAGCAGTACTGATCGCCACAGCCTCCGGGGTTCGCGTCAGCGGACCCCGGATCTCTGACAGACAACCGTCTGCTCAGATACTGACCCTGGTACCTGACACGGCCGGGGCAGACACACAGGAGAAGAACAATGCCGAAGCCCACCAAGGGTGCCCGTCTGGGCGGCAGCGCCGCGCACGAGAAGCTGCTCCTCGCGAACCTGGCGAAGAGCCTCTTCGAGCACGGCCGTATCACCACCACCGAGGCGAAGGCCCGCCGCCTGCGCCCGTACGCCGAGCGTCTGATCACCAAGGCGAAGAAGGGCGACCTTCACAACCGCCGTCAGGTGCTCCAGGTCATCACGGACAAGGGCATCGTCCACACGCTCTTCACCGAGATCGGCCCGCGGTACGAGAACCGTCCCGGTGGCTACACCCGCATCACCAAGATCGGTAACCGCCGTGGCGACAACGCGCCCATGGCCGTCATCGAGCTGGTCGAGGCGCTGACGGTGCAGCAGAAGGCCGTGGGCGAGGCCGAGGCCGCCACCAAGCGTGCGGTCAAGGAGGCCGAGGAGGCCAAGGTCGAGGAGACCAAGGCCGAGGACGCCGCCGAGGCTCCCGCTGAGGAGTCGACGGAGGCCTGAGGCTCCGCCTGAGCTGAGCGGGTCCGCCCTTCACCCGGGCGGGCCCGCTTTCGCGTACCTGAGAGGATCCAAGGGTGAGTGAAGTACAGCCCGGTCATGTCCGTGTCCGCCTCGACGTCTCCTACGACGGCACCGACTTCCACGGCTGGGCCAAGCAGGCCGGTGGCAGGCGGACCGTGCAGGGGGAGATCGAGGACGCGCTGCGGACCGTCACCCGGTCCCGGGAGACCTACGAGCTGACCGTCGCCGGACGCACCGACGCCGGGGTGCACGCGCGGGGACAGGTCGCGCATGTCGATCTGCCCGAGGGGGTTTGGCGGGAGCACCACGAGAAGCTGCTCAAGCGACTCGCCGGACGGCTGCCGAAGGACGTGCGGGTCTGGGCGCTCAGGGATGCGCCGAGCGGCTTCGACGCCCGCTTCGCCGCGATATGGCGGCGCTACGTGTATCGCGTCACCGACAACCCCGGCGGAGTGGACCCCCTGCTGCGGGGCCACGTCCTCTGGCACGACTGGCCCCTGGACGTCGCCGTCATGGACGCCGCCGCCAAGTCCCTCGTGGGGGAGCACGACTTCGCGGCGTACGCGAAGAAGCGCGAGGGGGCGACGACGATCCGCGAGATCCTCGACTTCGGGGTGCGCCGGTGCGCGGACGGCATCGTGGAGATCGAGGTCCGCGCCGACGCCTTCTGCCACAACCAGGTGCGTTCCATGGTCGGCGCGCTGCTGTTCGTGGGCGACGGCCACCGCGACGTGGAGTGGCCGCGGCGGGTCCTCGACGCGGGCGTCAGGGACAGCGCCGTGCACGTCGTCCGCCCGCACGGGCTGACGCTGGAAGAGGTCGCCTATCCGGCGGACGACCGGCTTCTGGAGAGGCAGCGGCAGGCGCGCCGGCTGAGGGTCCGGGCCGACTGACGGATCAGCCGGCCAGGGCCTTCTTCAGGGTCGGCTTGATGAAGGGCGCCAGCGACTTGGCGTAGCCCGCCGTCATGTGGCTGGCGTCGAAGTAGACGATCCGGTCGGCGATCACCGTAGGGCAGACGCTGTCCGCGCAGAACGCCGGCAGAGAGTCGAGGACCCGGGCGCCATGGCGTTCGGCGACCTTCTGCTCCACGGCGCGGAGGTCACGGTATTCGACGGCCTTGTCCTCGGTGGGATTGCAGGCGGAGACGTCGTGGATGTGGGTGGCGAGGCAGTCCGGTACGTTCCTGCCGGGCTGCGGGGTGTCCGTGATGTAGACGAGCTGGGCGCCGGAGGCCTCGAAGACCCTGAAGGCCTGCTCGGCACCGGCCTCGGTCACCTCGCGCCGGATGCGGCTGGTGACGACGATGACGTCGGGCTTGAGATCCCCGATGCTCTTGAACGCCGAGGTCCGCCAGCTGTCGCACTCGGAGTACTCGCGGTTCAGCTCGGGGTTCTTGATGGCGTAGACCTCGGGGGAGCAGCCGCCCTTCGCCATGGTCACCACCTTCACATGCAGCGACTTCCCGAGGGCGTCGAAGGCGTCGCCCCACTGCCAGGCGTGGGAGTCCCCGATGACCACGATCGAGTTCTTGCCCTGCTTGTCGCCGATGACGCAGTTGTCGCGCATGACGAACTTCTTGACGTCGGTGTTGTCGATGCAGCCGTAGTGGGTCATGTCCTCGGGGGAGCCCGGCAGAGCGCTCTGCGCGGTCGCGGAGAGCTCCTTCTGGAGCACGGCCTTCCGCACCGAGGCCTCGCCGGCGTACCCACCCGCGTCCCCGTTGGCGGCGGAGGCCGAGGTGACCAGGTTGAGCGGGATGAACATGGCGCAGGCCGTGGCCGCGGCCGCTCCCGCGGTGGCCGTGCCGCCGGCGAAGATGCCCTTCCAGGGGGTCGTCACCAACTGCGCGTTGTTCCTGAAGCGCAACTCCACGACGTAGTACATGAGGACGGCAAGGATGAACGACAGGGACAACACCCGGAAGCGGTCCGAGTAGGTGATGTCCCGGCCCACCACGAACGGCCAGAGGATCAGGATCGGCCAGTGCCAGAGGTACCAGCCGTAGCTGACGTTTCCGACGTAGTCGGTCACCGGGTTGTGCAGGATCGTCTCCACGCCGAGGCGGGGATTGGCGCAGCCGCCGGCGATGATCATGCAGGCGCCCAGCACGGGTCCGGCCACCGCGTACCCCGGAAGGGGTGTCTCCTTGGTGATGAGGAGGGCGGTGCCGATCGTGGTGGCCAGTCCCAGCCAGGAGATGACGGCGGCCAGCCCCTGGTTCATGCGGGACAGCAGTGGTGCGCCGAGGGCGAGCAGGATGCCCGAGGCGAGTTCCCAGATACGGGTCTGGGTGCCGAAGTAGGCGAGGGGCTGGTTCTCGGCGGTCTGCTTGACGGACAGGTACAGCGACCCGGCGATCACGGCGGTCAGGAACAGCGCCACCAGGGCGCGGTTGCGGAAGAGCCCGCGGGAGAGCCAGACCGTGACGATGAGGACGATCGGGGCGGCGACGTAGAACTGCTCCTCGATGCCCAGCGACCAGAAGTGCTGGTACGGGGACTGCGTACCGTTGTTGGCGAAGTAGTCGGTGCCGGTCTCGACGAGGCGCCAGTTCATGAAGCTGAGCGCCGCGCTGAGGCCGTCCCGCATGGTGTCACGGAACCTGAGCGGGCTGGCGTAGAGCCAGGCCACGATCGCCGTGGTGATGACGACCACGGCCATGCCCGGGGCGAGCCGCCGCATCCGGCGGGCCCAGAACTTGCTCAGGGACACCTTGCCGGTCTTGTCGATCTCGGCCAGGAGCTGGCTGCCGATGAGGAAGCCGCTCAGCACGAAGCTGACGTCCACGCCGCCGTGGATGTCGATGATGCCGCAGTGCATGGTGACGACCATCATGATGGCGACGGCACGCAGGCCCTGAATGTCCGGCCGGTACTTGCGAAGACGCTCGGTCTGTGCGGCCGTTGAGCGATGGCGGGTCACGGTTCTCCAGTAACTGTCCGGGCTGGCCGGCGACTTCAGTGGACCGTCGGGCAGGCGACAGCCGTACCGCTGACGCGCACACCTTGGGCGGGAATGCGGATGCCGCACGCGAGCCGCAGTTGGGCGGGCAGTTCGTTCTGCGCGCCGACATGCGAGTGGCAGCCCACCACCACCTCGCGGAGGAACGATTCGCTGCCGATCGACGAGTCGTGGTCGACCACCGACTCGTGGATCTGCGCGCCCTCGGCCACGCTGACGTTCGCGCCGACGATGGACCGGTCGACGACCACGCGCGGGCCGATGACGGCGTGCGGGCCGATCGTCGAGCCGCCCGTGACGCGGGCGGTCGCGTCGACCGTGGCCGTGGGATGGATCAGGGCCTCGGCCGACGGCCCCACCAGCGGCGAGGTCGCCCTGCCGGTGACCAGGTCGGCGGACCCGTGCACGAAGGCGAGCGGGGTGCCGAGGTCACGCCAGTAGTCGTCGGTGACATGGCCGAAGACGCGCCCGCCCCCGGCGACCAGCTGCGGGAAGGTCTCCTGCTCGACCGAGACCTCCCGGTCGGCCGGGATGGCGTCCAGGACGGAGCGGCGGAAGACGTAGCAGCCGGCGTTGATCTGGTCGGTGACGCATTCCTCGGGCGTCTTGGGCTTCTCCAGGAAGGACAGCACCCGGCCGGCCTCGTCGGTGGGGACGAGACCGAAGGCGCGCGGGTCGGGGACCCTCGTGAGGTGCAGGGTCACGTCGGCGTCGCGGGTCTGGTGCTGCTCGATGACGGCGCGCAGGTCCACGCCGGACAGGATGTCGCCGTTGAGGGTCAGCACCGGCGCGTCGGCCGAGGTGCCGCGCAACAGCCGTGCGGCGTTGCGGATCGCTCCTCCGGTGCCGAGCGGGATCTCCTCGACGGCGTAGGAGATCTCCAGGTCCTGGGAGAAGTCCTTGAACTCCTGCTCGAACAGGTCGGCGAGGTAGGAGGTGGCGAACACGACGTGCTCGACGCCGGCGTCCATCAGCTTGGCGATCTGGTGCCGGATGAAGGAGGAGCCCGCGACGTTGAGCAGCGGTTTCGGAGTGTGGTTCGTCAGGGGGCGCAGTCGGGTTCCCTTGCCGCCCACCAGGATGATGGCTTCTTGCATGATTGCGTCCCTCGGGTCAGCTTGCGGTCTCGTTGCCGGGTCCTGCGTAGCCGGAGCTGAAGCAGGACCTGATGGCCTTTTCGGTGAGGGGGCGTCCGGCGAAGTCGAGCCGGGAGGCGACCTTGTCGTCGGGCTTGGTGTTCGGGTCGTCGTCGAAGTAGACCGACCACCAGTAGACGCCGCTCATATGCCGTTCCTGGACGACCTGGCAGACGGCGGTGTACCAGTTGGCCTGCACCTGGGGGTCGACCGCGCGCTTGGTGTAGAAGTCGCCGGGGGCGTGGTAGGCGCCGTGCATCGCGCCGATGCCCGCCTCGGCGATGGTGATCTTGGGCAGGGGGCCGGTTGCCTTCCTGTCCAGCCACTTGTTCCAGCCGGCGACCAAGGTGGACACCGAGGCGTTGTCGCCGACCTTGACCGGGAAGTAGGCGTCGATGCCGAGATGGGTGACCGGCATGGTCACGGGGCCGGTGACGTATGCGTCCCAGTTGGCGTCGTAGGCGACCTCGCCACCGAACAGCTTCTCGGCGTCGTTCACGACACCGTCCCAGTGCGGATCGCCCTGCAGGGAGTTCAGTTCGGTGCCGATGACGAAGGTGGTCGCCTTCTCGCTGTCGGCGGCCTTCAGATAGGGGGTCAGGAATTTCTCGTAGGACGTGAACCAGGCATCGCGGTCGGCGGGCTTGATGTTGCCGCGCCAGCCGTTCTCCGCGGTCAGGGAGTGCTCGTCCATGAGGGGCCGGACGGTCGTGCGCAGGCCGGCCTCATGGAAGATCCGCAGCACGCGGGCAAGATGCTCGGGCGTCGGTGTCTTGTCACCGGCGCTGATCTTCGTCGACGAGCGGTTCCCGGTGAGGAACGGGAAGGACACGCTGACGGAGTTGGCGTGCAGTCCGACCAGGTAGTTCGCGTGCAGCCGGGCCTGCTTCTCGACATAGGTGAGGGAGTGCCCGGGGTTGTCCTCCCAGTAGAGCTGGGCGCCCCACTGCGGCATGCCCTTCTTCCACTCCTTGTCCACCTTGGCGACCTCGGTGGTCGGTGAGGTGGCCGCGGAGGTCTGGCCGTCACCGCCCTTGGCCGGCCCGGTGGGCTCCTTGCCGTCGAGCACCAGGTGCGGCACGAGCGAGCCCGACGACCACTGCAGCGGGTGGTCGCCGATCACGAAGGGGACCGCGATCACGAAGGAGATGACGGCGACGGGGAGCACGGCGAGCATGGGCAGGCGTGCGCGCTTCATGGGTGTGTGATCTCTTCCGGGTCAGGCGGGTTTGGCGATGACGACGAACTTGTTCTCCTCGCGGCGGACGAACTTCCACAGGCCCTTGATGCCGCCGAGCCCTTCGATGAGGGAGAAGTAGGGCAGCAGGAGCAGGACGGCCATGGGCTCCCACCACTTGCGCCTGCCGTTCACCGAGGCGATCGCGTTGAGGCGCAGGCCTTCCCAGTACGCCCAGATCACGTAGGCGAAGCTGACCGACCACAACAGGACGACCGACTGGGTCACGGGCGAGGTGTTCATGTCGCCGATGAACCACGCCACGAACAGGATCGTGCCGACGTGCTGCAGCGGGCCGAGGATCCAGCTGGTCACGCAGATGGTCAGGAACCAGCGGTAACGCAGCGGGACCTTGCGGTTGAAGCAGAGGGCGACCAGGCCCCAGGCCCAGCGCTCGCGCTGCTTGACGAAGTCCTTGGTGTTGGCCGGCGAAGCGCCGTAGCAGCGGCCGTTGAACCAGTCGCTGCGGCCCGGGTAGAGGCGGCAGAAGGTCAGGGCCAGCCGGGCGTCCTCGACGATCTCCTTGGGGCCGAAGTCCCAGCCGATCTCGGCCTCGATGGAGGCGCGGATGACGAGGAGCTCGCCGTGCACACCGGCGGCCGGGGTGCCGAGGCCGGTGAAGGCGCGGAACCGTGCGATGT
Source organism: Streptomyces sp. NPDC031426 (assembly GCF_055581585.1). Taxonomy (NCBI): domain Bacteria; kingdom Bacillati; phylum Actinomycetota; class Actinomycetes; order Kitasatosporales; family Streptomycetaceae; genus Streptomyces; species Streptomyces sp. NPDC031426. Next base: position 199,283 of record NZ_JBVIJE010000011.1, read on the forward strand.
CGTCGGCGGGGCGGATGGCGTCGGCGAACCAGGTGAGCAGGCTCACCGCGTTCTCGCGCGGGTAGGTGAGGATGCCCTGCGCCATGTGCTTGACCTCTTCGGGGGCCGCGCGGCGCTGGCGGTTGATGAACTGAGCGAGAGACGCCGAGGTGTCGGGGCCGACACCGGTGTCGTCGTCCATGTGCAGGACCCACACGTTGTCGAGGGCCTCGCCCTCCTCGATGCGCAGCTCGTGGGCGTAGTTGTTCGCGCGGGCCTTGAACCGGGTGCCGTTCTTGGTCTGGTAGGCCTTCGGGACCGTGACCACGCGGATCAGGTGGCTGCTCGTGGCCAGCTCGTCGATCCGCTCGGCGGCCTCGCAGCCCTCCTCGGTGAGGACGTCCACGCGCATGTACGGGAACCATTCCGGCAGGTGTTCCACGTAGGAGAGGACCGAGCGCTCCAGGGCCGGGTAGGTGTCGTGGCGCCCGATGGTGGGCACGAGGACGATCAGGAAGTCCTGCTCGACGAGGGCGGGCGGGGTCATCAGGTGGGCCTTGCGGAGCCGGTGGCGGATGAGCACGAAGCCCTGGATGGAGACGAGCACCCCGGGCACCGGAAGGGCCCAGCAGATGGTGATCAACCAGGCCAGCGGCGAGTGACTGGGTGTGTACGACCACAGGCTGAAGACGGTCAGCAGGACCAGCGGGATCAGGAACGGCAGGATGCCCGGCTTCCATGCGGCGGTACGTTTCGCCAGCTTGGTGCTGTGCCGCGAAGGCGACATCCCCCCGTCGACCATTGTCGATGCCATGACGACTGCGGAACTCCCCTGAGATCGGTGGGCGCGTCGAGGCAGCAGATCTCGGCCGTGGTGCGAGGCGCACCACGGCACGTCTACTCAGGGTTCACTCCCCCCCGACGCCTTCTTCGGCGTCTCGGCCACTCGCCGCTCAGATGCCCCCCCAGGCGCCCAAACCACTGGCCGAACAGATACATGATCCTTGCATGTATGTGCGCGGTAAGGAACACGTGTGAAGCGTATGTGTTCAAAATTTAATCAAGTGATGCCTTGCGGAGTGACCTCCACTCTTCGGCGGTGATCACTCGGGGCGAGGCGTACGTCCGTTTCACGTCGGCCGCGGTGTTCTTGTGCCGCGGCTCGGACACGTTCTCGTACGTCAGCGCCTGCCCCCACACCGTCCACAGCACCCACGGTGTGCGGGACAGGGTCCGGGGCTGGTGCGCGTTGAGGGGCACGGAGAAGGACTCGGCGACGATCCGGGGCCTGGCGTACTCCTCCAGGCCTCGGTACCAGACCTCGGTCCAGGCGCCGCGCCCGTACGGCCGGGCGGGGCTCCCGCTGTAGTCGTCGACGCCCACGACGTCCACGTACGCGCCGCCCGGGTAGTACGGCCGGGGCGCAGTGCCGTAGGAGCCGTCCCAGGAGTTCGGGGCCCAGACGAAGATCAGGTTGTGCAGGCCCCGGTGGTGCACCAGGTAGTCGTGCGTCAGCCGCCACAGCCTCCGGTACCCGGCCGGGTCCTGCCCCGCCCACCAGAAGCCGTGGCCGGGCTTCGTGTTCATCTCGTGGTACGGCCGCAGCAGCACCGGTACGCCCCGGGCGCCCAGGTAGCCCAGGTGGTCCGCGAGATAGTCCAGGTCGTGCAGCAGGGCCCCGTGCTCGGCGGTGCCCTCGGTGATCACCCGGCCGAACCAGCCGGGATCGTCCACGGCGGGCGAGTTGCGGTGCAGGGTCTGCGGGAAGCCCTTGATGGGACTGCCGGGATAGGGCTGGTGGAAGGAGAAGCCGACGATGCCCGCCGGGGCTCCGCCGTTGTGGGGCAGGGCGACCTCCGTGCCGGAGGCGCATTCCGTGTGCGTGCCGGAGGGGCGGTACGAGCCGTCCGCCGGGCGGGGCAGCCCTGTCCACACGCCCACGGCGAGGTCGACGGCGTCCTCCGCGTAGCCCCACATACGGCGGCAGCTCGGCCAGGCCCGCGAGTAGGACCGTGCCTCGCCCACCGCCCAGCCCGGCTGCCCGTACCCCGGCCCCAGGTCGAGCTCCACGAAGCCGGGCAGCCGGCCGGTGATGTCCCGGACCTTGCGGTAGTAGTAGCCCGGCTGCTTCGTCCCCCGGTAGTCGCCGTAGTCCACGTTGTACCGCTCGTTGTGCAGCTCCACGTGCTGCCCGATCACCGTCCGGCTGGGGCGACCCCGGCGCGCGTCGTTCTCCAGCCCGGCCAGCAGCGCGTACACCCGGCGCGCGGCGGGGGTGGCATGCGGATCGCGATGCCGCAGATCACCGGGCACGAGCACCGGCGCCCGTCCGTCGCCCCCGGCGGCCCACTCGGACCAGGCCCACACCGCCGCCGGCCCACCCAACGCGACTCCCGCCGCGGCCCCCAACAGCCCGACCCGCCCTCGCATGCGCACAGGGTCACGCGACTTTCAGCAGGAGCGGAGCAGCGACGGCCGGATTGCCTCGGGCGACGCGTTCGAGACCGATACTGCGGCGACCGTCGGCTCGGTCGTCGCGGAGGGTGGCGCCGGGGTTCAGGCCTGCGTCGGCGACTGCGGGTGGAGCGGTGGCGGACCGGGGGAGGGGGGTGCGGAGGGGGTGGTTGGCCGCGGTGCCGTTGTCGTGGCGCGCCGGGGAGACGGACACGGCGCCGTCGGTGACGCCGGGGGTGGCGTTGGCCTGGTCGTCGCGGAGGGTGGCGCGGGCGGCGGGGGGAGGGGGCAGGGTGTCGGGGCGGACCGCGCCGGCGCCCCGGGCGGTGTGCGGACCGGTGGCGGTGCCGCCGTCCGCGCCGGCGCCCGTGCGCCCGCTCTCGTCGGTGGTCGGCGCGGTCGTCCGTGGGTGGGGGCTCAAGGTGTGGTGTATGGGCATGGGCCGGTTCCCCCGGGCGTTCGTGGTGGTGGCCGATGTGGGGCGGCCGGTGTGCGGGGGAGAGGCTGACCCGCCCGGGTCAGCCGTTGGCGGCTGCCGACGCCTGGGCCTGGCCGCGGCGGTAGATCTGGTTGAAGACGAACTGCTGCAGGTCGGTGCCGGCCCGGAAGACCGCCGTGTCCTTGTTGGTGACGTTCTTGCCGTTGAGGAAGCCGCCGGTGGTGAAGTAGGCGTAGCGGCCGACGGCGTTCGTGGTCGTCAGGCAGATCGCGGAGTCGCAGAAGTTCTTGACGCCCTTGCCGGGCAGGGAGCGCACCACGGCCTTCTTGGCGGCCTGCTTCCTGACCTGCGTGGCCTGCGCCTGCTCGTCGAAGACGGCGACGCCGACGGTGATCGCGACGCCGCCGTTGGTGTAGGTCGCGCGGATCAGGCGGGTGCAGCCGCCCGCGGTGAGGATCTTCGGGAGGTTGCCGCTGGCGGCGGAGGCGCAGTTCGTGGTGTCGGCCGTCGCGCCCTTCTTGTACACGGTCTCGCCCATGGTCAGCTGGGTGCCCGGGAAGAGGGTGTCGGCGCTGAGCGGGGCGGTGTCCTTCTTGGCGCTGGCTATGAAGTCCCTCGGGTCCAGCGGCGGCGGGGCGCTGGTGGACGCGAAGGACGGCGTGGGGGAGCCGCTGGGCACGGAGGCGCTGGCGGGCAGGCCGGTGGGACCGCCGGAGGCGTCGGTGCCGCTGTTCGCGGAGACGACGGCCATGGCCACGGCGGTGCCGACGGCTACCGTGGCGACGGCGCCGGCGCCGATGAACAGCAGTCTGCGGCGCTTGTTGCGGGTCTCCGAGGCCTCGGCGAGCGCCGCCCAGTCCGGGGTCCCGTCGTCACCGCCGCTGTTCCAGGACTGCTGCGAATGCGGTTTCCAGGGATCCCATTGAGACTGGGGTCCCCCCTGCCCGTAACTCATGGGGCGCATCTTAGACGGGGGGCGCGGGTGAGCACGCCGATCGGCCGTTTTGACCCTCGCCGACGACCCCGGTATTCTGCTTGTTCGTTGTGTATTGGCTTGCTCATTCTCACGGGACGGGCCCTTACACCGGTCCACCGGGCCGATGACCAGCGACCCCATGTACGCGGTTTGCGTCGCCGCCGTGCGGTCAAGGCTGTCGTGATCGTTTCGGTGACCTGTTCAGGACCATTCACTCGAAGCGAAGGCTACGAACCGTGCGTACGTACAGCCCCAAGCCCGGCGATGTGACGCGCCAGTGGCACGTCATCGACGCTCAGGACGTTGTCCTGGGCCGTCTCGCCACCACTGCAGCGACCCTTCTCCGGGGCAAGCACAAGCCGATCTACGCGCCGCACGTCGACGCTGGTGACTTCGTCATCATCATCAACGCCGACAAGGTGCACCTGTCCGGTAACAAGCGGACCCAGAAGATGGCGTACCGCCACTCCGGCTACCCGGGTGGTCTGCGCTCCGTCCGTTACGACGAGCTGCTCGACAAGAACCCTGAGAAGGCCATCGAGAAGGCCGTCAAGGGCATGCTCCCGAAGAACACCCTCGGCCGTCAGATGCTGTCGAAGCTGAAGGTCTACAAGGGTGACCAGCACCCGCACGCTGCCCAGCAGCCGGTGCCGTTCGAGATCACCCAGGTCGCGCAGTAAGTCCGGCCACCCCCTAAGACTGAACAGAATCTGAGGAGAATCGTGGCCGAGACCACTGCCGAGCAGCCGATCGAAGAGATCGAAGACATCGAGAGCTACACCACCGAGTCCGAGGTTCCGGTGGAGGGTGAGTACACCTCCGAGTCCCTCGCCTCGCGCTTCGGTGAGCCCCAGCCCGCCGCCGGCCTGGGCCGCCGCAAGAACGCCATCGCCCGCGTCCGGATCGTCCCGGGCACCGGCAAGTGGAAGATCAACGGTCGCACCCTCGAGGACTACTTCCCGAACAAGGTGCACCAGCAGGAAGTCAACGAGCCCTTCAAGGTGCTCGAGCTGGAAGGCCGTTACGACGTCATCGCCCGCATCGCGGGTGGCGGTGTCTCCGGTCAGGCCGGTGCCCTGCGCCTCGGTGTCGCCCGCGCCCTGAACGAGGCCGACGTCGACAACAACCGCGGCCCGCTGAAGAAGGCCGGCTTCCTGCGCCGCGACGACCGCGCGGTCGAGCGGAAGAAGGCCGGTCTGAAGAAGGCCCGCAAGGCTCCGCAGTACAGCAAGCGCTAAGCGTCGCCTGCTCGTACTCCGAACGCCCCGGCGGCACGCCACTTGTGCCGTCGGGGCGTTCGTTTATCCCAGGCAAGGGCGTATAACGACACGGGACGCTCAGCCGCTCAACGGCTCGTGTGATCGCAGTTTCCTCAGGAGGACAAGTGGGACGACTCTTCGGCACGGACGGCGTGCGCGGTGTTGCCAACGCGGACCTGACGGCCGAGATGGCGCTCGGCCTGTCCGTTGCGGCGGCCCACGTGCTGGCCGAGGCGGGCACCTTCGAGGGCCACAAGCCGACGGCGGTGGTCGGTCGGGACCCGCGGGCGTCCGGGGAGTTCCTGGAGGCGGCCGTGGTCGCGGGCCTGGCCAGCGCCGGCGTGGACGTGCTGCGCGTCGGCGTGCTGCCGACGCCCGCGGTGGCGCATCTGACCGGCGCCCTCGGCGCCGACCTCGGCGTGATGCTCTCCGCCAGCCACAACGCGATGCCGGACAACGGCATCAAGTTCTTCGCCCGCGGCGGCCACAAACTCGCCGACGAGCTGGAGGACCGGATCGAGGCGGTGTACGACTCCCACCGGCACGGCGAGCCGTGGGAGCGGCCGACGGGCGCGGGCGTGGGCCGGGTGCGGTTCTACGACGAGGGCTTCGAGCAGTACGTCGGCCATCTGCTGTCCGTCCTTCCGAACCGGCTCGACGGACTGAAGATCGTCCTGGACGAAGCGCACGGCGCGGCCTCGGGGGTCTCGCCGGAGGCGTTCTCCCGGGCGGGCGCCGAGGTCGTCACGATCGGCGCCGAGCCGAACGGTCTGAACATCAACGACGGCTGCGGCTCGACCCACTTGGACCACCTCAAGGCCGCGGTGGTCGAGCACGGCGCCGACTTCGGCATCGCGCACGACGGCGACGCCGACCGGTGTCTGGCCGTGGACCACACCGGCGAGGAGGTCGACGGCGACCAGATCCTCGCCGTGCTGGCGCTGGCCATGCGGGAGCGCTCCGCGCTGCGGGCCGGCACGGTCGTCGCCACCGTGATGTCCAACCTGGGCTTCAAGCTGGCGATGGAGAGGGCCGGGATAAACCTGGTGCAGACCGCCGTCGGCGACCGGTATGTCCTGGAGGAGATGAAGGAGCACGGGTACGCGCTCGGCGGCGAGCAGTCCGGGCACGTCATCATCCTCGACCACTCGACCACCGGCGACGGCACGCTGACCGGGCTGCTGCTGGCGGCGCGGGTCGCCGAGACCGGCCGCTCGCTGCGGGAGCTGGCGTCCGTGATGGAGCGGCTGCCGCAGGTGCTGATCAATGTGCCGGACGTGGACAAGTCGCGGGTGCGGACGTCGGCGGAGCTCGCTGCCGCGGTGACCGAGGCCGAGCGCGAACTCGGTGAGACGGGACGGGTGTTGCTGCGGCCTTCCGGAACCGAGCCGCTGGTGCGGGTGATGGTCGAGGCCGCGGACATCGACCAGGCCCGGTCCGTCGCCGGGCGGCTGGCCGACGCCGTGAAGTCGGCGCTGGGCTGACCCGGGGCCGCCCGGAGTGACAAAGGGTGCATACCTGGTCACTGATTGCAGGGCGGCCCGCGCCTACAGCTTGCGCAGCCTCAGCCGCTGCACCTTGTGGTCCGGGCCCTTGCGGACCACAAGGGTGGCCCGGCCGCGGGTGGGGGCGATGTTCTCCACCAGGTTGGGCTTGTTGATCGTCCGCCACAGGGTGCGGGCGTAGTCGAGGGCCTCCTCCTCGGAGACCTGGGTGTACTTGCGGAAGTACGAGTCGGGGTCCTGGAAGGCCGTCTGGCGCAGCTTCTTGAAGCGGTTGAGGTACCAGCGCTCGATGTCCTCGGCGCTCGCGTCGACGTACACGCTGAAGTCGAAGTAGTCGGCGAGGCCGACCCGGGTACGGCCGTCCTTGCCGGGCAGGGCGGGCTGCAGGACGTTCAGGCCCTCGACGATCAGGATGTCGGGGCGGCGGACCGTGAGTCTCTGGTCCGGGACGATGTCGTAGATGAGGTGGGAGTAGACGGGGGCGGTGACCTCGTCCTTGCCCGCCTTGATGTCGGCGACGAAACGGGTCAGGGCGCGGCGGTCGTACGACTCGGGGAATCCTTTCCGCGACATCAGGCCGCGCGCCTCCAGCTCCCGGGTGGGCAGCAGGAAGCCGTCCGTGGTGACCAGCTCCACGCGCGGGTGCTCGGGCCAGCGGGAGAGCAGGGCCTGCAGAAGGCGGGAGACGGTGGACTTGCCGCAGGCCACCGAGCCGGCGACGCCTATGACGAACGGGGTGCCCGACTGGGAGCCCTGCTCGCCGAGGAAGGTGTTCAGCGCTCCTCTGAGTCCGTCCGTGGCGCCGACGTAGAGGTTGAGCAGCCGGGAGAGCGGGAGGTAGATGTCCCGCACCTCGTCCAGGTCGATCACATCGCCCAGACCGCGCAGCTTCTCCACCTCCTCGGCGGTGAGCGGCAGCGGCGTCTTGTCGCGCAGCGCGCTCCACTCGGCGCGGGTGAGGTCGACGTAGGGAGTCGCCTCCGGCCTGTGCCGGTGGGCGCTCCGGGGCATCGAGGAGACCGGTGAGATCACAGTCCATTGTTAACGGAGTTTGAACGAGGCGGCGGGTGGGGTGTGTCACGCCCGCGCGACCGACCGGGTCGGGGTGTAGTCGGTGCTGACCTCCGCTTCCGGCGTCCGCGCGGACCGGCGAGTCGGAAACGGCCTTCGTACGGCGGTGGGAATTTCCGATTTCGGGCAGGCGGAGGCCAGTTCGGGCCGTTCCCGGGTCGTAGGCTGCGGCCCATGTGCGGAATCGTTGGATACGTAGGGTCACAGTCGGCGCTCGATGTCGTGATGGCCGGGCTGAAGCGGCTGGAGTACCGGGGTTACGACTCGGCCGGTGTCGCCGTGCTGGCCGACGGTGGGCTGGCCGCGGCGAAGAAGGCCGGGAAGCTGGTCAATCTGGAGAAGGAACTGGTCGAACGGCCGCTGCCGACGGGTGTGACGGGCATCGGCCACACCCGCTGGGCCACGCACGGCGGTCCGACGGACGCCAATGCCCACCCGCATCTCGACAACGCGGGGCGTGTCGCCGTCGTCCACAACGGCATCATCGAGAACTTCGCGGTGCTGCGGGACGAACTCGCCGAGCGCGGCCACGAACTGACGTCCGAGACGGACACCGAGGTCGTCGCCCACCTGCTCGCCGAGGAGTTCTCCGCCTGCGCGAACCTCGCGGAGGCCATGCGGCTGGTGTGCCGGCGGCTGGAGGGCGCGTTCACCCTGGTCGCGGTGCACGCCGACGAGCCGGACGTGGTCGTCGGCGCGCGCCGGAACTCGCCGCTGGTGGTGGGCGTTGGAGAGGGTGAGGCGTTCCTGGCCTCGGACGTCGCCGCGTTCATCGCCCACACGCGCTCCGCGATCGAGCTGGGCCAGGACCAGGTGGTGGAGCTGCGCCGCGACGGCGTGACGGTGACGGGCTTCGACGGCCGCCCGGCCGAGGTCCGCAGCTACCACGTGGACTGGGACGCCTCCGCCGCGGAAAAGGGGGGGTATGACTACTTCATGCTCAAGGAGATCGCCGAGCAGCCCAAGGCGGTCGCCGACACGCTGCTGGGCCGTATCGACCCGTCGGGTTCGCTGACGCTGGACGAGGTCCGTATCTCGCCCTCAGAGCTGCGCGAGATCGACAAGGTCGTCATCGTCGCGTGCGGTACGGCCTTTCACGCCGGCCTGATCGCCAAGTACGCCATCGAGCACTGGACGCGCATCCCCTGCGAGGTGGAGCTGGCCAGCGAGTTCCGGTACCGGGACCCGATCCTGGACGGCCGCTCCCTGGTCATCGCCATCTCCCAGTCCGGCGAGACCATGGACACCCTGATGGCGCTGCGGCACGCCCGCGAGCAGGGCTCCAAGGTGCTGGCGATCTGCAACACCAACGGCTCGACGATCCCGCGCGAGTCGGACGCGGTGCTGTACACGCACGCCGGGCCGGAGGTCGCCGTCGCCTCCACGAAGGCGTTTCTGACCCAGCTGGTGGCCTGCTACCTGGTGGCGCTGTATCTGGGCCAGGTGCGCGGCACCAAGTGGGGCGACGAGATCCAGGCCGTGATCAAGGACCTGTCCCGGATCTCGGTGGAGGTCGAGCGGGTCCTGGAGACGATGCAGCCGGTGCGCGAGCTGGCTCGGAGCCTGGCGTCGAAGAACACGGTGCTGTTCCTGGGCCGGCACGTGGGCTACCCGGTCGCCCTCGAAGGGGCCCTGAAGCTCAAGGAACTCGCCTACATGCACGCCGAGGGCTTCGCGGCGGGCGAGCTGAAGCACGGTCCGATCGCGCTGATCGAGGAGGACGTGCCGGTCGTGGTCGTCGTCCCCTCCCCGCGCGGCCGCTCGGTCCTGCACGACAAGATCGTCTCCAACATCCAGGAGATCCGGGCGCGGGGGGCGCGCACGATCGTCATCGCCGAGGAGGGCGATGAGGCGGTGGTCCCGTACGCCGACCACCTGATCCGCATCCCGGCCACCCCGACCCTGCTCCAGCCGCTGGTGGCGACGGTGCCGCTGCAGGTCTTCGCGTGCGAGTTGGCCACCGCCAGGGGGAACGAGGTGGATCAGCCGCGGAATCTGGCGAAGTCGGTCACGGTGGAGTAGCTACTCGTTGCTCGCGCAGTTCCCCGCGCCCCCCAGGGGGTGCGGGGCTGTCGGCTTCGGGGCGTTGCTCAATGGACCGACAGGCCGCCGTCGATGAAGATCGACTGGCCTGTGACGTAGGCGGAGGCCTGGCTTGCGAGGAAGACGGCCGCGCCCTCGAAGTCCTCGGCGAGGCCGTTGCGGCCGGTCATCGTGCGGGCGGCCAGGGCGGCCACCTGCCCCGGGTCGGACGACAGCCGCCGGTTGAGGGCGGTCATCACGAACCCCGGCACCAGGGTGTTGACGGTGACGCCGTACGGAGACCAGGCCTCGGCCTGCGAGCGGGCCAGCGACTCCAGCGCCCCCTTGGAGACGCCGTACGCCCCGCTCTGCACGAAGGCGCGGTGGGCCTGCTGCGAGGTGATGTGGATGATCCGGCCGAAGCCGCGCTCCGCCATGCCGGGCCCGAACCGCTGCCCCAGCAGGAAGGGCGCCTCCAGGTTCACGGCCATGGTGGTGTCCCACACGTCCTCGGTCAGCTCACCCATCGGCGGCCGCAGGTTGATCCCGGCGGAGTTGACGAGGATGTCCGGCTCACCGAAGACACCGGCCGCCTCCTCGGCCGCCGCACGCACACCGTCACGGGTGCCCAGGTCCGCCGAGACCCAGGCGGCCCGGCAGCCGTCGGCCGTCAACTCCGCGACGGTTTCCTCCAGTTGCTCCTTGGTGCGGGCCACGACCACCACGCTCGCGCCGGCCCGCGCCAGCGCCCCGGCGATGGCCCGGCCGATGCCTGAACTGCCTCCGGTCACCACGGCGACACGGCCGTCCAGCGAGAAGAGTCGGGAGAGATGGGCCTGGGTCGTCATGGACGGAGCGTAGACGGCACGCGCCCGGCGCGGCAGTTGGATTTCGCCAGGTGGGCGGGTGCCGCCGGGTCCGCGATCGTAGGCTGCCCGGCATGAGCATCATCGGAGTGGGGATCGACGTCGCCGAGATCGACCGGTTTCGCGCGTCGTTGGAGCGGACGCCCGGGCTGGCCGATCGGCTGTTCGTGGAGCGGGAGCTGCTGCTGCCCAGCGGGGAGCGGCGCGGGATCGCCTCGCTCGCGGTCCGGTTCGCCGCCAAGGAGGCCCTGGCGAAGGCGCTGGGGGCGCCGCCCGGGCTGCACTGGACCGATGCCGAGGTGTACGTCGAGGACAGCGGACAGCCCCGGCTGCGGGTGACGGGCAGCGTGGCCGCGCGGGCCGCGGAGCTGGGCGTGCGGTCCTGGCATGTGTCGCTCAGCCATGACGCGGGCGTCGCCTCGGCCGTGGTGGTCGCCGAGGGCTGAACGGCCGGGTGTGGGCGACGGCCGTTCCGGGGCAGACTCGGTGCCATGCGGAGTGCGTACAGCGTGGAGACGGTAAGGGCGGCCGAACGGGCGCTGATGGCGCGGCTGCCGGAGGGTGCGCTGATGCAGCGGGCCGCCGCCGGGCTGGCCGCCGCCTGCGCCGAGTTGCTCGGACGGGTGTACGGCAGCCGGGTGGTGCTGCTCGTCGGCAGCGGTGACAACGGCGGGGACGCGTTGTACGCGGGGGCCCGGCTGGCCCGGCGCGGCGCCGGGGTCACGGCCGTGCTCCTGACGCCCGAACGGGCGCACACCGGCGGGTTGGCCGCGCTGCGGCGGGCGGGCGGCACGGTCGCCGCGGCCGGTTCCGCCGAGGGGCTGATCGAGCGGGCCGACCTCGTCGTGGACGGGATCGTCGGGATCGGCGGCAAGGGCGGCCTGCGGCCGGAGGCCGAGGTCCTGGCCGGGGTCGCCGCGCGGTCCCGGGCCGCGGTGGTGGCCGTGGACCTGCCGAGCGGGATCGAGGCGGACACCGGGGAGGTGCGCGGGGCCGCGATCCGGGCCGATCTGACGGTGACCTTCGGGACGTACAAACCGGGGCTGCTGATCGATCCGGGGCGGGAGTACGCAGGGGTGGTGCGGCTGGTCGACATCGGCCTCGAACTGCCCGGCGGGCCCGAGCTCCGGGCCCTGCAACACGCCGACGTGGCACGGCTGTTGCCGGTGCCGGCCGCGGAGAGCGACAAGTACCGGCGCGGGGTCGTCGGGATCGCCGCCGGGTCCGCGCGCTATCCGGGCGCCGCCGTGCTCGCCGTCTCCGGCGCGCTGCGGGGTGGGGCGGGGGCCGTACGGTACGTCGGGCCGGCCGGGGACGCGGTCATCGCCCGCTTCCCGGAGACGCTGGTGTCCGACCAGGGGCCGGCGAAGGCGGGGCGCGTACAGGCCTGGGTGGTCGGGCCGGGGGCCGGGGAGGACGCGGCGACCGTGACCGAGGTGCTCGCGGCGGATGTGCCGGTGCTGATCGACGCGGACGGGCTGCGGCTGGCCGAGCGGGACGCGGTGCGCGGGCGTACGGCGCCGACCCTGATGACACCCCATGCCGGAGAGGCGGCCGCGCTGCTGGGCGTGCGCCGGGAGGAGGTCGAGGGGGCTCGCCTGGCCGCGGTTCGGGAGCTGGCGGCGGCGTACCGGGCGACGGTGCTGCTGAAGGGCTCCACGACCCTGGTCGCCGACGCCGGGGGCGGGGCGGTGCGGGTGAACGCCACGGGGACGTCCTGGCTGGCCACGGCGGGCAGCGGCGACGTGTTGTCGGGCCTCGCCGGGTCGCTGCTGGCATCGGGGCTCTCGGCGCTGGACGCGGGGAGCACGGCGGCGTACCTCCACGGCCTGGCCGGACGGTTCGCGGCGGACGGGGCACCGGTGGGCGCACATGACGTCTCCGACCGGATCCCGGAGGCCTGGCGGGACGTGCACGTGCTGTAGCTGACGGGGCGCCCGGCGCCGCGGCCGGCCGGGGGCGGGGCCGCTCACCGGCGTCGGCACAGTGCAGGCTGCGCCCACCCGCTGGGGACCGACGGCCGCCGTATCCAGGTCCACCCCCCGGGTGACCCTCCCGCGCGGCACTCCCGATGCGGCGGAACCCCGCGCTTGGCTGATCGCATGATCAGCAGACGAATCGCGTCCAGAGGTGTCGCGGTGCTGCTCGCCACCGCGACCGCCCTCCCGGTGGCCGGCACCGCCGTGGCCTCCCCACCGGCCGGCATCCCCGCGGCCGGCACCCCCGTGCCCCCCGCCCCGGCCCCCGCCCCCGAGCTCGTCCCCGGTGTCGCGCCCCCGCCCGGACAGGCATGGCAGATCGACACGCCCGACGAGGCGTTGCCGCCGAGGGTGTACGCGCCCACCGCGCGAGAGAACGCCGTGGAACCCAAGGCCGCGGCGCCGGGGACGTACGACCTCATCGAGTACGTGCCGCTCGCCGACGCCGTCGCCAAGGTGACCTGCAGCAGGCAGACCGGGCCCTATCAGCGGCAGGCCGAGCGGTGGTTGAAGCTGAGGGTCGACGGGAAGCAGTCCGCCGCCGACTGCAAGGCCATCCGGGCGTTCCAGATCGCGTACAAGATCAAGCCCGCCAGCGGGTTCGCCGGACCCGTCACCTGGTCGACCATGATGCTCGTGTCGGCGAGGAGGAACCCGAACGCCGCCAAGAAGTGCCCCGTCCGGTCGTACCAGGTCGCCTGCGTCGATCTGGACCGCCAGCTCACCTGGGTGCAGAAGGGCTCCACGGTGGTGTTCGGGCCGGTGCCCATGCGCAGCGGGCGCAACGGGCACGTCACCCGCAAGGGCTGGCACGCCATCTACTGGCGGCACAAGAACCACTGGTCCACCCTCTACAACCAGCCCATGCCGTACGCCCAGTTCTTCGACGGCGGCGAGGCGTTCCACGCCGTCTACGGCAGCATCTACACCACCGTCGGCTCCTACGGCTGCGTCAATCTGACGCTCGGCGACGCGCGCACCCTGTGGAACGTGCTGAAGAAGGGCGACCGCGTCTACGTGTGGGGGCGGCGGCCGGGTACCTGAGAGCCAGGTGGCCGAGACTGCGGCCGGGGCCCGAACGGCCCTCTGAGAGACTGGGGGCGCGATGAGTGAGACTGCGACTGTGCCGACCGCCCCCCTGCGCGCCCGCGCCGAGATCGATCTGGGCGCCCTGCGGGCCAATGTGCGTGCTCTGCGTGCCCGGACGCCGAACGCGGCCCTGATGGCCGTGGTCAAGTCCGACGCCTACGGCCACGGGGCGCTGCCGTGCGCCCGTGAGGCCCTCGCGGCGGGTGCGACCTGGCTCGGCACGGCCACGCCCGAGGAGGCCCTCGCGCTGCGCGCGGCCGGGCTGCCGGGCCGCATCCTGTGCTGGCTGTGGGTGCCGGGCGGCCCCTGGCGGCAGGCGGTCGAGGCCGACATCGACGTGTCGGTGAGCGGCATGTGGGCGCTGCGGGAGGCCGTCGCGGCCGCCCGCGAGGCCGGGCGCACCGCGCGCGTGCAGCTCAAGGCCGACACCGGGCTCGGCCGCAACGGCTGCCAGCCCGGGGACGACTGGGCCGAGCTGGTCCGTGAGGCCCTGCGCGCGGAGGCCGACGGCCTCGTCCGCGTCACCGGGCTGTGGTCCCACTTCGCCTGCGCCGACGAGCCCGGCCATCCCTCCATCGCCGCCCAGCTCGCCCGCTTCCGGGAGATGCTGGCGTACGCCGAGGAGCAGGGCGTGCGCCCCGAGGTGCGGCACATCGCCAACTCCCCGGCCACGCTCACCCTCCCCGAGACCCACTTCGACCTCGTCCGCCCCGGCATCGCCATGTACGGCATCTCGCCCAGCCCGGAGCTGGGCACCCCGGCCGACTTCGGGCTGCGCCCGGTGATGACGCTCAGCGCCTCGCTGGCGCTGGTCAAGCACGTGCCGGGCGGGCACGGCGTCAGCTACGGCCACCACTACGTCACCCCCGGCGAGACCACCCTCGGCCTCATCCCCCTCGGCTACGGCGACGGCGTCCCCCGGCACGCCTCGGGGACCGGCCCGGTGCTGGTCGACGGCAAGTGGCGCACGGCCGCCGGCCGGGTGGCCATGGACCAGTTCGTGGTGGACCTCGGCGGCGACGAGCCCGCGGTGGGCAGCGAGGCCGTGCTGTTCGGGCCCGGCGACCGGGGGGAGCCGACCGCCGAGGACTGGGCGCAGGCCTGCGGCACGATCGCGTACGAGATCGTCACGCGGATCGGAACCCGGGTTCCGCGCGTCTATGTGAATGCCTCCGAGTAGTTGCCTCCGGGTAAATCTCTCCGTGTCAACGCGTCCATGCCACGCGTCATGTGACGGCGTACATGTGAACGGGGAAGGAGTCCGGTAACCCGTTCGAGAGACGCGACCCGGATCACGTGTAACACCGGTCATACCTGTTACGGCGGCAGCGGGGGCACCATCGGTCGCACCCATAAGCGAACTGCAGTACAGCGAAGAGGAGCGGTACGTGAGCGAGAGCAGCGCGGAGGCCGTGGCGGACGTCGTCGCCTCGGCGGCGGCCGCCGCCTCCGCCGCGGGGGCGGCCGGAAGCTTGCGCAGGGCGACCGGCATCGCCGGTGCCGCGATAGGCGTGCTGGCCGCTGGCGCGGCGGCCGGCGTCGCCATCGAGCGGATGACGGTGGGCCGCGGGATGCGCAGGAAGGCCCGGCTGGCGCTGGACTCCGCGGGCCCCTACGGCACCCTGCGCGGCACCCCGGGCAAGGCGATCGCGGACGACGGCACCGAGCTGTACTACGAGGTCGACGAGGTCGAGCCCGACCCGGGTCCGCACGTCTCCCCGCGCCGGCGCCGGCTGTTCGGCCGTAAGGCCCCCGCCCCGGTCACCGTGGTCTTCTGCCACGGCTACTGTCTCAGCCAGGACTCCTGGCACTTCCAGCGCGCGGCCCTGCGCGGGGTCGTCCGGACCGTGCACTGGGACCAGCGCAGCCACGGCCGCTCCGGGCGGGGCGTGGCCCAGACCCGGGACCGGGTGCCGCTCACCATCGACCAGCTCGGCCGCGATCTGAAGGCCGTCCTGGACGCCGCCGTACCGGAGGGCCCGATCGTGCTGGTCGGCCATTCGATGGGCGGGATGACCGTGATGGCGCTCGCCTCCGAGCATCCGGAGCTGATCCGCGAGCGGGTCGTCGCCACCGCCTTCGTCGGTACCTCGTCCGGGCGGCTCGGTGAGGTCAACTTCGGGCTGCCGGTCGCCGGCGTCAACGCGGTGCGCCGGATCCTGCCCGGAGTGCTGAAGGCGCTCGGGCAGCAGGCGGAGCTGGTGGAGAAGGGGCGCCGGGCCACCGCCGAGCTGTTCGCCGGGATCATCAAGCGGTACTCGTTCGGGGGACGGGACGTCGACCCGGCCGTCGAGCGGTTCGCGGAGCGGATGATCGAGTCCACGCCGATCGACGTGGTCGCCGAGTTCTACCCGGCCTTCACCGACCACGACAAGACCGAGGCGCTCGCCTGCTTCCGGGACATGCCGGTGCTGGTCCTGGCCGGCGTCCAGGACCTGGTCACGCCCAGCGAGCACAGCGAGGCCATAGCCGACCTGCTGCCCGACGCCGAGCTGGTGCTCGTCCCGGACGCCGGGCACCTGGTGATGCTGGAACACCCCGAAGTGGTCACCGACCGCCTCGCCGATCTGCTCACCCGCGCGGGTGCGGTGCCCGCAGGAGCTACGGTTATGGGCTATGGAAGCACCAGCAGCACCGCGGATCCCCGCTGAGACCCGGCTGACGATCACTTCGCCCGAGCAGATGCGAGAACTGGGCCGCAGGCTGGCCAAGCTGCTGCGGGCCGGCGATCTGGTGATGCTGAGCGGTGAGCTGGGCGCGGGCAAGACCACGCTGACCCGCGGGCTGGGCGAGGGGCTCGGCGTGCGCGGCGCGGTCACCTCGCCGACCTTCGTGATCGCCCGGGTGCATCCCTCCCTGGGCGACGGCCCGCCGCTCGTGCACGTGGACGCCTACCGGCTCGGCGGCGGCCTGGACGAGATGGAGGACCTGGACCTCGACGTCAACCTGCCCGACTCGGTGATCGTCGTGGAGTGGGGCGAGGGCAAGGTCGAGGAGCTGACCGAGGACCGGCTCCAGGTCGTCATCCACCGCGCCGTCGGCGACACAACAGACGAGGTACGGCACGTCGCCCTGACGGGCCTGGGGGAGCGCTGGGCGGACGCGGGCCTGGAGACACTCGCGGCCTGAGCGCCGTACCAGGATTCCGACAAGCCGTCGGCAACATGTTGCGCAGGACGTCCCGGGCGTGGTCACATGGTATCCAGCCCGTAGTTAGGCGTACCTAACTACGCCGCCCCCGCACTTCAGGAGGCGCCCCATGACCGAGCCCGGTCCCACCATCGTGTCCATGCGCGACCTGCTGGCATCGTGCGAGGCGGCGAAGGCGGTTTCCTGTCCGCCCCGGGCCCCTGAGGACCGCCCCGAAGGGACGCGACCGGCCACGGCGGAGCCGCGGACGAACGGCGTCCCTGCAGAGCACCCCGACGCGGCTTAGCGAATCACCACCACCCGCACCCCGATGGTCGCGAAGGCCCACATCGCGTTCCCATCGGCCCGGGTCTCCCGGATCCCGCCCGTCCGCACCCCCGGCTCGGCGCCGGCCGCCCGCGGAGCGACCGCCGCGCTGAACCCGATGGTCAGCCCGTCCACGCTGGTGAACCGGACCACGTGCTCGACCGGGACACCGTCCGTGCCGTTGGTCGCGCTCGACCGGGACGTGACCCAGTAGGAGCCGGGCAGCGGGTCGACCGTGCCCGGGTCGACCTTGAAGGTGCGCTCCACCCGGTTCCCGCCGTCGACCAGCCAGACCCGGTCGTCGTCCAGCGAGTACACGACCCGTTCACCCGTGCCGGACCCGCCCGGCACCGCGGTCGTGCCGTGCCGGGTGACCCTGCCCGCGCTCACCGAGGGGGACGCGTTCGGCCCTGGCCTGCCGCTCAGGCTCGCCGGCGCGTTCGCCTGGGCCTGGTAGGTGAGGAAGCCGACGGCGCCGACGGCCGCCGCGGTGAGGCCGGCCACGATCGCCGAGCTGCTGCCTGCCACGTGCGCCCACCTCCGCCCTGCGATGTGCCTCGTGCGATATGTCGTACTTCGTACAGACCGTAGCAGCCGGTGACCGTACGACCAGGACGGCGATGCTTGCGGCGCGGGCGCCGTAGGCTGTTCGCGTGCTCTTGCTCGCTCTGGATACCGCAACACCCGCCGTCACCGTCGCGCTGCACGACGGCACGGACGTCGTCGCCTCGTCGAGCCAGGTGGACGCGCGCCGGCACGGAGAGCTGCTGCTGCCGGCCGTGGACCGTGTGCTCGCCGAGGCCGGGCTCAGGCTGGACGCCGTCACCGGCGTCGTCGTCGGCATCGGCCCCGGCCCCTACACCGGCCTGCGCGTCGGTCTCATGACCGCCGACACCTTCGGTCTGGCGCTCGGCGTCCCCGTCCACGGCGTGTGCACGCTGGACGGCCTCGCCTACGCCGCCGACATGGAGAAGGGCCCCTTCGTCGTGGCGACCGACGCCCGGCGCAAGGAGGTCTACTGGGCGACGTACGCCGACTCGCGGACCCGGCTGACCGAACCGGCCGTGGACCGTCCCGGCGACATCGCCGAGCAGGTCGCCGGGCTCCCGGCGGTCGGCGCGGGCGCGCTGCTCTACCCGGACACGTTCCCGAGCGCCCACGAGCCCGAGCACGTCTCGGCCGCCGCCCTCGCCTCGCTCGCCGTGGAGAAGCTGGCCGCCGGCGAGGAGCTGCCGGCACCCCGGCCGCTGTACCTGCGCCGCCCGGACGCCCAGGTTCCCAAGAACTACAAGGTGGTCACCCCGAAGTGACCGTACGACTGCGCGAGATGCGCTGGTGGGACATCGACCCGGTCCTGGAGCTGGAGAAGGACCTGTTTCCCGAGGACGCCTGGTCCCGGGGCATGTTCTGGTCCGAGCTGGCCCACGCCCGGGGTGCCGAGGCGACCCGGCGCTATCTCGTGGCCGAGACCGGCGGCCGTGTCGTCGGTTACGCCGGACTGGTCGCCGCCGGTGACCAGGGCGACATCCAGACCATCGCCGTCGCCCGCGACCAGCAGGGCACCGGCCTCGGTGCCCGGCTGCTGACCGAGCTGCTGCGTGCGGCCACTGCCTTCGAGTGCCACGAGGTGATGCTCGAATGCCGGGTCGACAACGTCCGCGCGCAGAAGCTCTACGAGCGCTTCGGCTTCGAGCCGATCGGCTTCCGCCGCGGCTACTACCAGCCGGGCAACGTGGACGCCCTGGTGATGCGCCTGAGCGATCCCTCTTCATCAGTACGTCCACCAGTACAGGAAACCGAGAGCAATGACTGACTCACGCGACGAGCCTCTCGTACTCGGCATCGAGACCTCCTGCGACGAGACCGGCGTCGGCATCGTCCGCGGCACCACCCTGCTGGCGGACGCCGTCGCCTCCAGCGTCGACGAGCACGCCCGCTTCGGCGGAGTCGTGCCCGAGGTGGCGTCCCGGGCGCACCTGGAGGCGATGGTCCCGACCATCGACCGCGCCCTGAAGCAGGCCGGCGTCTCCGCCAGGGACCTCGACGGCATCGCCGTGACCGCGGGGCCCGGCCTCGCGGGCGCCCTGCTCGTCGGCGTCTCGGCGGCCAAGGCGTACGCCTACGCCCTCGGCAAGCCCCTGTACGGCGTCAACCACCTCGCCTCGCACATCTGCGTCGACCAGCTGGAGCACGGCCCGCTGCCCGAGCCGACCATGGCCCTGCTGGTCTCCGGCGGCCACTCCTCCCTGCTGCTGTCGGAGGACATCACCTCCGACGTCCGCCCGATGGGCGCGACCATCGACGACGCGGCCGGCGAGGCCTTCGACAAGATCGCCCGGGTGCTGAACCTGGGCTTCCCGGGCGGCCCGGTCATCGACCGGTACGCGCGCGAGGGCGACCCGGAGGCGATCGCCTTCCCGCGCGGCCTGACCGGCCCGCGCGACCCGGCGTACGACTTCTCCTTCTCCGGTCTGAAGACGGCCGTGGCCCGCTGGATCGAGGCCAGGCGCGCGGCCGGTGAGGAGGTACCGGTCCGCGATGTGGCCGCCTCCTTCCAGGAGGCCGTCGTCGACGTCCTGACCCGCAAGGCCGTCCGCGCCTGCAAGGACGAGGGCGTCGACCACCTGATGATCGGCGGCGGTGTCGCGGCCAACTCCCGGCTGCGCGCCCTCGCCCAGGAGCGCTGCGAGAAGGCCGGCATCCGGCTGCGCGTGCCCCGCCCCAAGCTGTGCACGGACAACGGCGCGATGGTGGCCGCGCTCGGTGCCGAGATGGTCGCGCGGGGCCGGGCCACCTCCAGCCTGGACCTGTCGGCCGACTCCTCGCTGCCGGTCACCGAGGCGCATGTCCCGGGCAACCACGACCATGTGCACGAGGTCAGCAAGGAGAACCTGTACTCGTGACCGTCGCGCTGATGTGGGAGGCCCGGGCCGTCGCGGGCCGGGGTGAGGAACTGCTGGCCTGGGTACGGCAACAGCCGCTGGCCCCCGAGCCGTTGCGCCGGGAGACCTTCCGCGCGCCCGAGGACCGGGTGCTGGTCATCACCTGGTGGGACGCGCCGTACGACGCGGGGATCCCCGAACTGCCGGAGCCCGACCCCGAGTGGGTGACGCGGCCGGTGCACCGGTGGCGGTTCGAGTCGGTGGTCGAGGTCTGAGTCGCCGAGGGCTGAGTTGCCAAGGTCCCCCCGCCCTGCGCTATGATCATCACACAGCGAACGGCCGGAAGAACGGCTCGGACGCAGTGCGTTGGTGGTCCAAGGAAAGACGCCCCGCTTCCTGTGGGGAGATGCAGGTGCAAGGCCTGCCCGGCGCTCCATTCGAACCCCGTCCCGGGACTCCCGGGGCGGGGTTTCGCGTTATCGGCGCCCGGCCTCCTGCGGCTCGACCGCTTCCGCCTCGGGGCCCGCGAACTCCGCGGCCGTGGCTCGCCGTTCCTTCAAGTGCGCGTACCCCATCAGGCCGAACAGCACGGCGAGCAGCACCGCCGAGGAACCGGCCGTACCGAGGTCGAGGCCGCCCTTGGCGACCGGCTTGGTCAGCAGGTCGCCGGCCGTGGCGCCGAGCGGGCGGGTCAGCACGAACGCGATCCAGAACAGCAGGACGTTCGGCACGGCGGGGACCTTCATCAGGGCGACCAGGACGAGCAGCACGCCGGTCACCAGGGACGCGCCGCCCAGATAGCCCAGGCCCGAGCTGTCGGACAGGAAGTCGCCCATCGAGGTGCCGAGGGTGTTGGAGACCAGGATCGCCGACCAGAACAGCGCCTCGCCCCGGAAGGTGACGATCTCGGTGATCTGGAAGGTCATCCCGCTCAGCTTCCAGCCGAGGAAGATCAGCAGCAGGACCGAGATCAGGATCGCGGCGCCCTCCGGGTAGCCGAGGCCCAGCCCCTGCGGGCCCCAGCCCAGCTTCGTCGCGCCGTTCGAGAGGTACTTCTCGCTGGCGTCCCGGTTCATGAAGTCGGACATGGTGGTGCCGGCCATGGAGGTCGACAGGATCACGGTCCAGTAGAAGAACGGGTTGTAGCGCCGGGAGCGCAGCTGGACCACCAGCGTCACCACGAAGACCAGGAACAGGGCGGTGGTGGTGAGGAAGTAGCCGAGCTTGAGCGTCTGGGCGAACAGGTCGCCCGCGGTCTCGCCCAGGGTCGTCGCCGCGATCTTCATGATCCAGAACGCGAGGGTGACCTCGGGCAGTTTCTTCATGACGGATTTCGTGGTCGTCATGGGCGTCAAGGTTGCTCCTGTGAGGGGGTGTCAGGTGATCAACGACCCTGTCAGGGGCAACCTGAACGCATCCTGAACGCCCGTGTCAGAGGTCTTGCGAAAGCGCGTTCGTTGTGCTCCCGCCGTGACTTCATACGTTCCACCCGGCCCCAGAGGTTCAATCAGTTCCCCGCGGCACCGCCACATCGCAGCGAAGTCGCCGGTCGGGCCCTACCTCCCGGACCGGCCCCGTCAGCCGCAGCCGCACCCGGTGCCGTACGTCCGTGCTCGACGCGGCCAGCCGCAGCTCCAGCGCGCCCGGCTCCACCACCCGTGCCCCCGTGCGGTCCGTGAACGAGGACAGGTCGGCATGGAAGCGGAAGGTCAGCCGGCGGGACGCGCCCGGCGGCAGCTCCGCCCGCCGGTACCCGATCAGCCGTACGTCGGGCCGGGTCACGCTCGCCACCGGGTCGTGCAGATATCTCGAAGGGGGGCAGGGTGATGTCCGCGAACTCCCGGACGCCCGCCCGCACCGGTGCCAGATCGCGGGCTCCCGCCGAGGACGCGTACCCGGCGAAGTGTTTGAGCGTGGCGACGACCCCGGCCGACTCCAGGCCCCGTACATAGGCCGTGCCGATCGTGCCGACCAGGTACGGGTCCTCGCCGATCGTCTCCTCGACCCGCCCCCAGCGGGGGTCGCGGACCACGTCCAGGACGGGGGCGAGGCCCTGGTGGACGCCGCAGGCGCGCAGGTCCTGGCCGATGCGCCGGCCCATCTCCGCCACCAGCGCCGGGTCGAAGGCCGCGCCCCAGGCGAGCGGCACCGGATACGCCGTGGCACGCCAGGCCGTGAAACCGGCCAGGCACTCCTCGTGGGCGACGGCCGGGATGCCGAAGCGGCCGGCGGCGGCGATCCGGCGCTGGGCGCGGGCCAGGGCCTGCGCACCGAGCGCCGGGTCCACGGGGGCGGTGCCGAAGGAGCGGGTCAGCCGGCCGAGGCCGTGGGCGATCAGCCCGTCCCAGTCGAAGTCGGCGGTCATCTCGCGCTGCAGGGGGGCGACTCCGTCGCCGTCCGTGGCGGTGCCCACCACACGCCGTACAGCTGGGCGGCCTTCTCCTCCAGGGGTCATCGCTCACGAATGGTCCAGAGTGTTTCGAAGGAGATGTCGAATGTTCCGGGGACCTATGGCGCGCGCAGGCCTTCGTCAAGCGGCCCGCGGCGATACGATCGCGGGCATGAAGCCTTCGAAGCCCACAGAAACGCAGACGGCGACCCTCGCCGAGATCGCCCGTGAGGCAGGGGTGTCGGCTCCGACTGTTTCGAAGGTGCTCAACGGCCGCGTCGATGTCGCCCCGGCGACCCGCACCCGGGTCGAGGAACTGCTGCGCGCCCACGGCTACCGGCGCCGCCGCGCCGAGGCGTCCCGCTCCCCGCTCATCGACCTGGTCTTCCACGAGCTGGAGAGTGCCTGGGCGCTGGAGGTGATCCGGGGTGTGGAGAACGTGGCCCGGGGCGCCGGGCTGAGCGTCGTGCTGTCCGAGTCGGCCGGCCGGCTCACCCCGGGCCGCACCTGGGCCGACCAGGTCGCCGCGCGCCGCCCGCACGGGGTGGTGCTGGTGCTGTCCGGGCTCGACGAGTCCCAGCGGGCACTGCTGGCCAGCCGGTCCATCCCGTTCGTGGTGATGGACCCGGCGGGCGACCCGGGCCCGGACGTGCCGTCCATCGGCGCCACCAACTGGCAGGGCGGGCTCGCCGCCACCCGCCATCTGGTCGAGCTCGGCCACACCCGGATCGGCGCGATCAGCGGCCCGTCGAGGATGATGTGCAGCCGGGCCCGCGTCGACGGCTACCGCGCCGCCCTGGAGACGGCCGACCTGCCCGTCGACCCCTCGCTGATCGTGGCCGGCGACTTCCACCACGACGCCGGCTACCGCCTGGGCCTGCAGCTGCTGCGCCGCCCCGACCGGCCGACGGCCGTGTTCGCGGGCAACGACCTGCAGGCGCTCGGCCTGTACGAGGCCGCCCGTGAGCTGGGCCTGCGCATCCCGGAGGACCTCAGCGTGGTCGGCTTCGACGATCTGCCGGTGGCCCGCTGGGTCGGCCCGCCGCTGACGACCGTACGGCAGCCGCTGACCGAGATGGCCGAGGCCGCCGCCCGGCTGGTGCTGGAGCTGGGGCGCGCGCCGGAGGAGCGGGCGGCGACCCGGGTGGAGCTGGCGACCAGCCTCGTCGTCCGCAGCAGTACGGCGGCGCCCGTGGCCGTGTGACGCCGTTGGCCGGAAGGTGACGTATTGACGGGTGGGGGGTGGGCACCCCCCACCCCCACACTCCTCCGAAGCCAATCGGCAGTTGGACCGAAATTTTCGAAGGTCCCAACGGTGGCGTTGGGATGGGAATTTCCCAAGAAAACGGGTTCTCGCAGCTTCCGCTAACAGTCCCCTAATAATTCGGACTTACGTTCCTGCCCGTGACGCGACAAGAGGAGCAAGGCGACGCGGGCAGACGAGTGGGCCGACGGCGGGGAGCGCTGAAGGCCGTCGGCCTCACTCTGACGGGATTCCTGGTGCTGGGCACGGCCGCGGCCGGCTATGCGTATTGGCATCTCAGCCACAACATCAAGAGCGTCGACATCAACAGCGCGCTCGGCGACGACCGCCCGGCGAAGGCGGTGATCGCCCCGGCGACCGCCGCCGCCCCGCTGCCGACCGGCTCACTGAACATCCTGGTCCTCGGCTCGGATTCGCGCAGCGGCAAGGCCAACCAGGAGCTCGGCGGCGGCGACAGCTCCGGCGCCCGCTCGGACACGGTGATGGTCGTGCACCTCGACGCGGGCCGTACGAGGGCCACCGTGGTCAGCATCCCGCGCGACACCCTCGTCACCCGCCCGTCCTGTCCGCTCGCCTCCGGCGGCTCGACGGCGGTGGCCTACGGTGCGATGTTCAACAGCGCCTACGCGGTGGGCGGGCCGGTGTGCGCGGTGAAGACCGTCGAGTCGATCACGAAAGTCCGCATGGACCACTACATCGAGATCGACTTCTCCGGCTTCGCCAAGCTGGTCGACGCGCTCGGCGGGGTCGACGTGACCACCACGCAGACCATCGACGACGACCAGAGCCATCTGCACCTGAAGGCCGGCTCCCACCACCTCGACGGCAAGCAGGCCCTCGCGCTCGCCCGCACCCGGCACGGCATAGGCGACGGCAGCGACCTCGGCCGCATAGGGCTGCAGCAGATGCTGGTCAAGGCCCTGTTGGAGCAGATGGCCGCCACGAACCTGCTCACCGACCCGGCCAAGCTGTACCGGGTCGCCGATGCGGTGACCGCGAGCCTCACCACGGACACCGGCCTGGACTCCCTGGGCGAGCTGACGCGGCTCGGCCAGAGCCTCAAGGGCCTGACCGCCGGCCATGTGAAGACGGTGATGATGCCGGTCGTCACCGCCCCCTCCGACCACAACCGGGTGATCGCGAACGAGCCGGCGGCGACCAGGCTGTGGGCGTCCCTGCGCTGAGCCGGTACGGCCCCGACGAAGAGCCGAGAACGAAGAGCGGAGAAATCCGCCGGAAAAATCTTCGGGGAGTGTGTCGATCCGGGTGTCTGCCGTTCGACGCATGGGTGAGCGGCGGGGACAGGCCCCGCCGCCCGACCGAAGGAGCCACCATGCCCCGCTATCTGTCGCTCGTGCGCATCGACGAGTCCGCCGCCCCCGCCGAGGGCCCCAGCCCCGAGCTGATGCAGCGGATGGGCGAGCTGATCGAGGAGGTCACCAAGGCCGGCGTCATGCTCGACACCGCCGGGCTCACCCCGTCCACCCAGGGCACCCGGGTGCGCTGGGAGGGCGGCAAGATCTCCGTCACCGACGGGCCGTTCACCGAGACCAAGGAGGCCGTCGGCGGCTACGCGATCATGCAGTGCAAGGACAAGGCCGAGGCCCTGGAGTGGACCAAGCGCTTCCTGCAGGTCCACGAGGACTTCTGGACCGTGACCTGTGAGGTGCGGGAGATCGCCGAGGGCTGAGTGCCTGGCGTCGTGTCGTACGGCGGTGTTGCATGGTGGGCTGTGGAACCACAGCCCACCCCGGCACAGCCCGGCACCGTCCATGCCATCGAGACCGTCTTCCGTCTGGAGTCGCCCCGCGTCATCGCCGGTGTCGCCCGGATCGTCCGGGACGTCGGCATCGCCGAGGACCTGGCACAGGACGCGCTGGTCGCCGCCCTGGAGCAATGGCCCCGCGACGGTGTGCCCGACAACCCCGGCGCCTGGCTCATGGCGACCGCCCGGCACCGCGCGGTCGACCTGGTCCGGCGCCGCGAGACCTACGCCCGCAAGCTCGCCGAGATCGGCCGGGACCTGGAGACGACGGCCCCACCGGAGGTTCCTGGCGACCCGGACGACATCGACGACGACCTGCTCCGGCTCGTCTTCACCGCCTGCCACCCGGCGCTGTCGCCGGAGGCCCGCATCGCCCTCACCCTGCGCCTGCTCGGCGGCCTGAGCACGGCCGAGATCGCCCGCGCCTACCTCGTCCCGGAGCCGACGATCGCCCAGCGCATCGTCCGCGCCAAGCGCACCCTGGCGAAGAGGAACGTCGCCTTCGAGGTGCCCTACGGCCCCGACCGCGAGGCCCGCCTCGGCTCCGTCCTTGACGTCATCTACCTGATCTTCAACGAGGGGTACGCGGCCACCGCCGGTGACGACCTGCTCCGCCCCGGCCTGTGCGAGGACGCGCTGCGCCTGGCCCGCGTGCTGTCCGCACTGATGCCCAAGGAGCCGGAGGTGCACGGGCTGACCGCGCTGCTGGAGTTCCAGGCGTCCCGCACGGCCGCCCGTACCGGCCCCGACGGCGCACCCGTCCTGCTCAAGGACCAGAACCGCCGCCGCTGGAACCGCATGCTCATCGCCCGTGGCATCCGCGCCCTGGACCGGGCCGGCGCCACCTCCACCGGGGCCCCGGGGCCGTACGCCCTCCAGGCGGCCATCGCCGCGTGCCACGCGCACGCCTACCACTACGAGGAGACCGACTGGCGTGCCATCGCCACCCTGTACGGCCTGCTGGCCGCCCGCGCCCCGTCCCCGGTGGTCGAGCTGAACCGCGCGGTCGCCGTGTCGATGGCCGACGGCCCGGCCGAGGGCCTGAAACTGGTGGACGCCCTGACCGCCGAACCCGCCCTGCGCGACTACCACCTGCTGCCCAGCGTCCGCGGTGACCTGCTGGCCCGCCTCGGCCGTACGGCGGAGGCCCGGACGGAGTTCGAGCGGGCGGCGGCCCTCACCCGCAACGAACGCGAGCGGCAGCTGTTGCTCGCGAAAGCGCATTCCCTTACTGATCATTGAGGTTTTACAGTTGCGCGGCTGCCACGCAACCTGCGTGTCACCTTCCGCAGGCTGGGCAGTATCAATCGCTACCTGTGGGGGGTACACCCTTTGTCGTATCTCAGATCCTCCGCGCGGCGCCGGGCCGTCGCGCTCTCCGTCGCCACGGCCCTGGCCGCCGGCACCGGCGTGGCGCTGGCCCCGGGCGCGTCGGCCGGCGCCTCCGGCTGGACCGCGACCGACGGCATCCTGACCGCCGACCTGGACGGCACCGTCTCGCAGCTGTACGAGGACGGCACCGCGCCCGTGGTCCGGGTGAAGAACGCCATGAAGCCCGCCTG
Source organism: Streptomyces sp. NPDC031426 (assembly GCF_055581585.1). Classification (NCBI taxonomy): domain Bacteria; kingdom Bacillati; phylum Actinomycetota; class Actinomycetes; order Kitasatosporales; family Streptomycetaceae; genus Streptomyces; species Streptomyces sp. NPDC031426. The sequence goes on from NZ_JBVIJE010000011.1 coordinate 226,240, forward strand.
GTCGCCCGACGGCAGCCGCATGGCGTACGTCAACCAGTCGACCGGCCGCGTCAACGTCGTCGGTCACGACTTCGCGGGGCCGGTGGAGCTTCCGGTCAACACGACCAACTCGATCCTCGCCGACGACCCGACCTTCCTGTGGGGCGGCAGCCAGGTCGTCTTCACGCTCAGCGGGCGGCTGCGGGTCGCGCCGTCCGACGGCAGCCGCATCCAGCGGCACCTGTTCGCCACCGCGCAGGAGGGCTGCGACAGCCAGCCCAGCGGCGCCGTCGGCGGCAAGCTGGCGTTCATCCGCTCGGGCAGCACGTGCAGCGGCGACACCCGCTACGGCGCCGTGTGGCTGTACGACGGCGCGACCGGCGGCCTCAGGCAGCTGGTCACCGGAAAGGCGAACGCCCCGGCCATCTCCCCGGACGGCACCATGGTCGCCTACACCGTCGGCGGCAAGCTGTACACGGTCGACGTGGCCACCGGCACGGTCACTCCGCGGCTGCCCGAGGAGACCGGCACCATCGCGCGGCCCGCCTGGTCGCCCGACGGCACCCGGCTGGCGTACGAGCTGACCACGGCCTCCGGCGATCACCAGGACCAGGTCCTCGACCTGTCCACGGGCACCACCAAGGTCCTCTACGACTCGCCGACCACCACCAAGTCGGACCTCGCCTGGCAGCCGCTGCGCAAGAACGCGCTCGGCCGGGTCTGGGGCGCCGATGTCCAGGGCACCAACATCGCCGGATCCCGCTGGACCTGGAACACCCTCGGCAAGAGCGAGCCGGGCCTGATGAACGCCTCCTCCGCCGTCCTGGTCTCCAAGGACAGCCAGGCGTACGCGCTGACCGCGCCCGCCCTCGCGGGCAAGAAGCACGGCCCGGTCCTGATGACCTCCGGAAGTGCGCTGGACTCGTCGGTGCAGACCGAGCTCAAGCGGATCCTCAAGCCGGGCGCGAGCGTCTATCTGATCGGCGGCACCTCGATCCTGGGCAGCGGCGTCGCCTCCAAGGTCAGCTCGCTCGGCTTCACCCCGAAGCGGCTGGCGGGCACCTCCCGCTACTCGACGTCGGTCGCGGTAGCCAAGTCGGTCACCAGCGCCCCGGACTACGTCTTCATCGCCACTGGCACCGACTACCATTCGGCGCTCGCCGCCGCGGCGGCCGCCGGCGCGGACGGCACGAGCAGCAAGGCGGTCGTCGTGCTCAACGACGACAACTCGCTGACCTCGTCCGTGAAGTCGTACCTCAACGGCCTGGACCCGCGGAAAACCTACATGATCCCGGTCGGCGCCTCGGCGAAGTACGCGCTCACGCACACGTCCTTCGCCAACTGGCCGTCGACGTACACCTACTACCCGGTCACGGCGAGCACCCACGAGGGCACCGCCGCCGCGCTCGCCCGGTTCTGGTGGTCCGGCCCCAGCAACGCGGCCCTCGTCTCCACCGGCAGCTGGCGCGATGGCACGACGGCCGCCGCGGCGATGAACGTCTTCGGCCCGCTGCTGTGGACATCCGTCGACCCGCTGTCCGCCGACACCAAGTCCTACCTGGTCAAGGGCGCCGCGAACATCAACGGCGTGGCGGCCTTCGGCGGCACCGGCTCGGTGTCCACCGCGGCGCTGAACTCCGCGGGCACCGCGATCAGCGCGAGCAGCAGCCAGTGGACGTACACGCCGTACTACAACGGCCTGGAGCCGACGACGAGCTCACCGGCCACCCCGCAGCGGGCGGCCACGGTCTCGCCCGACCTCGGCGCGCTGCGCGCTACGGCAGCGCAGTAGTCGCGGGGGCCCCGACCAGCATGGTCGGCGCCCCCGCGACCCGAGTGAGGAACACCGTCGCCGCGTTCGGCCCCTGCGGCTTGACCTTTCTGCGCAGTTCCTCCGGCTCGACGGCCGACCCGCGCTTCTTCACGGTCAGCGTGCCGACCTCGCGCTCGCGCAGCAGAGCCTTCAACTTCTTGACATTGAACGGAAGTTGGTCGCTGATCTGGTAGGCGGAGGCGTACTCCGTGGGGCGCAGTTCGTCGGCGGTGACATAGGCGATGGTGGGGTCGATCAGCCCGCCGTCCAGGTGTTCGGCCACCTCGGCGACCAGATGGGCGCGGATGACGGCGCCGTCGGGCTCGTACAGATAGCGCCCCACCGGCCGGACCTCCGGGTCGGGCAGCCCCTTGCCGACCAGCGTGCGCGGGCCGGGCAGCAGGGTGGCGCGCACCGCGCCCGGCTCGGTGCCGAACCACACCACCGCCTCCTTGACGTCCCCGCCGTCCGAGATCCACTCGGCCTCGGCGTCGGCGGGCACCGCCTCGTGCGGAATGCCGGGCGCCACCTTCAGCGCCGCGCGGGGTGCGGTGCGGGCGGCCCCGATCGCCCAGGACAGGGGCGGGGAGTAGGCCTCCGGGTCGAAGATCCTTCCGCGCCCGCCCCGCCGTGCGGGGTCGACGAACACGGCGTCGTAGCCGCCCGTGTCCACCTCGGTGACGTCCGCCTCGCGGACCTCGATCAGCTCGGCCAGCCCCAGCGCCTCCGCGTTCGCCCGCGCCACGGCGGCGGTCACCGGATCCCGGTCCACGGCCAGCACCCGGATCCCCGCCCGGGCGAACGCGATCGCGTCCCCGCCGATCCCGCAGCACAGGTCGGCGACCGAGGTCACGCCGAGCTTCGTGAACCGCTCGGCCCGGTAGGCGGCGACACCCGCCCGCGTCGACTGCTCGACCCCGTTCGGTGTGAAGAACATCCGCCCCGCGTCCGCCGCACCGAACTTCGCCGCCGCCCGCTGCCGCAGCCGGGCCTGGCCGAGCGCGGCCGACACCAGCTCGGCGGGGTGCTCGCGGCGCAGCCGGGTGGCGACGGCGAGTTCGTCGGCCGGGGCGGTGTCGCGGACCTCGTCGAGGAGCGCACGGCCTTCGGGGGTGAGGAGAAGAGCGAGGTCGTTCACCGGGTCATTGTGGGCCAGTCGATGGATCGTGCGCCTCCGGCGGCGGTGTCGGCCCGGGCTCCGGGCGCCGTCCTGGGAGGATCCGGCGTCATGCGCGCTGTCGTACAAAACGATAAGAACCGGGCTCGCCGCGGATGTCTGCTCCTCGGTTGCGGAGCCGCCGCGCTGGCCTGTTCCGCCGTTCTGTCCAGCTGTGCCGGGCCCGACACGACCCGCCCCCCGTCCAGCCAGGCCGGCCCCGGCGTGACCCGCCCCGCGTCCGGCCGGGGCGGCCCCGCACAGGCCCTGAGCCCCCAGGCCCGCCAGGCCGTCGAACACGCCCGCCTGGTCGCGGCGGCCAGACGCTGGGGGCTGGCGGAGGCCCCGCTGACGCCACCGCCGCCGCCCAGGACGAAACCGGAGATCACCGCGCGGGCCGGTTTCGAGGTGAGCCACCAGGACGACTGGGACCTGCCCCCCGTCTTCACCACGATCCCCACCAGGCAGAAGATCGTCTTCCTCACCATCGACGACGGCTCCGAGAAGGACCCCGGCTTCCTGCGGATGATGCAGGAGCTGAAGGTCCCGTACACCGCCTTCCTCAGCGACTACCTGATCAAGGACGACTACGGCTACTTCCGCAGGATGCAGTCCTACGGCCACACCCTCGACAACCACACCCTGCACCACCGCTATCTGCCAGGTCTGTCCTACGAGGAGCAGAAGGCCGAGATCTGCGGCATGCAGGACATCATGAAGAAGCGGTTCGGCAGCCGCCCGACGGTCTTCCGGCCCCCCTACGGCAACTACAACCAGGACACCCTGCGCGCCGCCAAGGCCTGCGGCATCAGATACGCGCCGATCTGGAACGAGGAGGTCTACGTCGACCACTGGGAGTACCGCGAGGACGACCAGAAGATGCGCCGCGGCGACATCGTCCTCACCCACTTCCGCGGCCGCTCCGACTGGAACGGCACGATGGTCGACGACATGCGCCGCTTCCTGAACAAGGTCACCCGCGAGGGCTACGCCGTGGCCCGCCTGGAGGACTACCTGTGAGGCCGGGGGCGGGGTACCGGGGAGCGGGCCCCCGGCGGTGCCGCCCGGGCCGGTACGCCGTGGCGCTCCTCGCCGCGGCCCTCCTCCTCACCGGCTGCGCCCAGTCCGTCGACCCCATCGAACGCCTGGGCAGGAAGGCCGCCGAAGGAGTGCACCCGCCCGGGCCGGGCCCCGACCGGACCTACCGCCGCTGGGGCCTGACCGAGCCCCTCGCCCGCCCGCCGCGGCCCGCCGCCCGCGCCCTCGTCCTCACCCCGCAGCGCGGTGGCCGCGCCCTGCCCGGCGTCGTGGACCACGTCCCCACCCACGACCGGGTCGTGTTCCTCACCTACGACGACGGCGCCGAGAAGGACCCCCGCTTCGTCGACATGGTCCGCGAACTGCGACTGCCGGTCAGCATGTTCCTCACCGACAGCATCGCCGGCCCCGCCTACGGCCACTTCGCCCGTCTGCACCGGCTCGGCGCCGGCATCCAGAACCACACCCTCGACCACCGCGCGCTCGCCGGACTGCCGTACGCCGGACAGCGCGCCGAGATCTGCGGCCAGCAGGACCGGCTCAGATCCCGCCTCGGCCTGCGCCCCCGCCTGTTCCGCCCGCCGTACGGCGCGTACGACACCACCACCCTGCGTGCGGCGGCCGGCTGCGGCATCTCCACGGTCGTCCTGTGGCGCGCCGCGATGACCCCGACCGACCTCGTCTACATCCACGGTGAACACCACCTGCGCCCCGGCGACATCATCCTGGTCGGCCCGGACGAGACGACGGGGCCGAGCCTGCGGGAGCGCACGGCGCGGGTGCTGCGCAGGGTGCAGCAGAGGGGGCTGACGGTGGGGCGGCTGGAGGACTACCTGGACTGATAGGCGCCGGCCGGGATCAATCAGCCCGTCCGGCGTTTGAGGACGAGGACCGCCCGGCAGGCCCGACAGTGGCCGTCCTGGGGGCGGCAGCCCCCAGGACGGCAGGACAACACCGGCCCACCGAACAACCCCGGCGCTGACAAAGATCCGGCCGACGCGCCGCACGGCATTGGCACTCCGCTTGACCGAGTGCTAACCCCGGTCATAGTCTCGGCTCTGGCACTCCGCAGGTGAGAGTGCCAACAAAGCGACGGGCAGGTCCGGCACCCGCGACGACGGATCGACCTGGTCGCCACCTCAGACAGTTAACCCCGTGAGATCTCCGAAGGGGGAGGTCGGATCGTGACGACCGCCAGCTCCAAGGTTGCCATCAAGCCGCTCGAGGACCGCATCGTGGTCCAGCCGCTGGACGCCGAGCAGACCACGGCCTCTGGCCTGGTCATCCCGGACACCGCGAAGGAGAAGCCCCAGGAGGGCGCCGTCCTCGCCGTGGGCCCGGGCCGGTTCGAGAACGGCGAGCGCCTTCCGCTCGACGTCAAGGTCGGCGACGTCGTCCTGTACAGCAAGTACGGCGGCACCGAGGTGAAGTACAACGGCGAGGAGTACCTCGTCCTCTCGGCTCGCGACGTGCTCGCGATCATCGAGAAGTAGTCCACCTCTAAGCAATCCATTGCTTTCGAGCTGCGCCCCTGGCCCCCGCGACCGATAACGAAGCCGGGCGCCCGGGGCGCAGTTCGTCTTTCACCCACAGATTTCCGAGAGGGCTCCCGCTGTCATGGCGAAGATCCTGAAGTTCGACGAGGACGCCCGTCGCGCCCTCGAGCGCGGCGTCAACAAGCTGGCCGACACGGTGAAGGTGACGATCGGCCCGAAGGGCCGCAACGTCGTGATCGACAAGAAGTTCGGCGCCCCCACCATCACCAACGACGGTGTCACGATCGCCCGTGAGATCGAGATCGAGGACCCGTACGAGAACCTCGGCGCGCAGCTGGTGAAGGAGGTGGCGACCAAGACCAACGACATCGCTGGTGACGGCACCACCACCGCCACCGTGCTGGCCCAGGCGCTGGTGCGCGAGGGTCTGAAGAACGTTGCCGCCGGCGCCTCCCCGGCCGCCCTGAAGAAGGGCATCGACGCGGCCGTCGCCGCCGTCTCCGAGGACCTGCTCGCTTCGGCCCGCCCGATCGACGAGAAGTCCGACATCGCCGCCGTCGCCGCGCTGTCCGCCCAGGACCAGCAGGTCGGCGAGCTCATCGCCGAGGCGATGGACAAGGTCGGCAAGGACGGTGTCATCACCGTCGAGGAGTCCAACACCTTCGGTCTGGAGCTGGACTTCACCGAGGGCATGGCCTTCGACAAGGGCTACCTGTCGCCGTACTTCGTGACGGACCAGGAGCGCATGGAGGCCGTCCTCGACGACCCGTACATCCTCATCAACCAGGGCAAGATCAGCTCCATCCAGGACCTGCTGCCGCTGCTGGAGAAGGTCATCCAGGCCGGCGCCTCCAAGCCGCTGCTGATCATCGCCGAGGACGTCGAGGGCGAGGCCCTGTCGACCCTGGTCGTCAACAAGATCCGCGGCACCTTCAACGCCGTCGCGGTGAAGGCTCCCGGCTTCGGTGACCGCCGCAAGGCGATGCTGCAGGACATGGCGATCCTCACCGGCGCCACCGTCATCTCCGAGGAGGTCGGCCTCAAGCTCGACCAGGTCGGCCTGGACGTGCTGGGCTCCGCCCGCCGTGTCACCGTCACCAAGGACGACACCACGATCGTCGACGGCGCCGGCAAGTCCGAGGACATCCACGGCCGCGTCGCCCAGATCAAGGCCGAGATCGAGAACACCGACTCCGACTGGGACCGCGAGAAGCTCCAGGAGCGCCTCGCCAAGCTGGCCGGCGGCGTGTGCGTGATCAAGGTCGGCGCCGCCACCGAGGTGGAGCTGAAGGAGAAGAAGCACCGTCTGGAGGACGCCATCTCCGCGACCCGCGCCGCGGTCGAGGAGGGCATCGTCTCCGGTGGTGGCTCCGCTCTGGTGCACGCCGCCAAGGTCCTCGAGGGCAACCTCGGCATGGCCGGCGACGAGGCCACCGGTGTCGCGGTCGTCCGCAACGCCGTGGTCGAGCCGCTGCGCTGGATCGGCGAGAACGCCGGCCAGGAGGGCTACGTCATCGTCTCCAAGGTCAAGGACCTGGAGAAGGGTCAGGGCTACAACGCCGCCACCGGCGAGTACGGCGACCTGATCAAGGCCGGCGTCATCGACCCGGTCAAGGTCACCCGCTCCGCCCTGGAGAACGCCGCCTCCATCGCCTCCCTGCTGCTCACGACCGAGACCCTGGTCGTCGAGAAGAAGGAAGAGGAAGAGCCGGCCGCCGCGGGCCACGGCCACGGCCACGCCCACTGAGCGCTGCGCTGAGCCGACGGTGCCCAGTTCCCTACGGGGGGCTGGGCACCGTGCGTTTGCCCCGGAGGCGGGGATCGAGACGGACTGGCGAATGCCCGCTACTGGAGACACGGCGAGCATCGCCGAGGAGCTGAGGCGGGGCGAGGGGCGATCGACGTTGCTCCGTCGCGTCGTCGGCGCGCGGCTCGGTCACGTGGACAGTCGGGGCATCTGGGTGGGTGCCTTCTATTGCTCCAACTCGTCCAGTGCCCCCAGCTGTTGCATCAGCCCCAGCTGGTCGTGCTGCCACCATATCTCGGCGATCTTGCCGTCGTCCGTGAGGCGGAACAGTGTCATCCCGGTCATGGTGACCTGCCTGCCGGTGGGCGGGATGCCGAGGAAGTCGCCGTTGTGCGTGGCGTTCCAGGTCCACCGGGCGCAGGCCCGGTCGCCCTGGGTGAACACGTCCTCGACCGTGAACGTGAAGTCGAAGCCCCCGCGCCACATCCGGAATTCGCTGCGGGCGTTGTCCAGCCCGATGGTGTCCTGCGGGTTCACCGGATCGTGGCTGTGGATGTCCTCGTCCAGCAGGTCGTTGAGCGGCAGTAGTTCGCCGGAGGACTGCAGCGCCGCGTAGAACCGCCGTACCGTGTCCTCGGCCAGCCGCTCGTCCCGTACGACGTCCAGATCGATGAACGTCGGCACCTCGTCGCACAGGGCGACCATCCCCTGGAAGATCTTGTCGGTCTCCGGCAGCTTCGAGTTCCGCATCGCGTCCTCGTACGACGGGAACTCCACCACTTCGACGATGTGCGACGCGTCCGAACGGTCCTTCCCGACCAGCGCGTGCGTCGCCGTCCGTTTCCCCTTGGTCTGCGCGACCCAGTCGTCCATGAGCCGGTTCATCTCGTCCAGCCGGCTTGTCCTGCACTCGATGAGCTGTACGAAGGTCATGACGCCGCCTCCCGGCTCCCTTCGCTTGGATAGGACGGCACAATTGTCCCACTTGCAGGTTTTTGTCGCTTAGCGCTCTGTGATGCGCATATCCGGGCCGACCGCATGCCGTCCTTTGCCACTATGACGTCATGCATGCTCGGGGGAGGCGCTCGGAGAGAGTCCCGGGCTTGTCCGGCAGGCCACGGCCCAGGCGGAACACCTGGCTCGGCAGAGGCGGCCAGGGCACATCTGACCCTCGCCCGGACCGTGACGGGGCCCCGGGCGAGGGTGCACCTGGCTCTGGCTCTGCAGCATGGCTGGTGGCCGGACGGGCGGCGCCTGTCGAGGCCAGGGCCGTGGCTACTGCGGCCCGTACTTCCGCCCCGTCTTCGACGTGATCCCGCCCAGCAGCCCCCGCGGGGTGACCTTCACCAGGCCCATCAGTGCCTTGTAGCGGGGGTCGGGGATCGACAGGGTCTTGCCGCGGGCCAGGTCGGACAGGGCCGCCGCGACCAGTTTGTCGGCGTCCAGCCACATCCAGCCGGGGATGTTGTCCGTGCCCATCCCGGCCCGCTGGTGGAACTCGGTGCGCACGAAGCCGGGGCACAGGGCCATCAGGCGGACGCCGCTGCCGGCCAGGTCCTTCGCCGCGCCCTGCGTGAACTGCACGACCCAGGCCTTGGAGGCGCCGTAGGTGCCCCGGGGCACGAAGGCGGCCACGGAGGCGACGTTGACGACTCCGCCCCGGCCCCGCTCGCGCATCGCCTCGGTCGCCGCCGACGTCAGCCGGAGCACCGCCTCGCAGTGCACCTTGAGCATCTTGAGCTCGTCGGCCATGGGCACCTCGAGATAGCGGCCCTTGTTGCCGAAGCCGGCGTTGTTGACCAGCAGGTCGACCGGGTTCTTCCGGTCGCCGAGGCGGCCGGCCACCGTCTCGATGCCCTTGTCCTCGGACAGGTCGGCGGTCAGCACCTCCACCTCGATGCCGTGCCGGTCGTGCAGTTCGGTCGCCTGTTCGTGCAGCCTCTTGGTGTCCCGGGCCACCAGGACGAGGTCGTGCCCGTCTGCCGCCAGCCGCCGCGCGAACGCGGCACCGATCCCCGCGGTCGATCCCGTAATCAGAGCCGTTGTCATGGCCCAAGGGTATTGACCCGGAGCGAGCGCGTCCGCTCCCCTCGGACAGGGGAGTTGGACGGTATGGGTTCGGTGACCGCCCGTACGACAGTGTGTGCGGGGCCCTGGCAGGGCGGGGCCGATGCGGGGCGCCTGCTTTGCGCCGGTATGACGGGGGCCTTGCGCTCTGCGGGGCTTCTCGGTCGGCGGGCGGGCCTCGGTCTGTGCGGGTCTCTGGGTCGGCGGGTGCGCCCTGGTCTGTGACGGGCCGCCCGGTTGGTGGGCGCTCTGCGTCGGGCCTTCCGGTTGCCGGATGCTCTGCCCTGCGCGGGGCTTCTCGGTCGGCGGGCGGGCCTCGGTCTGTGCGGGTCTCTGGGTCGGCGGGTGCGCCCTGGTCTGTGACGGGCCGCCCGGTTGGCGGATGCCCTGCGTCGGGCCTTCCGGTTGCCGGACGGCTCGCGCTGTGCGGGGCCTTCAGGCCGGTCTGGTCGAACCCCGCTCGGTCCGCCGTGTCCGCGGCTGACGGCCGCCGTGCCGGGCCTCCCGGACGGACTCAACGGCCAGTCGGCTTGGTCGGCCCGGTCGGCCCGGTCGGCGGCGCGGACCGTCGGGGCATCGCTGACGGCTGCTCAGCGCCGCTGCTCCGCCATGTACTTGCGGGCCTTCTCCAATGACTCCGGGTGCAGTGCCTCGCCCGCCGCGAGCAGCCGCGGCAGCAGCTCCCGCTCGGTGGTGACCGCTCGGAACTGCAGCGCGGCCGTCACCCCGTGGTCCGGCCGGTGCACGATCTCGATCGGGTCGCCCGCCCGTATCTCACCCGGTTCGATCACCCGGAGGTAGGCACCCGTTGCGCCCTTCCGTGTGAACCTCTTGACCCAGCCGCGCTCGCCCAGATGGCCCTGGAACGTACGGCACGGGATCCGGCCCGAGGTCACCTCCAGCACCACCCCGGAACCGATCCGCCAGCGCTCGCCGACCAGCGCCCCGGAGACGTCTAGACCGTCCGTCGTCAGGTTCTCGCCGAAGCAACCGTTGGCCAGCGACCGGCCGAGTTCGCGCTCCCAGTCGTCGAGGTCCTCGCGCGCGTAGGCGTACACCGCCTGGTCGTCCCCGCCGTGGTGCCGCAGCTCGCACACCGCGTCCCCGGCCAGCCCGCTCGCGCCGACGCCCTTGGGGCCCGGCGCCGCCACCCGCACCGGCCCGTCGGCCGGCTTCTTGTCGATGCCTGTCACACCCTCCGCCTGGTCCGTGTACGGCACCGGCTGCGGGCGGCCCAGATTGACCGAGAGAAGCTTCATGACCGCACGGTACGGGGCCACACCTCAAAGCGTCGAGCGAATATTGCGCGCCACCCCCAAGATGCCCTTATGCTCGAACGGTGATCGAGGCCCGTCATCTCCGTGTCCTGCGCGCCGTCGCCGCCACCGGTTCCTTCTCCGCGGCGGGGCGTGAGCTCGGCTGCACCCAGCCTGCCGTCAGCCAGCAGATGAAGGCCCTGGAGACCTCGGTCGGGACCCCGCTGCTGGTCCGCACCGGCCGCGAGATGCGCCTGACCCAGGCCGGCGAAGCCCTCGTCAGGCACGCGTCCGGCATCCTCGCGGGGCTCACCGCGGCCGAGGAGGAGGTCGCCGCGATCGCGGGGCTGCGGGCCGGCCGGGTCCGGCTGGTCTCCTTCCCCAGCGGCAGCTCCACCCTGGTCCCCACCGCCCTGGCCGCCCTCCGCGCCGCCCACCCCGGCACCCGTGTCTCCCTGGAGGAGGCCGAGCCCCCGAGGTCCGTCGAGCTGCTGCGCGAGGGCGACTGCGACCTGGCCCTGGCCTTCCGTTACGAGGGCGCGGCCGTCGCCGAGGACTGGGACGACCTGGTCGTACGGACCCTGCTGATGGACCGCCTGGTAGCGCTGGTGCCCGAGCGGCATCGCCTCGCGCGCGCGGAGAGCGTCGCCATCGGAGAGCTGGCCCAGGAGCCCTGGATCGCGGGCTGCCCGCGCTGCCGCGGCCAGCTGGTCGAGGTGTGCGAGGGGGCCGGTTTCACCCCGCGCATCGACTTCGCCACCGACGACTATCCCGCGGTGGTCGGCCTGGTCGGCGCGGGCCTGGGCGTCGCCGTACTGCCCCAGCTGGCGGTGGAGTCGGTACGGCCGAGGGGCGTGCGCACGGTACGGCTGGAACCGGCGGTACGGCGGGAGATCGTCGCCCTCACCCTGCCCGACCTGGCACAGGTGCCGGCCGTGGCGGCGACGCTGGAACAACTGGCCCGGGCGACGGGGCGCGGCTGACCGGCGAGGCGGGCATCCCGTCCGTGCGAGGCGGGCCATCCCGTCCGGCGGTGCGACCGGAGACACGCCCCCGCAGGGGGCTTCGGCAGGGTCAAGGGCACGCACGTGGTGACGCAGCGTGCCCTGGGGTGGTGGAAATGAGCGCACCCAGCGGGCTGTAGGTGCTGAAACGTTCCTTCAGTGGTTCGGGGCGGTGTCCGCGCCGGCGGTCGAAGCCGTCACCAGGCGGTTGCGCGCGCGCCCCATCAACTCCTCACGCTCGTCCTCGGTCAGGCCGCCCCACACGCCGTACGGCTCGCGCACCGCCAGTGCGTGCGCCGCGCACTCCGCGCGGACCGGGCACCTCATGCAGACCTCCTTGGCCGAGTTCTCGCGAGCGCTCCGAGCCGCCCCGCGCTCGCCCTCGGGGTGGAAGAAGAGCGAGCTGTCCACGCCGCGGCAGGCAGCCAGCAGCTGCCAGTCCCACAGGTCCGCGTTCGGTCCGGGAAGGCGGGAGAAATCTGCCATTACGTGACCCCTTGTAGCCGTTCTGAGCGGATACGGTGCCAACGACCGTACATCTCCGGTCTAAGGAGATGAAAATATGACTCATTGCGAATCTAGCCTCAGACACCTCAAAACGGGAAGAAAAGCGGCCAAACGGGGCATAGTTGTGATGAAAAGTTGAGGGTCTGATGTCCAGGTCTGCGCCGTGACGAGACCCTCACGTAGAGTGCCGAAGACGGCACGTAGCCCCGTAACTCTTTCGAGTGACCGTCGTTGAGAGTGCGGAGGCGGTTGAAAACAGAAGCGCTCGGGCAGGCGTCCGAGACGGTCGACCGCACAGGTGACGATTCCGTACCAGCCTGGAGGCTCAAGGTGACGCGCATCAGCTGCGGAGGGCGGTCATGACATCCGTCCTCGTCTGCGACGACTCCCCGCTTGCCCGAGAAGCGCTCCGCCGCGCGGTCGCGACCGTGCCCGGTGTCGAGCGTGTGACGACGGCGGCCAACGGCGAGGAAGTCCTCCGCCGCTGGGGCGCCGACCGCTCCGATCTCATCCTTATGGACGTGCGCATGCCGGGCCTGGGCGGCGTGGAGACCGTGCGCCGCCTGCTGTCCGCCGACCCCGGCGCGCGCATCATCATGCTCACGGTCGCCGAGGACCTGGACGGCGTGGCCCTCGCGGTCGCCGCCGGCGCCCGGGGCTACCTGCACAAGGACGCCTCGCGCGCGGAGCTGCGCGCCACGGTGACGCAGGCCCTCGCCGACCCCACCTGGCGGCTGGCCCCCCGCCGGCTCCGCTCGGCCGAGATGGGCGCCGCGCCCACGCTCACCGCGCGTGAGATCCAGGTCCTGGAGGGCATGAGTCACGGCCGCTCCAACGCCGAGATCGGCCGCGAGCTCTTCCTCTCCGAGGACACCGTCAAGACGCACGCGCGGCGCCTGTTCAAGAAGCTCGGCGCCTCGGACCGGGCCCACGCGGTGGCGCTCGGCTTCCGCTGGGGACTGGTCCGGTAGGCAGTGCCCAGCCCTGCGGGGCAGGCGGGTACGTGCCCGGCGCAGGGCACGTACCCGCCTCCCCGGGCAGCAGCGGGATGTCTCACCGGCCCTTTCGGGGAGTCCCGGGCCGACCGTCGACCGGAACGCGACGCACGTACGGCACCGCGCCGGGCTCGGGCACCGGAGCACCATGCCCTGGCCCTGCGCGGGGCTGGACGACCCCGCTCGTCGGGGACGCGCCCTGGCGGCACGCACGCGTGCGTGGAATCGCCCTGCGGCTTCGTTGCCGTGGGGCGGGTTCTGCCCAGTCGTGCGGTGCGTGGCGCGGGTGATGGCGCTCTTCGGTTCAGCTGCCGTGCCGGTGCGTCGTCCCAGCCGTGTGGTGCCTGGTGTGGGGGGCGTCCTGCGGGGCGCGGCACGCACGCGTGCGTGGAATCGCCCTGCGGCTTCGTTGCCGTGGGGCGGGTTCTGCCCAGCCCCGCGGGCGCGACGTCCGGACGGCCGGCCAGCCTCCGTGCGGCGCCCACGCGCCACGCGGACGGTCGCACCCTTCGGCACCCCCGCCGTACCAGCGCAACGCGGAGGTGGGTGCCGGTGAAGTGCCATGACGGGTGTTCCGGTTGCCCGTGGGCGCGGCCGTGAGGGGCGCTCGCGGGGTGGAGCCCGTCACACGGGAGGAGCCGCGCGGCGGCCGGCCGGCCGGGGGGTCGGCCACGCGCGCGTACGGAGATCCACTCCGTCAACACCCGTGGTCCACGCCACCCGACGAGGCACCAGGCGCCCCGGCGCACGACTGCGCAGGCCGCCGCGGCGGACGTTGCGCAAGCCGGCCCGCCGGACGAGCGCTGCTCGTTTCGGCGCGGATGCCGCATCCTTGAGGTGTGGAGTCTCTCGGGGACGAGTCGGTCGAGCGGAAGGGGAGGGCGCAGGAGATGAGTGCCGGCGCACCTGCTCATAACGCTTCGGTGCACAACCACGAGCACAATGCGACGGACCGGACGGCCACAAGGCACCATGGACCGATGCGCGACGACGAGGCGGGCACGGCCCATGGGGCGATCGGTGCGCTCGTCCATCGCGCCGTCGACGGGGACGAGCAGGCCACGCACGATCTGCTCGCCCATGTCCACCCCCTGGCGCTGCGCTACTGCCGAACCCGGCTGTCCCGGCTGCCCGGCGACGCGCGTCACTTCGTCGAGGACCTCGCCCAGGAGGTCTGCGTCGCCGTCCTGCTCGCGCTGCCCCGCTATCGCGACACCGGCCGCCCCTTCGAGGCGTTCGTCTTCGCCATCGCCTCCCACAAGGTCGCCGACCTGCAGCGCGCCGCGATGCGCCACCCGGGGTCGACCGCGGTGCCGTCCGACGAAATGCCCGAGCGGCCGGACGACTCCCTCGGCCCCGAGGAGCGCGCCCTGCTCAGCAGCGACGCCGAGTGGGCCAAGAAGCTGCTCGCCAACCTGCCGGAGAACCAGCGCGAGCTGCTCCTGCTGCGCATCGCCGTGGGCTTGACCGCGGAGGAGACCGGGCAGATGTTGGGAATGTCACCCGGCGCGGTCCGGGTCGCCCAGCACCGGGCGCTGAGCCGCCTGCGGGCGCTCGCCGAGCAGTAACACCCTTGTGCGGAGCCCCTGCAGCTCCCCTTGTTGAACAGGCATGCTTCGGCTTCCGTACGAACATACGAAGCCTGAAGTCACCCCGTACCGTGGAATTTGCTAGCGATGCTTCCCGTTAGCATGGACATCCGCACCGATCAAGGCCATTTGGGGAAGGTGTCATGACTGCCAACGTCGACGGAGTGCCCGGAAAATTCGCGACACTCGGGCTGACCTACGACGACGTGCTGCTGCTGCCGGGCCCGTCGGACATGGCACCCGATGAGATCGACACCGCCTCGTACGTCTCCAAGAACGTGCGGGTCAACATCCCGCTGCTGTCCGCCGCCATGGACAAGGTGACCGAGTCCCGCATGGCGATCGCGATGGCCCGCCAGGGCGGGGTCGGCGTGCTGCACCGCAACCTCTCCATCGAGGACCAGGCCAACCAGGTCGACCTGGTGAAGCGCTCCGAGTCCGGCATGGTCACCGACCCCATCACCATCCACCCGGACGCCACGCTCGCCGAGGCCGACGCGCTGTGCGCCCGGTTCCGCATCAGCGGCGTCCCGGTGACCGACGGCGACAAGCGGCTCCTCGGCATCGTCACCAACCGTGACATGGCCTTCGAGAGCGACCGCGGCCGCCGGGTGCACGAGGTCATGACCCCGATGCCGCTGGTCACCGGCAAGGTCGGCATCTCCGGCCCGGAGGCCATGGAGCTGCTGCGCAAGCACAAGATCGAGAAGCTGCCGCTGGTCGACGACGAGGGCGTCCTCAAGGGCCTGATCACCGTCAAGGACTTCGTCAAGGCCGAGCAGTACCCGAACGCCGCCAAGGACGCCGAGGGCCGCCTGCTGGTCGGTGCCGCGGTCGGTGTCGCCGGTGACGCCTTCGAGCGCGCCCAGGCCCTGATCGAGGCCGGTGTCGACTTCATCGTCGTGGACACCGCGCACGGCCACTCCAGGCTGGTCGGCGACATGATCGCCAAGATCAAGTCGAACTCCTCCGGCGTCGACGTCATCGGCGGCAACGTCGCCACGCGCGACGGCGCCCAGTCCCTGGTCGACGCGGGCGCCGACGGCATCAAGGTCGGCGTGGGCCCCGGCTCGATCTGCACCACGCGCGTGGTCGCCGGCGTCGGCGTCCCGCAGGTCACCGCGATCTACGAGGCCGCGCTCGCCGCCAAGGAGGCCGGGGTCCCGGTCATCGGCGACGGCGGTCTGCAGTACTCCGGCGACATCGCCAAGGCCCTGGTCGCGGGTGCCGACACCGTCATGCTGGGCTCGCTGCTCGCGGGCTGTGAGGAGTCCCCGGGCGAGCTGCTGTTCATCAACGGCAAGCAGTTCAAGTCGTACCGCGGCATGGGCTCGCTGGGCGCCATGCAGTCCCGCGGCGAGCGCAAGTCGTTCTCCAAGGACCGCTACTTCCAGGAGGGCGTCGCCTCCGACGAGCAGCTGATCCCCGAGGGCATCGAGGGCCAGGTGCCCTACCGCGGCCCGCTGTCCTCCGTCGTCCACCAGCTGATCGGCGGTCTGCGCCAGTCGATGTTCTACGTCGGCGGCAAGACCGTGCCCGAGCTGCAGGCGAACGGCCGGTTCGTGCGGATCACCTCGGCGGGCCTGAAGGAGAGCCACCCGCACGACATCCAGATGACGGTCGAGGCGCCGAACTACAGCAGCAAGAGGTAGCTCTCAGGTAGCACGACCGCGCATCCACGCGCGCGTGAAGGCTGTCCAGCGGCGGTCCCGGAGCATCCGGGGCCGCCGTTCTCGTCCCCGCGGAGGGCTTGTGCCGTGCCCGTCGGCGATACTGGAAGGCGCTGCAACGCATAGGGAAAGGCCTAGAGACGTGACTGAGATCGAGATCGGGCGCGGCAAGCGCGGCCGCCGGGCGTACGCCTTCGACGACATCGCCGTCGTCCCCAGCCGCCGTACGCGGGACCCGAAGGAGGTCTCGATCGCCTGGCAGATCGACGCCTACCGCTTCGAGCTGCCGTTCCTGGCCGCCCCCATGGACTCCGTGGTCTCCCCGGCCACCGCGATCCGCATCGGCGAGCTCGGCGGCCTCGGCGTGCTCAACCTCGAAGGCCTGTGGACGCGGTACGAGGACCCGCAGCCGCTGCTGGACGAGATCGCCGAGCTGCCCGCCGACCAGGCGACCCGCCGCCTCCAGGAGATCTACGCGGCGCCCATCAAGGAGGAGCTGATCGGCGCGCGCATCAAGGAGGTGCGGGACTCCGGCGTGGTCACGGCCGCGGCGCTCTCCCCGCAGCGCACCGCCCAGTTCTCCAAGGCGGTCGTGGACGCGGGCGTGGACATCTTCGTCATCCGAGGTACGACGGTCTCGGCGGAGCACGTGTCGTCCTCGCACGAGCCGCTGAACCTGAAGCAGTTCATCTACGAACTGGACGTCCCGGTGATCGTCGGCGGCTGCGCCACGTACACGGCGGCCCTGCACCTGATGCGCACCGGCGCGGCCGGCGTGCTGGTCGGATTCGGCGGCGGCGCCGCCCACACCACCCGGAATGTGCTGGGCATCCAGGTCCCGATGGCCACGGCCGTCGCCGACGTGGCCGCGGCCCGCCGTGACTACATGGACGAGTCCGGCGGCCGGTATGTGCACGTGATCGCGGACGGCGGCGTCGGCTGGTCCGGCGACCTGCCCAAGGCGATCGCCTGCGGCGCCGACGCGGTGATGATGGGCTCCCCGCTGGCCCGCGCCACGGACGCGCCCGGCAAGGGCCACCACTGGGGCATGGAGGCGGTCAACGACGAGCTGCCCCGCGGCAAGAAGGTCGGCCTCGGCACGGTCGGCACCATCGAGGAGATCCTCACCGGCCCGTCCCACACCCCCGACGGCTCGATGAACTTCTTCGGTGCCCTGCGCCGCGCGATGGCCACGACCGGCTACAGCGAGCTGAAGGAGTTCCAGCGGGTCGAGGTGACGGTCGCGGACAGCCAGCACCGCCGCTGACGCGCCCACGGGAGCAGTGCGACGCACAGGGCCCGGCCACCGACGAGGTGGCCGGGCCCTGCCGCTTGCGGGAGGGCTTACGCGGCGGCCTTCTTGGCGCCGGAGAACGCGGCGAACGCGGCGATGGCGAAGAAGAGGAAGGTCAGCGGGTCGGCGTCGTCCTTCCAGACCTTCTGGACCACGTCGAAGTGCTGGAAGAACAGCTCGTTGAAGCCGACGTGCAACTGGTCGGCGCCGATCATGGCCTCGCCCACCAGCTGGCCGAGGTACACCGAGCCGAGCGCGAGGATCGCGCTCACCACGGGGAGCGCCGGGTTGCGGCCGCCCGCCTTGCCGGCCGCGAGACCGACGACGAAGCCGACGCCGACGGCCGCGTAGCCGATCTCGTGCTTGGTGGCGCCGATGACGAGGCCGTAGAGCGCGGCCGCGACCACGGCGGCGACGACCGCGGCGACGATGCCGAGGACGACGTTGTTCTGGGCCGGAGCGATCGGCGCAGGCGGGGCGAAAGCGCCCGCCGGGGCGACGGGGGCGCCCGGCTGCGGCGGGTACGGCGCGCCGGCCGGGGCCTGCTGCGCGTACGGGTTGCCGTCGACCGGACCGGGCTGCGGCGACTGCGGCGGTGGAGCTGACTGGCTCATGACAGAAATCCCCCCGATATGGAGCACGACTGAAGGACGGAAACGGAAAACCCCCGGCACACGCGTGTGCGGCGAGTCCGGGGGAGATTAACAGCCGGGGCCGACAACGCCCCGGCTGTTTTCCGTTCGTGACCGGGCTCAGAGCCGGTGCGCCGCCCCCGTGGGCGTGGCCCCGCGCGTGTCCAGCAGCAACTGCGCCTTCACCGACAGCCCCTGCAGGTCGTACGTGCGGTGCTGCTGGAGCAGGATCGTCAGGTCGGCGTCGGCGGCGGTCTCGTAGAGCGAGTCCGCGCGCGGGACCGGGCGGTCCAGCACGTTCCAGGAGGCCACCAGGGGGTCGTGGAAGCTCACCGAGGCGCCCAGCTCCATCAGCCGGATCGCGATCTCCTGCGCCGGTGTGCCCTGCAGATCGGCGAGATCGGGCTTGTAGGTGACGCCGAGCAGCAGCACCCGCGCGCCACGGGCGGACTTGCCGTGCTCGTTGAGGAGGGTGGCGGCGCGCTGGACGACGTACCGGGGCATCCGGCTGTTGACCTGCTGGGCCAGCTCCACCATGCGCAGGGTGCGGGTGGCGTGCCCGGTCAGGTCCTGCGCGACACCGTGGCCGCCGACGCCCGGGCCGGGCCGGAACGCCTGGAAGCCGAAGGGCTTGGTCTCCGCGCACCGGATGACGTCCCAGAGATCGACACCCAGCTCGTGGCACAGCACGGCCATCTCGTTGACGAGGGCGATGTTGACGTGGCGGAAGTTGGTCTCCAGCAGCTGTACGGTCTCCGCCTCGCGCAGCCCACGCGCGCGTACCACCTTGTCGGTGAGCCGGCCGTAGAAGGTGGCGGCCGACTCGGTGCAGGCGGGGGTGAGGCCGCCGATGACCTTGGGGGTGTTGGCGGGGGAGTGGTCGCGGTTGCCGGGATCGACCCGGCTCGGAGAGTAGGCGAGGTGGAAGTCGCGGCCGGCACGCAGCCCCGAGCCCTCCTCCAGCAGGGGGCGCAGGAACTCCTCGGTCGTGCCGGGGAGCACCGGCGACTCCAGGATGACAGTGGTGTGCGGGCGCAGCCGCTTGGCGAGGGTACGGGCGGCCGCCTCCACCTGGCCGAGGTCGAGTCCGCCGTCGGCGCCGCGCGGGGTCGGCGCGCAGATGACCGCGGTGCGCACGCGGCCGAGCTGGGCCGGGTCGGTACCGGGCCGGAAGCCCGCGGCGTGCATCCGGCGCAGTTCGGCGGGACTGAGGGAGCCCGCCTCGGGGCCGGTGGCGTAACCGACGGTGGGGATGCCTGCGGCGACCGCGGCCTGAGCGAGCGGCAAGCCGTAGGGGCCGAGTCCGATGACGGCGAGGTCTGCGGGCATGGCGTGGGCGGTCCTTCCCATAGCCGAAGCGGGACAGGCGCGCAACCGCTGTGGACAGGATGAGCGCGTGCAATGTCAGACTAGGTACACATATGACTGTTATGCGTGATTCTGTTCGTGTGTCTTCCGAGGGTTGTGGGCGAGTTGTCCACAGGTTGGGAACGCGTGGTGGCTGAAGTCGGGCAAGCCGGTCAGAATTTGGGCATGAGCAGGGGATGAACGAACCGGGGCTTCGCCCACCGGGTGCGGCCGACGCGAGTGAGTCTGCGACAGCGGGAGGCAGCGTGAGGACAGCGACTCTGGGGCCGACGCAGCGCGCCGAGGCGCTGGCCGCGATGGCGGAGCGGGAGCTGGACGTGCTGGTGATCGGCGGCGGGGTCGTCGGCGCGGGCACCGCGCTGGACGCCGTCACGCGCGGCCTGTCCACCGGTCTGGTCGAGGCCCGCGACTGGGCGTCCGGCACTTCAAGCCGGTCCAGCAAGCTCATCCACGGCGGTCTGCGCTATCTGGAGATGCTCGACTTCGCCCTGGTTCGCGAGGCCCTGAAGGAGCGCGGACTGCTGCTGGAGCGGCTCGCCCCGCACCTGGTCAAGCCGGTGCCGTTCCTCTACCCGCTGCAGCACAAGGGCTGGGAGCGGCTATACGCCGGCTCGGGCGTCGCGCTCTACGACGCGATGTCCATGGCCCGCGGCCACGGCCGGGGCCTGCCCCTGCACCGTCATCTGAGCCACCGTCACGCCCTGCGCGTAGCCCCCTGCCTGAAGAAGGACACCCTGGTCGGCGCCCTGCAGTACTACGACGCCCAGATGGACGACGCCCGCTTCGTGGCCACGCTGGTGCGCACGGCTGCGTCCTATGGCGCGAAGGCGGCCAACCGCGCGCGGGTGACCGGGTTCCTGCGCGAGGGCGAGCGCGTGGTCGGCGCCCGGGTGCAGGACGTGGAGGGCGGCGGGGAGTACGAAATCCGCGCCAAACAGATCGTCAACGCGACCGGGGTGTGGACCGACGACACACAGGCCATGGTGGGGGAGCGGGGCCAGTTCCACGTCCGCGCCTCCAAGGGAATCCACCTGGTCGTGCCCAAGGACCGCATCCACTCCACCACCGGCCTGATCCTGCGCACCGAGAAGTCCGTCCTCTTCGTCATCCCCTGGGGCCGGCACTGGATCGTCGGCACCACCGACACCGACTGGAACCTCGACAAGGCCCATCCGGCCGCGTCCAGCGCCGATATCGACTACCTGCTGGAGCACGTCAACTCGGTGCTCGCGGTGCCGCTCGCCCGCGACGACGTGCAGGGGGTGTACGCGGGTCTGCGCCCGCTGCTCGCCGGCGAGTCCGACGCCACCAGCAAGCTGTCCCGCGAGCACACGGTCGCCCATCCGGTGCCGGGGCTCGTGGTCGTGGCGGGCGGCAAGTACACCACCTACCGCGTGATGGCGAAGGACGCGGTCGACGAGGCGGTGCACGGCCTGGACACGCGGGTCGCCGACAGCGTGACGGAGGAGATCCCGCTGCTGGGCGCGGAGGGCTACCAGGCGCTGTGGAACGCGCGCGCCCGCACCGCAGCCCGCACCGGGCTCCACGTGGCCCGCGTGGAGCACCTGCTGAACCGGTACGGCTCCCTGGCCGAGGAAGTCCTGGACCTCATCACCGCCGACCCCGCCCTGGGCGCGCCCCTGCAGGCGGCCGACGACTATCTGCGCGCCGAGGTGGTGTACGCCGCCTCGCACGAGGGCGCCCGGCACCTGGACGACGTCCTCACCCGCCGCACCCGGATCTCCATCGAGACCTTCGACCGGGGCACTCGCAGCGCCCGGGAGGCGGCCGAGCTGATGGCACCGGTCCTCGGCTGGGACAAGGACCAGATCGAGCGCGAGGTCGAGCACTACGAGAAGCGGGTGGAGGCCGAGCGCGAGTCCCAGCGCCAGCCCGACGACCTGACGGCGGACGCGGCGAGACTGGGAGCGCCGGACATAGTGCCGTTCACCTGAGGGAGCGCGGCCGTGGCCGTCCATGAGCCGGGAGCCCCGGGGGAGCCGAACGCCCGTCACCCCCGCCGAAACCAGGCGCATTTCCCCGAAACCGGTGCACCGGATCCCGCCTGAGGCGAAGGGCCCCCTGGGCGTCGGCCACTTGTGGGGTGAGAGACAATGGAGGCTCTGTCAGGGCGGGTTGTATGAGGGGACGCATGTCGGAGGCGGAGCGGGCGGGAACATCTCGTCAGGGGACTCGTCAGGACAAGAGCGAGCGTCGTCTCCTCGCCGGGCGGTACCGGCTGGGAGACGTGCTGGGCCGGGGCGGCATGGGCACGGTCTGGCGCGCCGAGGACGAGACCCTGGGCCGGACGGTCGCCGTCAAGGAGCTGCGGTTCCCGTCGAACATCGACGAGGAGGAGAAGCGGCGCCTGATCACGCGCACCCTGCGCGAGGCCAAGGCGATCGCCCGGATCCGCAACAACAGCGCGGTCACGGTCTTCGACGTGGTCGACGAGGACGACCGGCCGTGGATCGTCATGGAGTTGGTGGAGGGCAAGTCCCTCGCCGAGGTCATCCGCGAGGACGGCCTGCTGGAGCCGAAGCGCGCCGCCGAGGTGGGACTCGCCGTCCTCGACGTGCTGCGCTCCGCGCACCGCCAGGGCATCCTGCACCGGGACGTGAAGCCGTCGAACGTGCTCATCGCCGAGGACGGCCGGGTCGTGCTCACCGACTTCGGTATCGCGCAGGTCGAGGGCGACCCGTCCATCACCTCCACCGGCATGCTCGTCGGTGCCCCCTCCTACATCTCCCCCGAGCGCGCCCGCGGCCACAAGCCGGGCCCGGCGGCCGACCTGTGGTCGCTCGGCGGCCTGCTGTACGCGGCGGTCGAGGGCGTGCCCCCGTACGACAAGGGTTCGGCGATCGCCACGCTCACCGCGGTGATGACCGAGCCCATGGAGGAGCCCAAGAACGCGGGCCCGCTCAAGGACGTCATCTACGGCCTGCTCACCAAGGACCCGGCCGAGCGGCTCGACGACGCGGGCGCCCGGGCCATGCTCAACGCCGTGATCCACGCACCCGAGCCGGAGCCGATGGACGCCACGCGCGTGGTGCCGCTGCCGCCGCCGGGCCCTGCCGAGGGCAGGCGGGGCGAGGAGGCCGGGGAGAAGCTGCGCGGCGCGCTGCGTTCGGTCCGCAAGGCGGCCGGGGCGGCCACGGCGGCCGCGTCCACCCGGGCGAAGAGCGGCGGCGACCCGGCCGCGCCGGACACCGGTGAAGCCGCGGGTGCGGACGGCGCCACCGCGGGCGGGGGACGTCCTGCCACCCAGGGCCGGGTACGCACAGGCACCCAGGGCGGGGCACGTCCTGCCGGGCAGGGCGGGGTGCGACCGGCCTCCTCCAGCGGGGTGCGACCGGCCTCCCCCGGCGGGGTGCGGCCGGCCTCCTCCAGCGGGGTCGGTGCCGGATCCACCGGCAGACAGGCCGGTTCTGCCTCCGGTGCCGCCGGTGTACCGAACTCCAGCGCGAACAAGCCGAGTTCGGGCTGGCCCGTGGTGCCGCCGCCGGACCTGGACCTGCCGACGCGATCGGTGCCGAGGGCGCCGCTGACCGACGTGGTGCCCAAGCGCACGCTGGTGATCATCGCGGTGATCGTCCTCCTCGCCGTGCTCGGCACCATCCTGGCCTTCGCCCTGAACGGCGACGACAAGGGCGGCAAGGGCAGCGGGGCCAAGGCGGCGGCGAGCGCCAGTGCGTCCACGAAGCAGGACAAGAGCGACAGGAGTACCGGCAGCGGGGCGAGCCCGTCGTCGGGCGGTACCGGTTCCACGTCGGGCAATGCCGTCGACGCGAGCGCGTCCACCGACGACTCCGGCTCGTCCGGCAAGTCCGGTGCCAAGGGCGGCGGGACCGCGCCGGTGGTGACGACCCGCAAGGGCGGTCAGGGCTACTCGATCGGGCTGCCCAAGGGCTGGTCGTACAAGTCGACCGACGGTGCGGGCGATCGCTACACCGGTCCCGACGGGCAGAGGCTGCTCATCGGCTGGACCGGCACCCCCAAGGACGACCCGGTGGCGGACTGGGAGAACCAGGAACACAGGATGGTGCTTTCCCAGTACCAGCGCATCCGCATCGAGAAGGCGGACTACCGCGACTGGAACACCGCCGACTGGGAGTTCACCTATGTCAACGGCACCAAGTACCGCGTCATCGACCGCGGGTTCGTGGTCAACGGCCATCTCGGATACGGCCTGATGTACACCGCGAAGGACGCGAACTGGGACAGCGCGCTGCGCAAGGACACGTGGAAGACGTTCACGACCTCCTTCGAGCCCAAGTCGTAGGCTCCTGACGACGGTTTGGGGCGTGAGAATCCGTCATCCGCTTAATGCGGATTGCCTCCGGCACGTATCGTGAATGGTTGCGGACCGTACGCAGCCGGAAGTGTGTGCGAAACGGGTCGCGAGGCGAACGGATGTGACCGACCGGGCTGCCGGGGGAGGCAATGTGGACGACTACGCGGGTCGGGTGCTCGCCGACCGCTACCGCCTGCCGTTGCCGCCCTCCGACGAGTACGAACTCACCGAAACCCGCGCCTTCGACACGTACAGCGGTCAGGAAGTGCTCGTCCGGCAGGTGCCGTTGCCGGAGGTCGTCGAGGCCGAGGTGCTGGACGCGGAGGGGCTGCCCGAGGGCTTCACCGCGCGTGAGCGCGGGGCCGGGGCCGGGGCCCGGCGGACGCCGGACGCCCGGACGGCAACCCGGCGGCCCGCCGACCCGGCCGTACGGCGAGCCGTCGAGGCCGCGCAGGCCGCGGCCCGCATCCCCGACCATCCGCGCCTCGACCAGGTCTTCGACGTGTTCGCCGAGGGCGGGTCGCTGTGGATCGTCAGCGAGTTGGTGACCGCGCGCCCGCTGGCCGCGCTGCTCGCCGAGCAGCCGCTGTCGCCGTACCGGGCGGCCGAGGTCGCGGCCGACGTACTCATGGCGCTCCGGGTGCTGCACGGCCATGGCTGGGTGCACCGCAACATCACCGCCCGCACGGTGCTCGTCTGCGACGACGGCCGCGTGATGCTGACCGGCCTCGCCGTCGGCGCCGCGGAGGAGGCGTTGTGCGGGTACGACCCGGTACCGGCCCAGGACGGGCCGGCAGAGGGTGCCGTCGGGGGAGCGGGGACGGAGCCGGAGACGGCCGGTCCTGGGGCTGGTCCGGGGGCCGCAGTTCGGGCTGCCGGCGGCCTGGGCGCTGCTCCTGGGCCGGTCGGTGGCCTGGATGGGTCTACGGGGTTCGGTGAGCCGGGAGCAGGCCGGGGTCCGGGTGCGACTCCCCTCACCGGGGGCCGTGAGGATGCCACCGGTTCCGCAGACGGGGCGAAGGGGGTGGCCGACGGGGCGGCCGGAGCGGGCGGAGTGCCGTCCGCGGACGTCGACCCCGAGGCAGCGCGACGGGCCGCGATCCAGGCAAGGGCGGCCGGCGGGCTGCCGGTGCCGGGGGCGAACGGGGTGTCCGGCGGGGCCGCTGTGCCCGGCCCGGCGGGGCAACGGCCCCTGGAGAACGGCGCGGACGTCCGTGCCGCCCGCGCCGGGGCCATCGCCGCGTACCGCGCGGGTGCCCGTGCCGCCGCCCGGGTGCAGGAGGCCCGGCAGAACGGGCGCGCCGCCCTGCCCGGCGCCCGCCCGCCCGCCGAGGGCGACACCGGCGCCACCCGGGCCGACGGCACATCCCAGCCGCCGTACTCCGGCGCTCCGGGCACCACGACCCCGCCCCAACGGATCGCCGATCCCTACGGAGTGCAGGGCGCCCCCTGGCACGGCGCCGCACCGCGCCCCGCTGCCGCCGGCCCCTCCTCGGCCCTGGGCGGCGGCCCGCAACGCCCCGGCCTCCCCTCGGCGAACCCCCGCCCGTCCGTCCCGGGCCAGACCCCGGCCCCGGACCCCGCCACCACCCCCCGGACCCCCGCCGACCCCACCCGCCAAGCTTCCGGCCCGCCCCCTTACGGCACCGGTCCGGCCCGCCAAGGCCCGCACCCCCACGCCACCGGTGCCGCCGCCCCCGCCCACCCCCACTGGAACGCCCCCGGAGCGGACGGTGGGCGGCGTGGGCCCGCGAGTGCGCTGGAGGCCGAGCGGGCGCGGCAGGTGCGGATGACCGTGGTGGGGCCGGTGACGGAGCGGTGGGCGCCGGAGCAGGCCGGGCCCGTGCACGAGAACTGGCAGCTGGCGGCGCCGATCGGACCGGCTACCGATCTGTGGGCGCTGGGCGCGTTGTTGTTCCGGGCCGTGCAGGGGCACGCGCCGTATCCGGAGGAGTCGACGGCCGAGCTGGTGCAGCTGGTGTGCGCCGAGCCCCCCGCCTTCGCCGAGGAGTGCGGCCCCCTCCGGCCGGTCGTGGAGTCGCTGCTGCGCCAGGACCCCACCGAGCGCCTGGACTTCGAGGAGCTGAACGGCTGGCTGCGCTCGCTGGTGCGCTCCGCGCCCGAGCCGGACGCCGGCACCCATGTCGTACCCGTGCCGCCCGCCGACCCGAGCCGGCTGCCGATCGTCCGGCGGCGCGGCGAGCTGGTGCGGATGCGGCGGCGGCGCGCCGCGCTGCCCGACACCCATCCGCACGGCCGGCACAAGCGCGAACGGGGCCGGGAGGAGACGCGTTCGCCGCGCAGTCTCGGCCGGACCCTGCTTCTGCTCATCCTGCTCCTGCTGGCCGGCGCGATCGCGTACGCGCTGCTGTTCATGCCCAAGCAGGGGGCGAGCGGGGCCGCGGGCAGCGACCGGACCCGCAGCGCGGGGGACGTCGGTTCCGCGTCCTCGGCCACCCGGCAGCCCCCCTCCGAGCAGGGCGGCAGCCCCTCCGCGTCCGCACCCGCCACCGAGCCGCAGACCGGCGGCGACCCGGCCGTCGCCGACGGCTTCACCCTGCGCAAGGATCCGGAGGGGTTCCAGATCGCCGTCGCCAAGGGCTGGAACCGCACCCCGAAGAACGGCAGCGGCCAGGTGGTGTACGCGCACGACGCCTTCGAGCTGATCGTCGTACCGGGCAGGGACAGCGCGTCGACGTACGGCAGTGACCCGATGGCCTACCAGCGGGACAAGGAGAGCGAGCTCCAGCCGTACCGCGACTCCAGCTGGGCCACGGCCACCGGTCTGAGAACCATCGAGGTGGGCGGGCGGACCATGGCCGAGGGCCAGTTCACCTGGACCGACGGCCAGGGCCGCGACCTGTTCGTGCGGAACATGGCGATCCTCCTGAACGGCCGCTACCACCTCATCCAGGTGCGCGGTCCGGAGGCCCAGCGGGACGCGGTGACCCGGCTGTACGAGCAGGCCACGGCGACGTACCGCTACACGGGTTGAGCGCCCCGTATACCGAGTGGCCGGTACTGGACGGTTCGGGCGGCGACAAGCGTCACAGTGCTGTCACCTTGGTACCCCGCTGGTTCCCAGTTGGTTGACCGGTCCTTAGTCTGACCCTGTCAAGAGCATTGCGGGGCAACGTGAATCAGATGCAGGGCCTGCTCATAGCGGGCCGCTACCGGCTCGCCGATTCGATCGGCAGCGGCGGCATGGGCCGGGTGTGGCGCGCCCACGACGAGGTGTTGCACCGGACGGTCGCCGTCAAGGAGTTGACCGCGGCGCTCTACGTCTCCGACAGCGACCGGGCGGTGCTGCTCGCCCGGACCCGGGCCGAGGCCCGCGCCGCCGCGCGCATCAACCACTCCGCCGTCGTCACCGTGCACGACGTCCTCGAACACGACGGCCGTCCCTGGATCGTCATGGAGCTGGTCGAGGGCAACTCGCTGGCCGACGCGGTCAAGGAGCGGGGGCGGGTGGAGCCCGCGGAGGCCGCCCGTATCGGGCTGTGGGTGCTGCGGGCGCTGCGCGCCGCGCACTCCGCCGGTGTGCTGCACCGGGACGTCAAGCCCGGCAACGTCCTGCTCGGCCGGGACGGCCGGGTGCTGCTCACCGACTTCGGCATCGCCCAGATCGAGGGCGACTCCACCATCACCCGCACCGGCGAGGTCGTCGGCTCGGTCGACTACCTCGCGCCCGAGCGGGTGCGCGGCAACGATCCCGGCCCGGCCTCGGACCTGTGGGCGCTCGGCGCCACGCTGTACACGGCGGTCGAGGGCCGTTCGCCGTTCCGCCGTACCTCACCGCTGAGCACCATGCAGGCGGTCGTGGAGGAGGAGGCCGACGCGCCGCGCCACGCCGGTGCGCTCGGCCCCGTCATAGCCGCCCTGCTGCACAAGGAACCGGAACGCCGGCCGGGCGCGGAGGAGGCGGAGCAGATGCTCGCCGAGGCGGCGGAGGGGCGCCGCCCGCACGCGGCCCAGGCGTTCATCCCGACCCAGGGCTCGGGCCTGCACACCGGTGGGCCGAGCACCTCGGGTTACAGCCCCACGGGACCCACTTCCGGCTACGGCCCCACCTCCGGCTACGGCCCCACCTCCGGCTACGGCCCCACCTCCGGCTCCGGCTCCATGGGGACCGTCCACGGTCCCGGAGCACCGGGGGGCCCGGGCCGTTCCAGGACCGGGCCGACGGCTGCGGCGCCCACGCCGCGGGGTCCGGCGCCGGTGCGGCCCCGGCCCCGCCGCCGGCTGCGCACCCTCGCCCTCGTCGTCGCCGCCGCGGCGGTGCTCGGCGGTGGTGCGGCGGTCGCCTTCCAGGAGTGGGGCGGCATGGAGCAGAACACCGGGTCGAGCACCGGTGCGGGTCCGGCCACGGACTCGCCCTCCGCGAGCGGCAGCGCCACGCCGGGCGGTGCCGGGACCCTGCCCGCCGGCTGGGAGCAGCACCACGACCCGGTGGGCTTCAGCATCTCCCTGCCCAAGGGGTGGAAGCGGTCCGTCTCCATCGACCAGGACGGCCTCCGGCAGGTCGACTACTCACCCGACAAGGGCAAGCACCTCGTGCGGGTCGCCGTCGACACCGCGCCGGACTTCCGCACCTCGTACGAGCACATGAGCAACCTGGATCAGCGGGTCTCACGGCGGCTGCAGGACTACAAGAAGCTGAGCCTCAAGGACGAGCTCTTCCGCGACCAGCCGGGCGTCCGCTGGGAATACACGTGGAACGCGCTGGCCAAGGACCCGCCGCACTACTTCCCGGGGCCCTACCATGCCATCGACGTCGCGTACATGGAGAGTGACGGCACCGAGTACGCCATCTACGCGGCCTCGCCGGCCGACGACTGGGCCACCACCAGCAAGCAGTTCGACTGGATCCTGCGGGGCTTCCAGGAGGGTTGATCTCTCATAACGCGGTCGCATATCGGCCCATCCGAAAATCGCATGGGCCGATATGTCAACGAGAGTGAAGGTGCGGGGGCTCAGGCATAGTCCGTGCAGGAACGGACAATCGTACTCCCGTCCATGACCGCCACCTGCGCGCCGATGTAGTCGAGAGTATCGCCGGGGGGTGACGCGTAAGTGGTGAAGGAGATGGTCGATCCGTTTCCGTTGTAGTTGGAATGCCAGGGCCACTCCGTCACCCAGCCGGTGCCACTGTCTATGGAAACGAATCGAATGGCCACATGGCGACCATCGGCAGCGGTGTCCTTGACCCAACCGCTGATGTCCACATGTCTGGCAGTCCAGTTGGTGAACGTCAGACTCCCCGAGGCGCCGGTCACCGAGCACGCCGCTCCGCCGCTCGCCGCGCTGGCATTGGTCACCGTGGTCGTGGCGAATATCGCCACCGCCGCGAAGCCCGTGACGGAAAGCCGCTTCAATGTGTTTTTCATAAGGAAAACGTAAGGGTCTCATGATCCACATAACAGCATGATTCAAGCCATCCGATTTACCCTGCATGGCCTATATTCCTGCACGGTTTGTCATGCTTCATGTATTTTCTAAAGCATGTTGTGGCCGAAAACAATCACCCCCGGCCGTCCGGCCCGACCCGGTCACACGCGCGACGAACTGGCCGAAGCGGCGGCATACTTGGCCGATCGCCGTCCCGGAAGGCGTCCGTCCGATGCGGCATGATGGGGCGCATGGGGACCGAGGGGGACGTCTTCCGTGTGATCGCGGGCCGTTACCGTCTGGAGGCGCGCATCGGTCGCGGCGGCATGGGCGTCGTATGGCGGGCCGTGGACCAGGTGCTGGGCCGGCGTGTCGCGGTCAAGGAACTCCTCCCGGACGACTCCCTGTCCGAGGGCGACGCGCGGCGCCGCCGGGACCGTACGTTCCGTGAGGCACGGGCGGTCGCCCAGCTGCGGCATTCGCACATCATCGTCGTGCACGACGTGGTGGAGCAGGACGAACGCCCCTACCTCGTCATGGAGTTGGTCGACGGCTGCTCGCTCGCCGACCTCATCTCCCGGCAGGGCCCGGTCGACGCCGCCGAGGCCGCGCGGATCGGCATCGCCCTGCTCAGCGCGGTGCGCACCGCGCACGAGGCAGGGGTGCTGCACCGGGACATCAAGCCCGCGAACGTGCTGATCGAGTCCGGCACCGGCCGGGTCGTGCTGACCGACTTCGGTATCGCGCAGGTCGCGGGCGCCACCACGCTCACCGAGACCGGGTCCTTCGTCGGCTCGCCCGAATACACCGCGCCGGAACGGATGTCGGGGCTGCGCACCGGCCCGGAGTCCGACCTGTGGTCGCTGGGCGCGCTGCTGTGCACGGTGCTCAGCGGCGAGTCGCCGTTCCGGCGCGACTCGCTCGGCGGCATCCTGCACGCCGTGGTCGCCGCCGACATCCGGCCCCCCGCCGAGGCCGAGCCGCTGCTGCCGGTCGTACGGGGGCTGCTGGACCGCGACCCGGACCGGCGGCTCGGCGCGGCCGAGGCCGAGCGGATGCTGCGGACGTACCTGGAGACGGGCCGGACCCCGGAGGCGCCGGACACCTCGTCCGGCCCCACCGTCACCGGCCGCGCGCACCGGATCGGCGGGGGCTGGGGCCCACGGTCCGGGGCGGCCGAGGGACGTACGGCGAGGTCCGGGGCCGCGGGGAGCCGTGCGCCGGAAGCCGCCGCGCCGTACCCGCCGACCCAGCGGGACCTTCCGCACGACGGGCCGCAGCCGCCCGCCACGGCCGGGCCGGCCGCGGAGCCCCAGGCCCGGCAGACGTCCACACGCGGGGTGCTGGTCGCGGCCCTGCTGGTCGCCGCGCTGGCCGGGGCCGGTGTGTCGGCGGCGGCACTGCTGCTGCACCGGGACGCGGGCGGGGGCGGCGGCAGCCCCGGCGGTACGGCGACCTCCCCGGCGACCGGGACCGCCACGGGCCCGGCCTCGTCGCGGACACCCCCGACACCCACCACCTCCGGCCCGGCGTCCACCGCGACCCGCCCGTCGGCCACCCACCCGGGCTCGGCCGGCCCGGGCACCGCGCCCTCCGGTTACCGCACGGCCCGGGACGCGGCCGGCTTCTCCCTCGCCGTACCGGAGGACTTCGTCCGCAGTCCGCAGGGCGAGCGCGTCTTCTACCTCTCACCCGGTGACACCTTCCGCCTCGGCATCAAGATCGCCGATCCCCAACCGGGCGGGCCGAAGGTGGTGATGGACCGGTCGGCCGCCAACGGCCCCGTCAGCAACCCCGGTTACCGCGACGGCCGGGTCACCCGGGCCACGCACGACGGACATCCGGCGGCGCTCTGGGAGTTCACCTGGAACGGCTTCAGCGCGGCGGAGGGGCCGCGCCACACCTACGACCTGTGCTGGGAGGAGGCCGGGCGCACGTACGACGTGTGGGTGTCGGCGCCGGTCGGCAAGGTGCGGGAGGCGCGGGAGTACTTCGACGTGGCGGTCGACACCTTCCGTGCGGGGTCCTGAACTGCCGCTCGGTCACGGGGCCGACGACACGACGAGTTTTGTTCTGCAACCGCCGCAACCGCCGCAACCGCCGCCGACGGCACAGCCGCACGCACGGCCGCGCCCCGTCCCGGCTCAGCAGCAGGATCCCGGCGCCGGGCGGATCGTCGCCGGCCGGTACCGGCTGCTCGACAAGCTGGGCCACGGCGGGATGGGAACCGTGTGGCGGGCCCAGGACGAGACGGTGGACCGGGAGGTCGCCGTCAAGGAGCCACGCGTACCGGACCACCTTCCCGAACGGGAACGTGCCAACGCCTTCGAGCGCATGCGCCGCGAGGCCCGCGCGGCCGCCCGTCTCGACCACCCGGCGGTGGTGAACGTCCACGATGTCGCGGTCGTCGAGGGCCGGCCCTGGATCGTCATGGAGCTGGTGCGCGGCCGCACCCTCGGCGACGGCCTGCGCGAGGGCACACTGGACGCCCGCGAGGCCGCCCGGATCGGCCTGCAGGTGCTCGGCGCGCTGGAGGCGGCGCACGCGGCGGGCGTGCTGCACCGGGACGCCCGAACAAGGGGGACTTCACGGCGTGCGGCCGGGAGGTGGCCGAGTCGGCGTTCGCGAACCTGGACATCAAGGAGCTCTGAACGTCCGGCTTTTGGTCCCCCGCTTCGACAAGGGCCTGGTGCTCGCGGTACTCATGTGACATGAGTGGAGACGGTGAACTCCCGCCCGACGCACGTCTGATCGGCGGCCGCTACCGGCTGGCCGCAAGGCTCGGGGCAGGGCCCACCGGGACCGTGTGGCGGGCCCTGGACGAACAGGAGCCGGACCGCGAGGTCGCCGTCAAGGAGTCGCTGCTGCCCGGCGATCCGGCCGAGGACGAGGAGAGCCGCCGTATCGCCCACCGGCTCTACCGGGAGGCCCGCGCCGCGGCCCGGGTGCGCCATCCCTCCGCCGTGACGGTGTACGACGTCGTGACCGAGGACCATGTCCCCTGGATCGTGATGGAGTTGGTGGCGGGCGAGTCGCTGCAGGAGGTCCTGTGGCGCGCCCCCCTGCCACCCGCCGAGGCCGCCCGGATCGGGCTCGCCGTCCTCGGCGCCCTGCGCGCCGCCCATGCCGTCGGCATCGTGCACCGGGACGTCAAACCGGCCAACGTCCTGCTGGAGTCCGGCACCGGGCGGGTGGTCGTCACCGACTTCGGGACCGGCGACGGGCATCCGGGGGAGGCGCCCGCCGGTTTCGTCGCCCCCGAGCGCGCCGCGGGCCCCGGCGCCGGCCCGGCCTCCGACCTGTGGTCCCTCGGTGCCCTGCTCCGCACCGCCCTCGCGGACACGGACCCCGGCCCGCTGGGCCCCGTGCTGGACAGGCTGCACGCCGACGAGCCCGAGGCGCGCCCCGGCGCGGAGGAGGTCACGGCGGCCCTGCGGGACTACCTCGGCCTCACGCCCGTACCGGAACCGGCACCCGAAGCCGCACCCGAGCCCCCCTCGCCCCGGCCCCCGGACCCCCCACGCCGCACCCCGCGCACCGCACTCGGCCTGCTCCTCGCGAAAAAAGCCGGACTCGAATGATCCTTCCGCGCGCCACCGTGCCAACGCGCTGATCAGCACATTCCCTGCCAGTGATCACTGGCAGTGTGTGAGCACTCGGTGAATCCCCATTACCGACGGGTACACAAAGCCTGTGCTCCGGCATACCCTGCGCGTCATGACGGACACGCAGGCCCCGGACAGCACCGGCACCAACCCCCTCGCGCCCGCCCCCGAGGGCGCGCGCACCGCCGTCGACGTGGTCACCCCGGAACTGGTGGCCCAGCTCACCAAGGGCATCGTCGGCTCCGGCCGTACCGCCAACCACACCCCGTTCACCGGCGAGAAGCTGGCCGACCTGCCCGAGTCCACTCCCGAGGACGTCCGGAAGGCCTTCGATGCCGCCCGCGCCGCGCAGGCGGTGTGGGAGAAGACCCCGGTACGGCAGCGGGCCGCCGTCCTCCTGCGTTTCCACGACCTGGTGCTGGAGCGGCAGGCCGAGGTGCTCGACCTGATCCAGCTGGAGACCGGCAAGGCCCGGCTGCACGCGCACGAGGAGGTGCAGGCCGTCGCGGTCGCGGCCCGCCACTACGGCCGCAAGGCCCCCGCCTATCTGCGGCCCAAGCGGCACACCGGCGCCGTCCCCACGCTCACCAAGGTCACCGAACTGCGCCACCCGCGCGGTGTCGTCGGCCAGATCGCCCCCTGGAACTACCCCCTGGAGCTGTCCGTCGGCGACGCGCTGCCCGCCTTCGTCGCCGGCAACGCGGTCGTGATGAAGCCGGACACCGAGACCTGCCTCACCGCCCTGTGGGCGCGCGACCTGCTCATCGAGGCCGGGCTGCCCGAGGGCGTCTTCCAGGTCGTGCTCGGCGAGGGACCGGTCGTCGGCCCGGAGCTCGTCCGGCACGCCGACTACGTCTCCTTCACCGGCTCCACCCGCACCGGCCGCGAGGTGGCCCAGGGGGCCGCCGCCCGCCTGGTCGGCGTCTCCCTCGAACTGGGCGGCAAGAACGCCATGCTCGTGCTGGACGACGCCGACATCGAGAAGGCCGCCGCCGGCGCCGTACGCGCCTGTTTCTCCTCCGCCGGGCAGCTCTGCATCTCCATCGAGCGCCTGTACGTCCACGAGTCGGTCGCCGACGCCTTCCTGGAGCGCTTCGCCACCCGCACCAAGGCCATGCGGCTCGGCAACTCCCTGGCCTACGGCGCCGACATGGGCTCGCTGGTCGGCGAGCGCCAGCTCAAGACCGTTCAGCGGCATGTCGAGGAGGCCGTGGCGAAGGGCGCCAAGGTGATCGCGGGCGGGGCCGCCCGTCCGGACATCGGCCCGTACTTCTTCGAGCCGACCATCCTCGACGGCGTCGAGGACTCCATGGCCGTGTGCGAGGAGGAGACCTTCGGCCCGGTCGTCTCCATCTACCGGTTCAAGAGCGACGACGAGGCGATCGAGCACGCCAACGCCACGCCGTACGGCCTGAACTCCTCTGTGTGGACGAAGAGCGCCGGGCGCGGCCGCGAGGTGGCCGCCCGCCTGCGCACCGGCACGGTCAACGTCAACGAGGGCTACGCCCCCGCCTACGGCAGCGTCCAGTCCCCGATGGGCGGCATGAAGGACTCCGGCCTCGGCCGGCGCCACGGCTCCGAGGGCATCCTCAAGTACACGGAGGCCCAGACGGTGGCCCAGCAGCGGCTGCTGCCGATGGCGCCGTCGCTGGGCATGACGGACGAGGCGTACGCCAAGTTCATGAGCACGAGTCTCCGGCTGATGAAGGCATTCCGGTTCCGCTAGCAGCACCGTTCGTCAACACCCGTTCCCGACGAGGAGAGCACGTGTCGCAGGAGAAGTCTGTCCAGACCCGGGACGAGGACGGGTACGACTACGACGTCATCGTGGTCGGATCGGGGTTCGGCGGTTCGGTGTCCGCCCTCCGGCTCACCGAAAAGGGCTACAAGGTGGGCGTCCTGGAAGCCGGCCGCCGCTTCACCCGGGACTCCCTGCCGAAGAACTCCTGGGACCTCAGGAACTACCTCTGGGCCCCGAAACTCGGCATGTTCGGCATCCAGCGCATCCACCTGCTGGGCAACGTCATGGTGCTGGCGGGCGCCGGTGTGGGCGGCGGCTCGCTCAACTACGCCAACACCCTCTACGTACCGCCGAAGGCCTTCTTCGACGACCCCCAGTGGCGGGACATCACCGACTGGCAGGAGGAGTTGAAGCCGTACTACGACCAGGCCCAGCGCATGCTCGGCGTACGGCTCAACCCGACGATGACCCCCTCCGACGTGCATCTGAAGGCGGCGGCGCAGCGGATGGGCGTCGGCGACACCTTCCACCTCGCGCCGGTCGGC
Source organism: Streptomyces sp. NPDC031426 (assembly GCF_055581585.1). Taxonomy (NCBI): domain Bacteria; kingdom Bacillati; phylum Actinomycetota; class Actinomycetes; order Kitasatosporales; family Streptomycetaceae; genus Streptomyces; species Streptomyces sp. NPDC031426. Next base: position 261,424 of record NZ_JBVIJE010000011.1, read on the forward strand.
GTGTTCTTCGGCGACGGCAAGGACGCCGACGGCGAGGCGAAGGTCCGGCCGGGCGAGCAGGTGAACGACCCGTACTTCGGCGGCGCCGGTCCGTCCCGCAACGCCTGCACCGAGTGCGGCGAGTGCATGACCGGCTGCCGGCACGGCGCGAAGAACACCCTGAACGAGAACTACCTCTACCTCGCCGAGAAGGCGGGCGCGGTGGTCCACCCCATGACGACGGTCATGTCCGTGACGGACGACTCGCGCGGCGGCTACGCGGTGGCGACCCTGCCGACGGACCGGAAGAAGAAGGGCGAGGGCCGGCTCTTCACCGCGCGCAGGGTCGTCCTCGCGGCCGGCACCTACGGCACCCAGACCCTGCTGCACCGGATGAAGGCCGGCGGCCAGCTGCCGTATCTGTCCGCCCGGCTCGGCGACCTGACCCGCACCAACTCCGAGGCGCTGGTGGGCGCGCAGACCGACAACCGCCGCTACCGCAAGGCGACCGGAGAGCCGAGGGCCGACTTCACGCGGGGCGTCGCCATCACGTCCTCCATCCACCCCGACGAGAACACCCACATCGAGCCGGTTCGCTACGGCAAGGGCTCCAACTCGATGGGCGGCCTGTCCATCCTCCAGGTGCCCTACGCCGAGGGCTCCTCCCGCGCGCTTGCCTGGCTGGCGAACGCGGCCCGGCACCCGCTGCTGTTCCTGCGCTCCCTCTCCAACCGGCGCTGGTCGGAACGGACCATCATCGGCCTGGTCATGCAGTCGCTGGACAACTCCCTGACGACGTACCTGAAACCGGACGGTGTCGGAAAGGGCCTGCTCACCGCCAGGCAGGGCCACGGCGCCCCCAACCCCAAGCAGATCAAGGCCGCCACGGAGGCCGCCTCAGCGCTCGCCGCCGAGATCAACGGCTTCGCCGGCAGCAACGTCGGCGAGCTGATGGGCACCCCGCTCACCGCGCACTTCCTCGGCGGCTGCCCGATCGGCGACTCCGCCGAGACCGGCGTGATCGACCCCTACCACCGCCTCTACGGCCACCCCGGCATCTCCGTCGTGGACGGCGCCGCGGTCTCCGCGAACCTGGGCGTGAACCCGTCACTGACGATCACCGCGCAGGCCGAGCGCGCGATGTCCTTCTGGCCGAACAAGGGCGCGGAGGATCCGCGTCCGGCGCAGGGTGCGGCGTACGAGCGGCTGAAGCCGGTGGAGCCGCAGACTCCGGCGGTGCCCGCGGAGGCGTTCGGCGCGCTGCGCCTGCCCTTCCTGGGGATGCCGGCGGTGCCGCCGAAGCGGTAGCGCGGGTATGCCGAAGGGGCCTGCACCCCCCTCCTGGCGCAGGCCCCTTCGGCTGTGCGACCGCGCTTACGCGGCTGCGTCCGAACCGGCGCCCTTGCGGCGGCGGACGGCGAACACCGCGCCGGCGCCGGCGACGACGGCGACACCGCCGACCAGACCGATGGTCGGCAGCATGGAGCTGGAACCGGTCTCGGCGAGCGAGCCGGTTACGTCCTGGGTGTTGCTCTTGCTCGGCTTCTGGGTGGGAACCGGGACCTGGCCACCCTCCTGGGGCTTCGTCCCGCCCGTGTCGGTGCCGGCCTTGACTATCTTGATCAGGTAGCTGGCCTGGTCCGAGCCGATGCAGTTCTCCTCGTCGTCGAAGTACATCCCGCCACCGATGGTCAGGCCCTCGCCGACCGGCGCGTTGGCCTTCACGTTCAGCCGGAGCTGGTAGTTCACCGTCTGGCCGGCCTTGATGTCGGCGAGGTCGAGGTAGCCGTCGGAGTGGCCGGCGCCGTCCTCGACGTCGTACCAGGCTCCGTCGTACTTCACCTGGAGCTGGACCTGGCTGGTCTTGAACGCGAACTGGGCGTTCGGGTCGCTCGGGCCGACGCCCGCGTAGAAGATGACGTCCTTGAGGTCGGCCGACGTCGGGTTCTTGACGCCGAGCGTGAAGGGGTGCCAGCCGCTGCCCACGGCGATCTCGCCGGGCAGACCGCTGAGCGAGGTGTGGATCTTGGACTTGTAGTGGGCGTCGTCCTCCTCGCAGATCCCGGACGGCGTCGTCGGCCCGTCGCTGGGCTCGGCGCTCTCGCTGGGCGAGGTGGACGCGGACGCGGAGGCGGAGGCCGACTCGGACGCGGAGGCGGACGGCGACGCCGACGTGCTCGTGCTCGTGCTCGTGCTCGCCGAGTCGGAGGCGGACGGGCTGTCCGACGTCTGGCCGGCGGGCGAGTTCTGGTCGGCGGCCGGGCTGGTGCTCGCGTCTGCCGAGGGGGTCGTCTCGGTCGAGGCCGAGCTGCTGACCGAGGTGCTCGGGGACTCGTCGGCGAACGCGGCAGGGGCACAGACCAGGGCGAGCGGCGCGAGGGCAGCCGTCGCGGTCGCGGTCATCATGGCGCGGCGAAGCTTCATTGAGGACCTCTTGTGGGGCTCCCGTGCTGCCGCGCGGCAGCACGTGTCTCGGAGGCCTCCGTGTGTGGGGCACGGGCATGGCCGTTGGTTGCAGGGGGTGAGACCCGTGACCTGTGGGAAGGGTTGTGCGCCGGTCGGGCGGAGGTCGTGTGATGCGAGTCACGCTCAGCCTGGGCGTTCGGCCTTGGCGTTCAGCCGGGGTGTCCGACGGCGCATGGCGAAGGGCCCCGCGGGACGGAGAGACCGCGGGGCCCTTCTTCCGGTCAGCACCGACGTCAGGGCGGCGCCGGTGCCCGGGGCGGCGCCGGGGGGTTGCGCCGCTGGTTCCTTGGTCCTGCCTCCGAGAGGCGGACGGTGTGCAGCAATGCCGTGGTCGGTGAGGGGACGTGGCGGATGCCCCGGCACTGGTGCGCATGTGCAGTTTTCCGCCGGCCGGCCCCGGGCGTCCCCGGAGCCGGCCGTTCCCTTGGGTGACCGGGCTGCTGTCCCCTGCCGTCCGGTCACTTCCCTGGAGCGAGGTCCCACGGCGCACGGCACGACCCGTACGCCTCATCGCTCCAGCGAGCCACGCGTGGTTCTGTCGGGCCCGCCCCTGGCTGGCACGGACACCTCACTCAACGAAGCGCCGCGCGAGCCGGTCACGCGCCGTACGGGTGAGGCGGCGTTCGCACTCACGTACGGCACTCCGCGTGCGTCGCTCAGACGCGGCCCCGGCACAGCTCCAGCAGGGTCATGGCGAGGCCGGTGCCCGGCTTGCCGAGGGCCTCGCGGTAGCGGCCGAGGATCTCCATCTCGCGGGAGAGGTGCACCCGGCGTCCGCCGGAGGCGATGCGGGTCTGCTGGACGACGGCGGAGACGGCCATCCGCTCCTGGATGAGACCGATGATCCGGTCGTCGAGCACGTCGATGCGCTCACGGGCGTCGGCGATGGTCTGCTCCGGGGTCGAGACGGTCTCTTCCGGGGTGGTGGTGGTCATGTCGGGGGCTCCTGGTGAAGGTGGCTGGGACGCCCCGGAACGGCAGGACCCGGAAAACGACAGGCGCCCCGGGCCTTGTCGGCCCGGGGCGCCTGGGAAGTCGCTTGGCGGTTCGCTCAAGCAGCACGACCATGGCAGCCGGCGGGCCGGATGCCATAGGTAAAGACGAAGGTCGAGTGCTTGCGCATGGGGTCAGTATGCCACGGCTGCGTCCAGGGGAAGCCTCCACGTCCACACCGTTAGACTCGTTAGCACAGACCCCGCCCGACCACCAGAAGGCACCCCGTGTCACCAGCGACTTCCACTGCCGCCACCCCGGACACCGTCCTGGTCGTCGACTTCGGCGCGCAGTACGCCCAGCTCATCGCCCGTCGCGTCCGCGAGGCCCGGGTCTACAGCGAGATCGTGCCGAGCACCATGCCGGTGAAGGAGATGCTCGCCAAGAACCCCGCGGCGATCGTCCTCTCCGGCGGCCCCTCGTCGGTGTACGAGGAAGGCGCCCCCCGCCTGGACCGCGAGATCTTCGAGGCCGGCGTCCCCGTCTTCGGCATGTGCTACGGCTTCCAGTTGATGGCGCAGGCCCTCGGCGGCACCGTCGACAACTCCGGCGCCCGCGAGTACGGCCGTACCGACCTGCATGTCTCCAGGACGTCCTCCACCCTCTTCGAGGGCACCCCGGACGAGCAGCACGTGTGGATGTCGCACGGCGACGCCTGCTCCGCCGCCCCCGAGGGCTTCACCGTGACCGCGTCCACGGACGTCGTCCCGGTCGCCGCCTTCGAGAACGACGAGAAGAAGCTCTACGGCGTCCAGTACCACCCCGAGGTCATGCACTCCACGCACGGCCAGCAGGTGCTGGAGCACTTCCTCTACCGCGGCGCGGGTCTGCAGCCGAACTGGACCACCGGCAATGTGATCGAGGAGCAGGTCGCGGCGATCCGCGAGCAGGTCGGCGACAAGCGCGCCATCTGCGGTCTGTCCGGCGGCGTGGACTCCGCCGTCGCCGCCGCCCTCGTCGCGCGGGCCATCGGCGACCAGCTGACCTGCGTGTACGTCGACCACGGCCTGATGCGCAAGGGCGAGACCGAGCAGGTCGAGAAGGACTTCGTGGCCGCGACCGGCGTCAAGCTGGTCGTCGTGGACGCCGAGGAGCGCTTCCTGACCGCGCTCAAGGGCGTCTCGGACCCCGAGGAGAAGCGCAAGATCATCGGCCGCGAGTTCATCCGCGTCTTCGAGCAGGCGCAGGCCGACATCATCGCCGACGAGGGCCCGGCCGTGGAGTTCCTGGTCCAGGGCACCCTGTACCCGGACGTCGTCGAGTCCGGCGGCGGCACCGGCACCGCCAACATCAAGTCGCACCACAACGTCGGCGGCCTGCCCGAGGACCTCGAGTTCAAGCTCATCGAGCCGCTGCGCAAGCTGTTCAAGGACGAGGTCCGCATGGTCGGCCAGGAGCTCGGCCTGCCGGAGGAGATCGTCCAGCGCCAGCCGTTCCCGGGCCCCGGCCTCGGCATCCGCATCGTCGGCGAGGTCACCAAGGAGCGCCTGGACCTGCTGCGCGACGCCGACGCGATCGCCCGCGAGGAGCTCACCGCGGCCGGCCTCGACCGGGACATCTGGCAGTGCCCGGTGGTCCTGCTCGCCGACGTCCGTAGCGTGGGCGTCCAGGGCGACGGCCGCACCTACGGCCACCCGATCGTGCTGCGCCCGGTGTCCTCCGAGGACGCCATGACCGCCGACTGGTCCCGGCTGCCGTACGACGTCCTGGCCCGCATCTCGACCCGGATCACCAACGAGGTCCGCGACGTCAACCGGGTCGTCCTCGACGTCACCTCCAAGCCGCCGGGCACCATCGAGTGGGAGTAGGCCCTAGGTGCGCTTGAGCGTGCGCAAGGGCGTACCGGGCTTCCAGACCTGGACGACGAGATGCTTCTCGTCCTCGACGTAGGTCCGCACGACCTCCGTCAGCTCGGTGCGGAAGAGGTGGAACGGCTCCGGCGGTTCCACCTCTTTCGCGTACCCGGACTTCCGCTCACCCCCGACCTCGTACGCCCGCCCCGCGATCCGTACGTCCCCGCCGCCCATCCCCGTGCCCTCGCCCGGGTTCGCCTGGAGCGCGAAGCGCGGATCGCGGCGCAGGTCGAGGGCCTTCAGCGAGCCCGCCATCATGCCGAGCCACAGCTCACCGTCGCGGAAGTCGGCCTCCAGGCCGGAGGTGCGCGGCGCGCCGTCCTTGCGGAGGGTGGCGAGGACATGGTGACGGAAGGCACGGAAGCGCTGCTCGACGGTCGTCGCCAGCTCGGGTTCGGCGGCGGCGAAGGCCGCCCAGTTCACACGGGTCATGCACGGCAGTCTCACCGGCAAACCGGACATCCTCTGTCGTGTTTCCGCCGCGTACGTCATCTTTACAAAACAGCTCTGCCCTTTTGCGCTGACCGGGGGTAACTTCCGGCGCGTACCGCAATCCCAGCGCTGGAGGACCTATGCACGGGCCCACCCCGCCGCTGCCGCTGCCCACCGACCAGCTGCAGTTCGCCATGCCGCCGATGTTCGACTCGGTCGAGGACGAGCGCCGGCACCGCAAGGAGCGGCTCGCCGGTGCCCTGCGGATCTTCGGGCGGGCCGGGCTGGAGGACGGGGTCTCCGGGCACATCACCGCCCGCGACCCGGAGTTCACCGACTGCTTCTGGGTCAACCCCTTCGGGATGCCGTTCAAGCACGTCACGGTCGGCGACCTCGTCCTCGCCAACCAGGACGGGCAGGTCGTCGAGGGTCGCTACCACGTCAACCAGGCCGCGTTCACCGTGCACGCCCAGGTCCACGCCGCCCGGCCGGACGTCGTCGCCGTCGCCCACTGCCACTCCGTGCACGGCCGCGCCCTCGCCGCGCTCGGCGAGCTGATCGACCCCATCACCCAGGAGAGCTGCGCCTTCTACGAGGACGTGGCCCTCTACGACGCCTACAGCGGCGTCACCGTCGACATCGAGGAAGGCCGCCGGATCGCCGGGGCCCTCGGCTCCCGCAAGGCGCTCGTGCTGCGCAACCACGGACTGCTCACCGTCGGCGACTCGGTGGACGCCGCCGCCTGGTGGTTCCTGTCCATGGAACGGTCCTGCCAGGTGCAGCTGACGGCGAAGGCGGCCGGCCGCCCGGTCCTCATCGACCACAAGCTGGCCGTCGCCACCCGTGAACAGCTCGGCGGCGACCTGGTGGCCTGGATCAACTACCAGCCCCTGTGGCAGGACATCAGCCGCAGCGAGCCCGACCTGCTGAGCTGAACCCGCCGGGCATGCTCAGCCGAACTCCCTGAGCACCGCCGCCTTGGTCATCGCGAACTCCTCGTCCGTGAGCACCCCGTCCCGGTGCAGCTCCCCCAACTCCCGCAGCCGGCGCAGCAGTACGTCATGGTGGTCGACCCGCCCCGGTACGGCCGTCCGCCGCCGGTCCCGGCCGTCGTACCCGGCGCCCGTGCGGGTGGAGGGATGCGGCAGCCGGGCGGTGACGGCCGTCGCGACCAGCGCGGTCAGCAGATCGCGCCGCACGCTGCCCCACAGGTCCAGGGTGTAGGGGTCCCGCTCGGGCGGCAGTTTGGAGAACACCGTCTCCGGGGTCACGAACCGCAGAAAGCCGTCCTCGTACCCCGAGTTGGGCAGCCACTCCACCTGCACCAGGTCCCCGAGGGCGATGATCCGCGGGCCGGTCGCGCGTTTGACCCGGTCGGCGGTGTCGGCCCAGTCGATGCGCACCTGCGTGCCGTCGAAGGAGACCGTGCCGTCGGAGGACCGCACGGACACCGGCACCGGCGGGCCCGGCAGCAGATAGGCGCTCGTGGGCTCCTTGGGGATCCGGTCCAGGAGCAGGGCGTGCCGGATCTCCTCGGCGACGTACTCCGCGACCCCGCCGCGGTCCGCGTCCACCGTCAGCCGGTAGGGGTCGGCCGCATCCGGCAGCCGTCCGCCCGTCGCCTGCAGCAGCGGGTCGGCGCCCTCGCGCAGCCGCATTCGCAGCCGGCCACGCTTGCGCTCGGGTTCCCAGACCACGTCCGAGACGGCCTCCAGCGGCACGGAGACCTCCCCGTACGTCTGGCGGAACAGCGGCACGCAGCGGTGCAGCCCCGGGGTGATCCGGATCGTGCTGCCGTCGAAGGCCCAGGTCCCGTCCCGCTGGATGATCTCGGCCATACGCAAATTCTCGCAGCCGGGTCAACACGGCGGCCCGTACTTCACCCGCCGTGACGCGGCCCGAGGGCCCCGGACGGCCCGGCGTAGGGCACAATTCGCTGTCGACGCAGCGCAGTTGCGCGGCGGCGTGGCCTTCCATCGAGGGCCCGCCGGACGTGCCGGAAGGTCGTGGGGAAGGCGGGCGCCGGTCGTGGCGGTGCAGGAGGCGAGACAGGGCACGGGTGCAGAGGGCCACGAGGGCGGCTGCACCTGCGGAGACTGCCCGCACGGCGCCCGGGAGGGACACCGGCGGGCCGTCGCCGCGTTCCTTCGCCGGCGTGACGAGTTCGCGGCCGGACAGGGCCTGCCGACGGCCGTGGCGCACTCGGCCTCGGCCTCCCGCCAGTGGGTCTCCGAGGAACTGACCCAGTGGGCGGAGGCCGTCGCCGCGCGCGGTCGCGCCGAGGGCGAGGCCTGGCTCGCCCGGCTGTGGCTGCGGACCGTGTGCGTCGTGTGGGGTGCGGTGGTCGCGCTGCTGCTCGGCGAGGCGCTCACCGCGGTCGGCGCGGGCTGGACCGGCGCCCGCACCGCGGCCCTGGCCACCGCGCTCCTCGTCGCCGGTGTGCTCAGCGCCGCCTCCTGGCTGCACCGTGCGCGCGGCGGGGCGCTGGCCCCGGTGATCGGCGAGGACAACCGGATGTCCACCTCCCGCACGGTCGCCGCCTGCTGGGTGCTGTTCGTCGGCTACGCCGTCCTGCTGCTGGCCGCCCGCCTGGCCGGCGCCTCCGACCACGCCGAACGCGACGCGCTGATCTCGGGCCTCGACCTCGCGCGCGGCGCGGGCGTGGTGACCGTCCTTGCCGTGGTGTGCGGCATCGCCGTCCTGGTCCGCCGGGTGGTGGGCCTGCGCATCCTCGCGCAGCGGCTGCAGAAGGTGCCGGCGCACCGGCCGGGCGCCGCCGACCTGCTCACCGACGACTCCGGCCGGGGCGCCTTCACCGACATCCAGTACGTCGCCATCAGCGCCGTCGCCCTGCTGTTCGCCGCCGTACGGCTGGCCCGCCGCCCCGACCAGCTGCCCGACCTGCCCTGGGGCCTGGGCGTGGTGGTGCTGATCTCGGCCGTGACCTACCTGGCCGGCAAGTACGCCGAGGGCGGCCGCCCGGTCGTCCTCTCCGTGGTCCGCGCCCGTGAACCCGGCGACCTGGACGGGCCGATCCGCACCGGCGACGACATCGAGATCCGCGGTGCCGGCTTCGTGCCGCCCGGTGCCCAGGGTGCCGACCGGCTCTCCCGCATGGTGGTCCGCATCGGCGCCGTCGACGTGCACGTGCCGCTGGTTCCCGTCACCGGCGGCTTCAGCAACCCCACCGACGGCGTCCTGACCGTGCCCGTACCGGCCGACGTCGAGCCCGGGGCGGTGGAGGTGCAGGTGGTCACCGCGGCCGGGGTGGCGACCAACCGCTGTATCGTCCAGATCACCGAGTGAGCGGCGGGGGATCGGTCGATCGATGAGCGAGAGCGTCCTGTCGGTGACACCGACCGACCCGCACTGGCAGCCGGCACCGGACGCCGGGAAGCGTGCCGCGGCCCTGGTCCTGGAGCTGGTCTCCGGCTCCCTCGACGACCCGCACGCCGACCCCGACGCCGTCGAACTGGACGTCGACTGGCACGAGGCGATCACCGCCGTCGACTGCGGCTCGAACCTGGCCGGCATCCGCTGCCCGCACTGCGACCGCTCCATTGACCCCGAGTGGTACCGGGACCTGCTCGACGCGTACGACGAGCAGGGCGACGGACTGCCCACCCTCGACATCACCACCCCCTGCTGCACCACCGCCACCTCCCTGGATCGACTGGACTACGACTGGCCGTGCGGGTTCGCCCGCTTCGAGATCGCCGCCTGGAACCCGCAGCGCTCCCTGCTCACCGCCGAGGAACTCACCACCGTCGCCCAGGTCCTCGGCCACCCCGTGCGACAGATCCTGGCCCGCATGAACGAGGTCCGACGGGCCCGTTCCGGCCTCCCCCTACAGGGGCCGAAATCCGGAAAAACGTCCGAGTCGGGATTGAACTGCGCCCCCCTGTCATACGTATGGTCAAGTGAGGGGCGGGACGGCGGGCGAGAGGGCGGTTTGGGACGATGACTCACGGCATTCGGACGGACACGCACATGAACCGGCTCAACGGCCTCGGCGGCTGGCGGGAGACCGCCGCACACTACGCGCTGCTGCCGCTGCGTATCTTCCTCGGCGTCACCTTCATCTACGCCAGCCTGGACAAACTCACCAGCAGCTCCTTCCTGAAGTCCGGCGGAGCCGGATCCGTCGGTGACACCATGCGCTCCGCCCGCGACTCCGCCGCCATCCCGGCCCTGGTCGACATGGCCCTGAAGTCCCCGGTCGGCTTCGGCTACGCCATCGCCCTCGGTGAACTGGCCGTCGGCATCGCTACCCTGCTCGGTCTGCTCGCCCGGCTGGCCGCGCTCGGCGGCGCGCTGATCTCGTTCAGCCTGTGGATGACGGTGAGCTGGTCGACGACCCCCTACTACTACGGCAACGACCTCGCCTACTTCATGGCCTGGATCCCCCTGATCCTGGCCGGCGCCCCCTACCTGTCCGTCGACTCGGCCTGGCGAGCCCGCCGCCGACAGCGACTGGGCGGCTACCGCTGAGCGCTCCGCTGAAAGCGGGGTGATGAACCCGCGGGCCGGGATGATCCCGCGGGCCGGTCGGGGCTGATGGGTGCTGATCGCGCAGTTTCCCGCACCGGACTTCCCCAAGGCCGCTCAGCCGACGGCCGGAACCCCACCGACGACGGCCCCCCAACCGGCGGACCCCCAACTGGCGGCTGGAACCGCACCGGCGGCCGGAACCGCACCGGCGGCGGGCCCCCAACCGGCGGACCACCACCGGCGGCCGGAACCGCACCGGCGGCGGCCCTCCCAACCGGCGGCCGGGCCCCACCTGCCCGCTGGGATCGGGGCCGTCAGCTGCTGCCGGTGTCGCCCCGTCTGCGTATGCCCCGGGCCACGGCTGCCGTGGCACCGGCGAGGAACAGGCCGCCCACGATCAGCGGCACGACCGCGAACCACGGCGTCTCCCACAGTCCCCCCGCATCTCCCGCGAAGACCACGCCGGTGGCAGTGAGGAAGAGCCCCGCGACCAGCCTCCCGGGCTGGAACTCATGACGCAGCACGGTCGACCTCCACCTGTCCCGCCCCGACCTTCAGCGAGAGGTCCAGAGTGCCGGAATCCTTGGCGCCCTTGGCCGGCGTGAGCGTCACGTTCTTGAGCCTGCGTGGCTGCACGTCCACGTCCTTCCTGCTCTCGCCGGGCAACCGGATGTCGCCGACGCCCACCTCGATGGTCATCCGCACGGTCGCGTCCGCCGGCACGATGACCTTCAGCTGTCCCGCACCCACATGGGCGTCCGTCGCGACCGTCCGCCCCTTGCCCGGATGCACCCGGCTCAGGTCCAGCGTGCCGCGCCCGGTGCCGAGGTCGTACTCAGGCCGTACCTGCGCCGCCGCGGCAGGCGCCCAGGAGGTGTCTCTCCAGTGGGTGGTGATGTCCTTGGGCATGGCCGCCGCCCCGGCGAGCAGCGCCGCTGTGACGATCGCCAGGAAGACCGTCCCGGCTCCCGTGCGGCCCAGGAACGCGCTGACCGTGATACCCAGACCGAAGACCGCCAGCGCGCACGCCAGACCGGTCTGCAGACTGGTGCCCAGCGGATGCGTGTCCCAGGTCAGCCCGGTACCGAGGCCGCCCGCCACCAGCGCGAGCAGGAACACCCAGCCGCCGATCCAGCGCGGCCCGCGCGGTCTCGGGGGCGCACTGGGCTGCGGCCGTACGGAACCGGGATGGCCGGGGTGCGTCCAGGGGGTGGCGATACCGACGTCGACGACCGAGGTGAGGTCCCGGTCGCGGGCGTCGCCGGGCCCCCACAGATAGCCGGTGCCGCCGACATGGGTGCCGTCCTTGACGATCGGGTCCCGCCACCACGACGGATAGACCGTGACGACCGGCGGGGCCTGGGCCTCCGGCGGCGCGTCGGCGGCGGCCTGGGCGGCGAGCGGATCGGGGTCAGGGGCGCCGCGACGCCGCGACCAGTACCCGGCGCCCGCCAGCAGCAGGGAGAGCACCACGGCGAAGGCCAGCACCCCGCCGTTTCTCAGCATGGTCAGGAAGATCCCGCAGCCGACCAGGGCGAACAGCACGGCGGCGAGCGCATGGCCGTCTACCCGGCCCGTCAGCAGCTTGCGGACCTCGTTCTCCTCCTCGTCCTCGTACGGCACGAGCAGCCAGGCGAAGCCGTAGAAGATGAGGCCGATGCCGCCGGTCGCGGACAGCACGGCCAGAGTGATGCGGAAGATCACCGGGTCCATGTCGGTGTGCCGACCGAGGCCCGCGCACACGCCCGCGATCATTTTGTGCCCGCGGTCGCGCCGGAGCTGCTCGGGGGCTCCGGCGGCGGTCTGCTCCCGATCCTGCTGCTGTGCGTCGGCGTGCGTATCGGCGCCGGCGCCGGCCGCTTGCGTCTTCTCCGTCGCGGCGGGCGCGGCATCCGTCGGTCCGGTGCCCGGGGCCGGGCGCGGGCCGGTGCCGGGTCCCGGACCCGTCGCGGCGTGCTCGTGATCCGTCATGTGTCCATGGTGACGGCCCGGCCGTCGCCGCGGCAGTCGGGACGACCCTGGCCGAACCCTGAAATCGGCCCTGAGACGAGGCGGGGAACCGTTCGAGCCGCACGCGACCACCCCTGCCCGGCGCTCCCCGACCCGGCCCCGAGGAAGATCAGGGGCGTCTCGGGGGCCGACCCTGATGCCTGGGCCCGCCGGGCATGTGACCATCGTTGGCATGCCGGAAGCCGCAAGCCTGCCAGTCGACGACCCGCGGCCGCCGCGCAAGCTCTACCGCAGCAGCGACGGACGCTGGCTCGGCGGAGTGGCGCGGGGCCTCGCCGGGCACCTCGGGCTGCCCGTCGTCTGGGTGCGGCTCGCCTTCGTCGGCCTGTTCATGGCCCACGGCTTCGGAGCGCTGCTCTACGCGGCGTTCTGGTTCTTCGTCCCGCTGGGCGTCGGCGGTGTCGGCGACCAGAGACAGCCGTCGCTCGTCGCCACGGAGACCGCGCCGGACGGCCGCCGCAGACTTGTGGGCCGCAAGCCGGACCGCGGCCAGATCGTCGCGCTGCTCCTCATGGTCATCGTGTCCGTGGTGTTCGTCAGCAGCGTCAATCTGGGCAGCGGCGCCAAGGTGTATCTGGTGCCGGCCGTCCTCGTCGCGGCCGGTGTCGCCCTCGTCTGGCGCCAGGCGGACAACGCCCGCCGGGCCCGCTGGGTCGAGGTCGGCCGCCGGCGCCGAACCCTGACCCTGCTGCGCGCGGCCGGCGGTGTCCTGCTCGTCACGGCCGGTGTGTCCGCGATCTTCTGGCTGCAGGGCTCGGCCGCCCATCTCGGCGCGGTCCTGCAGGCGGCCCTCGCCGTCCTCGTCGGCATCACGCTCCTCGCCGGTCCGTATCTGGTCCGCATGACCCAGGACCTGTCCGAGGAACGCCTGATGCGCATCCGCGCCCAGGAGCGTGCGGAGGTCGCCGCCCACGTCCATGACTCCGTGCTGCACACCCTCACCCTGATCCAGCGCAACGCCGACAACGCGGGCGAGGTGCGCCGCCTCGCCCGCGCCCAGGAGCGCGACCTGCGCACCTGGCTGTACAAGCCGGAGGGCACCGGCAAGGACGAGGCCGACGAGCCGGACACGGTCGCCGAGGCGGTGCGGCGCAACGCCGCCGAGGTGGAGGACAAGCACGGTGTGCCCATCGAGGTCGTCATCGTCGGCGACTGCCCACTGGACGAGAGGACCGGCGCGCAGATGCAGGCCGCGCGCGAGGCGATGGTGAACGCGGCCAAGTACGGTGGCGAGGGCGGTGCCGTACAGGTCTACGCCGAAGTCGAGGGCAGGACCGTCTTCGTGTCCGTACGCGACCGCGGTCCCGGCTTCGACCTCGACTCGATACCCGCCGACCGCATGGGCGTTAGAGAATCGATCATCGGCCGCATGGAACGCAACGGCGGCACGGCCCGGCTGCGGTCGGTGCCGGGCGGCGGCACGGAGGTCGAGTTGGAGATGGAGAGGGCGGAGAGGACGTCATGAGCGACGCGACCGAGGCGAACGGCACGGCGGGCGCCCCCGAGGGGGCCGGGTCCGGGGCCGCCGACGGCGGCGCGGGCGGACGGCACGTGCGGGTGGTGCTCGTGGACGACCACCGGATGTTCCGCACCGGCGTCCAGGCCGAGATCGGGCAGACCGCCGAGACCGGTGTCGAGGTGGTCGGCGAGGCCGCGGACGTCGACCAGGCGGTCACGGTCATCACCGCGACCCGGCCCGAGGTGGTCCTCCTCGACGTCCACCTCCCGGGCGGCGGCGGAGTCGAAGTGCTGCGCCGGTGCGCGGCTTTGATGGCGGACACCGAGCGGCCCGTGCGCTTCCTCGCGCTGTCCGTCTCGGACGCGGCGGAGGACGTGATCGGTGTGATCCGCGGCGGTGCCCGCGGCTATGTCACCAAGACCATCACCGGCACCGACCTGGTCGACTCGATCTTCCGCGTCCAGGAGGGCGACGCCGTCTTCTCCCCGCGCCTGGCCGGGTTCGTCCTGGACGCCTTCGCCTCCACCGATGCCCCGCCCGTGGACGAGGACCTGGACCGCCTCACCCAGCGCGAGCGCGAGGTGCTGCGCCTGATCGCCCGTGGTTACGCCTACAAGGAGATCGCCAAGCAGCTGTACATCTCGGTGAAGACGGTCGAGTCCCATGTCTCGGCGGTCCTGCGCAAGCTCCAGCTGTCCAACCGCCATGAACTGACCCGCTGGGCTACGGCCCGCCGACTGGTCTGACCCCTGCGGGCTCGCCCCTACGCCACCCGGGTCGCCCCGGCGAACGGCATCAGGTCGACCGGGGCCAGCCGGACCGGTGCCGAGGGGTTCGGGGCGTGGATGATCTGCCCGTTGCCCACGTAGATGCCGACGTGGCTGATCCCCGAGTAGAAGAACACCAGGTCCCCGGGCTGTAGTTCGGAGCGGGAGACGCGGCGGCCCGCGTCGATCTGGGCATAGGTGGTGCGGGGCAGGGAGATGCCGGCGGAGCGGTAGGCGGCCTGGACCAGGCCCGAGCAGTCGAAGGCGTTCGGTCCTGCCGCGCCCCACACATAGGGGCTGCCGAGCTTGGCGTAGGCGTACGCGACGGCCGCCTCGGCGCGCGCGTTCGGGGCCGCGGCCGTACCGGCCTGCTCCAGGGAGTCCCGGGCATCCGAGGCCGAGCGGGAGGCGCGTCCCAGCGCGCTGCCGTCACCGGCGACCTCGGACCGCTGCTGTGGGCTGAGCCGCGCCAGCAGCCGCCGGGCCTCGTCCAGCTTGCCGGTGATGGTCCTCTTCTGCCGCCGCAGCTCGGCCCGCCGGGACCGCAGCGACTGCAGCTCGATGCGTGCCGCGCCCCGCAGTTGCTCGATCTCCCGCAGTTGTTCGCGCACCCCGGACACGGCGGCGGCCTGCCGGTCACCGGCCCGCTCCACGAACGCGGCGTCGTCCAGGTACCGGTCGGGGTCGCCGGACAGGACCAGCTGCCAGGTCGGTGCGAAGCCGCCCTCGCGGTACTGCGCCGCCGCGAACGAACCCAGCGCGTCCCGGGCGGTGTTGAGCTTCTGCTGCTTGCGGGCGGTCTCGTCGCGCAGCGCGTTCAGCCGCCGCTGCTCAGTGTCCGCCTTCTCCTTCGCGCCGTCGTACTTCTCGGTCGCGGCCTCGGCGTCCTGGTAGAGCTGGTCCACCTTGGCCTTCACCTGCGCCGGGGTCAGCTGTGGCTCGGCGTGTCCGGTCCCGTCGAACCCCGTCGCGGTGGCCGCGCCCGCCAGGGCGAGCGTGGCGGCCGTCCGGGCCGTATGGCCGCCCATCGAGCGTTGCCGGGCCTTGCGGTGCGCTGCCACCTGGACCGTCACGTCCTTCCGTACGACTCGCACGACCGAGAGTCCGTGTGCCCGGCGGCGGCCCGCACAGGGGAAGCGGGCCACCGCCGGACCCTTCTCGGCGGTGGTGGCCGACGGCCGCCCCTGGCCCGGGCGGCGGTGGGGAGCCGGTCACCTGGGGGAGGACGCTAGGCCCGACTGTGACGAGTAGGTAACGCGGTGTACGGAACTGGCCTCGATGGACCGGGATGTGACTGCAAGTGACCATGTGGCCGTTCTGGAGTCGTCGCCTTCACAGAGCGCGGTGACCGAAGTGCGGAAAGTGGGATGGACGGGAGCCGTGGGGTGCTATGGGGCGCATATATGCAAGATCCTCCGTGCGACCGCCGACCGCCGACCGCCGACCGCCGACCGCCGACCGCTGTGTCCGGGGCCGGTGGCAGGAGGCCTCCGGGCCCCTGGTTAGGCTCCGGGCCCATGGACGTACTCATCCATCTCTTCGTCGGCCTGCACATCATCGGCATCGCCGCGCTGCTCGGCGGTTTCCTCACCCAGATGAAGGCGATGGGCCAGGGCACGGCCCGGTTCGTGCCCGCGATGCTGCACGGCGCGCTGACCATGCTGGTCACCGGCGTGGTCCTGGTCGGCCTCAACCAGGCCGACGACCACCACGTCAACACCATCAAGATCGGCATCAAGCTGGCGCTGCTGATCGTGATCCTCGGGTTGGTCTATGTGAAGCGCGACGAGGAGAAGATCGACAAGAGCGTGTTCGGGGTGGTCGGTCTGCTGACCATGGCGAACATCTTCATCGCCGTCCTGTGGACCTGACGGTCAGCCGTCCCTGCCGCCGGCGCGGGCCGCGAGCACCGCACCGGCGGCGACCGCGAGCCACACCGCCACCGCCGCCCACAGCAGCACCCGTCCCGGCCAGGTGAGCCACGGGACGCCGAAGACGGTCGCGGCAGACAGCGCCGCCACCGCCATCATCCCCATCGGGAACACCGTCGCCCAGCGCAGCACGTGGTAGCCGGGCCGCCTCGGCGGCCAGCAGGACGACGTAGCAGACCAGATCCAGCACGAGCAGCGCGACCGTCGCGGTGCGCAGCACGCCGCGGTCGTCGGCGTTCCACAGGTACATGCCCGAGTCCCCGTGGACGCAGGAAGGCCGGCACATCCCGCGCATCGACGCAGGAACGGCCGCACGCGCGCGGGGACGCGGAAAACGCCCGTACGCGCGCATCGGCACGTGATGAGCCGACGCGCGCCCGGAGGCCTCAAGGCGAGGCCCCCAAGCCGCCGGCACCTGCGCGCGTGGTCCGGCAATTCGGCGGCACGCGCGCGTGGAGCGGGGCGCGCCCGTGCCCGGGGTGGGTGGTCAGTCAGCCCGGGCGGACCACGCTGTGGATGATCGACTCGCCGCCGTAGTAGATCGACTCCTCGCGGACGTACGCGCCCGGCTTCGGGGCGTGGATCATCATGCCGTTGCCTATGTAGACGCCGACGTGGCTGATGTCGTCGTAGAAGAAGATCAGGTCGCCCGGCCGCGCGTCGGCGAGCGAGACCGTGGTGCCCGCGTTGACCTGGTCGTACGTGGTGCGCGGGAGGCTGACGCCGGCGGCCTTCCAGGCGGCCTGGGTGAGGCCCGAGCAGTCGTAGGAGTCCGGCCCGGTGGCGCCCCACACATACGGCTTGCCGATCTGCGCGCGGGCGAAGGCGATCGCCTTCTCTGCCTTCGTGTCGTACGAGCTGGACGTGCTGGACGTGGTGGTGGACCCCGTCGAGCCGGAGCCCGTCGAACCCGATCCGGAGCCGGACCCCGTGGCGGTGGACGACGACGAGGACGAGTCGGCCTGCTGCTGAGCCGCCTGCTGCTTCGCCAGCTCGGCCGCCTTGCGCGCCGCCTCCTGCTCCTTCTGCCGCTCGATGGCGGCCAGCCGCGCCTTCTCCTGGGCCGTCAGCTGCGACAGCAGTTCCCGCGCCGAGGCCAGTTTCTTCTGCACGGTTGCCTTGGCGGTCTGCAGGTCGTGCTGCGAGTCGCTCAGCGTCTGCAGGCTCTCCGCGGCCTCCCGCCGCTTCTTCATCGTCGCGGCCTGCTCGCCGATGAAGTCGTCGACCGCGCTCTTCTCCCGCGAGGTCAGCCGATTCATCAGCTGGGTCTGGTCGAAGTAGTCCTGCGGGTCGTTCGCCAGCAGGAAGGTGGCCGTGTCCGGAGCGGCGGCGCCGGTGCGGTACTGGGCCGCGGCGAAGGAGCCCAGCTCCTCACGGGCCTTGTTGAGGCGTGCCGTGCGCCGGGCGACGTCCTCGCGCAGGGCGTCGACGCGGCCGCGCTGTTTGCCGGTCCGCTCCTTGGCCGCGTTGTACTTCTGGGTCGCCGACTCCGCCTGGCGGTAGAGATCGTCGACCTTCTTCTCGACCTCCTCCAGGGTCGGCTTGGCGCGATCGGTACCCGGGGCGGCCTCCGCGGTCTGCGAGAGCACGGCCATGGAGGTGAGGGCGGCGGTGGCGAGGGCGGGAGCGCGAAGGCCGGTTCCGATGGTCCCGCCGGGGCGCGGCTTGCGGTGCGACGCCAAGAGAGGCGACTCCTTCCAGTGGGCCGCCTACCGGGTTAGCTGTCGGGTTCGGGCGGTGGTTCGGAAGGGTTGCCCTACGGCGGCGTCCCAGGTGGGAGCCGGCCGATTCACCCCAAAGGTCGGTGGGTCCCCGGCTCCGGGCGCCCTGCGGGGCACGCCGGACTCGGCGGGGGCCGCGCGGCCCGGCGAGGTTCGCCGGTAGGGGTCGTGCGGCCCGAACGCACGCTAGCCAACTCGTGTGACTCCTGTGAAGGTTGGTGCGTGATATGTCCGATACATTTTCGTGACCTGAGCCAGGTTTCGCTTCTGAGTCATCGGACGGTGCCCCTCTGTGAGCAGGGCGCGGGCCGTTCGACGGCGAAGATCAACTGCTTTCCGGGGCGGCCGTGTTCCGGGGACGGCGACCGGTTGTCGGTGGGGAGCCCTAGACTCGTAGAGCGATGAGCAGCCTCTTTGACGACAGCTTCCTGGCGGACCTCCAGGCCCCTCGCGGGCGCGAGGAGGAGCCCCCGCCGCCGCCCGAGGACGATCACGCTCCGGAGCCGCTTCCGGACGATCTGTTCGGCGGGAAGTTCGACGTGCCGCCGGACCGGGACGCGTACTACCGCGACGGCGCCCCGCGTCCCGCCCTCGACGCGGCGGCGCTGCTGGAGGGGCTGAACGACAACCAGCGCGCCGCGGTCGTGCACGCCGGCTCCCCGCTGCTCATCGTCGCCGGCGCCGGCTCCGGCAAGACCCGTGTGCTCACCCACCGCATCGCCCACCTGCTCGCCGAGCGGCATGTGCACCCGGGCCAGATCCTCGCGATCACCTTCACCAACAAGGCCGCGGGCGAGATGAAGGAGCGCGTCGAGCACCTCGTCGGCCCGCGCGCGAACGCGATGTGGGTGATGACCTTCCACAGCGCGTGCGTGCGCATCCTGCGCCGGGAGAGCAAGAAGCTCGGTTTCACCTCCAGCTTCTCCATCTACGACGCCGCCGACAGCAAGCGCCTGATGGCCCTGGTCTGCCGCGACCTGGACCTCGACCCCAAGCGCTTCCCGCCCAAATCGTTCAGCGCGAAGATCAGCAACCTGAAGAACGAGCTGATCGACGAGGAGGACTTCGCCGCCCAGGCCACCGACGGCTTCGAGAAGACCCTCGCCCAGGCCTACGCGCTCTACCAGTCGCGCCTGCGCGAGGCCAACGCGCTCGACTTCGACGACCTGATCATGACGACGGTCAACCTGCTGCGTGCCTTCCCGGACGTCGCCGGGCACTACCGCCGCCGCTTCCGGCATGTCCTCGTCGACGAGTACCAGGACACCAACCACGCGCAGTACGCGCTCGTGCGCGAACTCGTCGGCACCGGCGAACACAGCGAGGACATCCCGCCGAGCGAGCACGACCTCCCGCCCGCCGAACTGTGCGTCGTGGGTGACGCGGACCAGTCGATCTACGCCTTCCGGGGCGCGACGATCCGCAACATCCTCCAGTTCGAGGAGGACTACCCGAACGCGACGACGATCCTGCTGGAGCAGAACTACCGCTCCACACAGACCATCCTGTCCGCCGCCAACGCGGTCATCGAGCGCAACGAGTCCCGCCGCCCGAAGAACCTGTGGACCAACGCCGGCCAGGGCGCGCGGATCACCGGTTACGTCGCCGACACCGAGCACGACGAGGCCCAGTTCGTCGCCGACGAGATAGACCGTCTGGTCGACGCGCGCGAGGCCAGGGCGGGCGATGTCGCCGTCTTCTACCGCACCAACGCCCAGTCCCGTGTCTTCGAAGAGGTCTTCATCCGCGTCGGCCTGCCCTACAAGGTCGTCGGCGGGGTCCGCTTCTACGAGCGCAAGGAGGTCCGGGACGTCCTGGCCTATCTGCGCGTCCTCGCCAACCCCGAGGACTCGGTGCCGCTGCGCCGCATCCTCAACGTGCCCAAGCGGGGCATCGGCGAGCGCGCGGAGGCGATGATCGACGCCCTCTCCCAGCGCGAGAAGATCAGTTTCCCGCAGGCGCTCAAGCGCGTGGACGAGGCGTACGGCATGGCCGCGCGCTCCACCAATGCCGTCAAGCGGTTCAACACGCTGATGGAGGACCTGCGCACCATCGTCGAGTCCGGTGCGGGTCCCGCGACCGTCCTGGAGGCGGTGCTCGAACGCACCGGCTACCTGGCCGAGTTGCAGGCCTCCACCGACCCGCAGGACGAGACCCGCATCGAGAACCTCCAGGAACTCGCGGCGGTGGCCCTGGAGTTCGAGCAGGAGCGCGGGGAGGGCGAGCAGGGCACGCTGGCCGACTTCCTGGAGCAGGTGGCGCTGGTCGCCGACTCCGACCAGATTCCCGACGAGGACGAGGAAGGCTCCGGCGTCATCACCCTGATGACCCTGCACACCGCCAAGGGCCTGGAGTTCCCGGTCGTCTTCCTGACCGGCATGGAGGACGGCGTCTTCCCGCACATGCGCGCCCTCGGCCAGACCAAGGAACTGGAGGAGGAGCGGCGCCTGGCCTACGTCGGCATCACACGCGCGCGGGAGCGGCTCTACC
Source organism: Streptomyces sp. NPDC031426 (assembly GCF_055581585.1). Taxonomy (NCBI): domain Bacteria; kingdom Bacillati; phylum Actinomycetota; class Actinomycetes; order Kitasatosporales; family Streptomycetaceae; genus Streptomyces; species Streptomyces sp. NPDC031426. Next base: position 282,016 of record NZ_JBVIJE010000011.1, read on the forward strand.
TCACGCGGTCGGCGATGCGCAGCGCCTGGGGCCAGCCGTCGTACAACCCGCCCTCCCGCTTTCTGGAGGAGATCCCGGCCACCCATGTGGACTGGAAGCGGACGGGAGCGGCGGCGCCGGTGTCCTCCGGCCCGGCCTCCGGGATCGCGGCCTCGCTGTCCTCGACCCGCTCGCGTTCCTCGGCGTCGGGTGCGTCCGGGTTCGCCACGCGCCGCACCACGGAGAAGCCGGTGGTTGCCCTCGCCGTCGGGGACCGGGTCACCCACGACCAGTTCGGGCTCGGCACGGTCGTCGCCGTGAAGGGCACGGGCGGGAACGCGGAGGCGACGATCGACTTCGGCGACGCCAAGCCGAAGCGACTGCTGCTGCGGTACGCGCCGGTGGAGAAGCTGTAGGGGAGAAGCCGTAGGGGGTCTGGGGGCGAAAGTCCCCGGGCTCTACGTCGGGTCGAGCCCGTGGCTCCGCAGCCACGGCAGCGGGTCTATGGCCGCCCCGCCCGCGGGCCGCACCTCGAAGTGCAGGTGCGGGCCGGTGGAGTTGCCGGAGTTGCCGGAGTAGGCGATCGGCTCGCCGGCCTTGACGGACGTCCCGGAGGCGACGCGGTAGCTGGACAGATGGCAGTACCAGGTCTGCGTGCCGTCCTTCGCCGTCACGATCATCATGTTGCCGTAGGCGCTGTTCCACTTGGTGGAGACGACGCCGTCGGTCGCGGCCATCACCGTGGTGCCGTACGACACCGGGAAGTCGATGCCCGTGTGCACGGACATCCAGTTCACCCCCGCCTGGCCGAAGTAGGCGCTGAGCCCCTTCTGCGTGACCGGCAGCACGAACTTGGGGCGCAGCCGCTCCTTGAGCGCGGCCGCCGCAGCGGCCTTCTTCTGCTCCAGTTCCTGCTGGTTCTTGAGGTCGATCCGCTCCTGCGTCCGGCTCGCCCGGTCGGCGAAGTCATGGGCGCCCGCGGACAGGGTGTTGAGCTGGGTGTCCAGCTTGCTGTTGGCGACCGAGGCCTTGACCGCGTGCGTGTCCGAGGCGGAGGCCGTGGTGTCGTGTCCGTTGTCGGTCAGCGCGCCGACCGAGGCGGCGGCGATCCCGGCGACGCCCATCACACAGACCGAGGGGACGGCGATGGTGAGCAGCGCGGAGCGCTTGGCGGTCGTACGCCGGCGGGAGCGCCCGGCGCTGCGCGAGCCGGCGCGGGGCGTCGGCGCGATGTCCTCCTGGTCGTCCAGCAGCTCGGCGGCGGCCTGTTCACCCGCGGTGCCCGACGCGTCGTCCCCGACCTGCTGTTCGTCGAAGGCGGTGTCCTCGTAGGGGACCTCGTCGTAGGGGACCTCGTCCTCGTACGGGGTCTGCCCGTACGGAACCTGCGGGAAGGCGCCGGTCGCGTGCGGGTCGCCGACCTGGTCGAAGGTGGCGGTGGCCTGCTGGCCGAACGGTTCGGCAGGCTGCTCGGCCTCCACTGGCGTGGCCTGGCCGCCGGAATTCCACTGTGTGGCGTCGAAGGTACCCGACTCGAAGGTCTGGGTACCCCACGCCCATTGCTGGGTCGGCTGGGCGATCCCGGACTGGTCGGGCTGCAGCCAGGCGCTCGCGTCCCACTGGCCGCTGATGTCGTTGCCCGTCGCCTGGGCGGGGATCGTCCAGGCGGTGGAGTCGTAGACGCCGGAGTCGTAGGCGGCGTGGTGCTGGGCCGCGTACGGGTCGTAGTTCGGGGTCTGGCCGGTCTGCCACTGCGTGCTGTCGTACGCGCCGGTGCTCTGCTCGCCGGGCAGGCTGCCGAAGAGCGGGTCGGTGGCGAAGGTGCCGGTGCCGTCCGGAAAACCGGTGGCCTCGTAGCCGCCGTACGTGGTGAAGTCGCCGTAGGGGGCTCCATGCGTCCCGTACGGCGCGTAGTGCGCGGCGGAGGCGTCTGAAGCCGGGGCCGGGGTGGTCATGGTCCCCGACGGGTGACGGTCGTTCACCAACTTCTCTTTCGCCTCGACAACAGGGGCTGCCAGAGCAGTGCGGTGACTGTACCCGCCGGTACCTGGACGCGACAATCTTCGGCTGGTTTCGCGCCCGCCGGAAACGGGCATTCGGCGGCGTTTCGGGGGGCGCAGGACACGAGTTTGGCCGAGAGTTCGATTGGTGTTCGATGTGCGGTGACTGTTCGTCACCTGTGCGTCACTCCGATGCCGGACAGATCACGCCACCGTGAGACCGTCGGCGACCCGGTCCCCGGCGTGCGGGGAGTCGAGGGCCTCGCGTATCCCGGCCGCGACGGCGGGATGCACGGGCAGGGCGAGATGTCCGATGCCGGTCACCCGGACGTTCTGCGCGTCGAGGTCGGGGTGCTCCAGGCAGGCCGTCTCCAGCGGCACCATCACGGAGTCCAGGTCACTCCAGAAGCTGACGAACCGGGTACGGCAGCCGGGCGCGGGCCGGGCCAGCTCCTCGATCACCCCCGAACCGGGCCGCATCTGGCGCACGATGGGATGGGCGTTGGCCAAAGGTGCCGCACTGGTCCCCGAGTGCGGTGTACCCAGCGTGACGAGGATGCGCACCCGCAGGTCACCGCCCAGACACTGCACGTAATAGCGGGCGATCAGCCCGCCGAGGCTGTGCCCCACGATGTCGACCTGGTCGCTGCCGGTGCGCTCGCAGATCTCCTCGACGTGCCGGCCGAGCAACTCGGCGGCGGCGCGGATGTCGCAGGTCAGCGGGGAGTAATTGAGCGATACGACCCGCTGCCCGCCGTGCTGCGCGAGGTTGCGGCGCAGCAGCAGGAACACCGAGCGGTTGTCGATGAAACCGTGCAACAGCACCACCGGCGGGCCGGAGCGGACCGGCAGCCGGGCGGTGCCGTCGCCGGCGGGCAGAAAAGGGGCGCGGCGCTCCTGGGTGAGGCCGGTCGGATACAGCAGGAGATGGCAGGCCAGGATCGCGGCCTCCAGGGCGGTCGCCTTCAGCAGCGCCACGGAGATTCCGGCGAGTCTGCCGGGCCACAGGCGCCGGCAGAACGGGAGAAAGAGCGGCAGTACCCCGGTGACCTTCATGGGCCGACCTCCTGTCGGCACACCGGAGGACGGCTCGATCCCCCGTGTGCCCTCATGTCCCACCATGTGATTTCCCCCTCGCCGCGCACCGTAAAACTGCCGGTTGCGGGATGCTGGAGATAACGTTCGTTCACTTCGCGACGGGTGGCGGACCGCGCCAAAAGTGCGGTACTTGTCGTTACGGACGGAAGCGATCGCTTCCGTGGTCGTTTGATGGAGGCAGTGATGGGTGTGGCAGCGGGTCCGATCCGCGTGGTGGTCGCCAAGCCGGGGCTCGACGGCCACGATCGGGGGGCCAAGGTCATCGCGCGTGCCCTGCGCGACGCCGGCATGGAGGTCATCTACACGGGGCTCCACCAGACGCCGGAACAGATCGTGGACACCGCCATCCAGGAGGACGCCGACGCGATCGGCCTGTCCATCCTCTCCGGCGCGCACAACACGCTGTTCGCCGCGGTGATCGACCTGCTCAAGGAGCGCGAGGCCGAGGACATCCTCGTCTTCGGCGGCGGCATCATCCCGGACGAGGACATCCCGCCGCTGAAGGAGAAGGGCGTCGCGGAGATCTTCACACCGGGCGCGACGACTGCGTCGATCGTGGAGTGGGTGCGGGAGAACGCCCGTCAGCCTGCCGCGTCCGGAGGCTGAGCGACCGCGTCCGGCGGTTGGACGGCCATGTCCGGCGGTCGGACCGGCTGTTCGGCGAGCGGGCGGCCGGTGTCCCTGTGGGCCGTCGCCCCCGGAGCCCTGCTTCGGGTTGAACGGCCTCGTCCTCAAGCTCCGGACGGGCTGTGCGGGCTGACCGGGGTCAGTTCCTGCGCCATGTCCGCCCGCAGCCGCAGCGTGGTCACCAGCCGCTGGAACGCCTCCGCCCAGTAACCTCCGGCTCCCGGCGCGGCGTCCTCCCGTTCGTCGGGTATCGCCAGCAGCGCCTCCAGCCGGGTGACCTCCGCGGGGTCCAGGCAGCGCTCGGCGAGCCCCATCACCCCGCTGAAGCTCCATGGGTAACTGCCCGCGTCCCGCGCGATGTTGAGCGCGTCCACGACCGCCCGGCCCAGTGGCGCGGCCCAGGGCACCGCGCACACCCCGAGCAGCTGGAACGCCTCCGACAGCCCATGTGTGGCGATGAACCCGGCCACCCACGCGGCTCGTTCCGCCGTGTCCAGCGTGGCCAGCAGCTTCGCGCGTTCCGCCAGCGACACCGCGCCCGGGCCGCCGGCCTCCGGCGCCGACGGTGAGCCGAGCAGTGCCCTCGACCACCCGGCGTCCCGCTGCCGCACCGCCGCCCGGCACCAGGCCGCGTGCAGCTCGCCCTGCCAGCCGTCCGTCACCGGCAGCGCCACGATCTGCTCCGCCGTCCGTCCACCGAGCCGTGCCGGCCAGGTGCGGAGCGGAGCGGCTTCCACCAACTGTCCCAGCCACCATGATCGTTCCCCTCTGCCTGCGGGAGGTGTGGCCACCACACCGTCGCGCTCCATGCCGGAGTCGCACTCGACCGGCGCCTCCACCACGATCGCCGGCGGGTTCCCCGTGCGGTCGAGCGCCACACATGCCGCGGCCCGTACGGCCATGCGTGCGGCGAGCGCCGAAGCGGGCAGCCCCGACAGCAGTTCGGCCGCCGTCGCCCGCACATTGCGGCTGCGGTCACCCAACGCCTGCTCCAGGAACGGCTCGTCCGCAGCCGACAGGCCGGTGCGCAGCGAGTCGAGGAACATCAGCCGGTCCTCCGCCCGCTCGGTCGGCCAGGTCGACATGAGCAGCTCGCGCGCGAGCCCGGGCGTACCGGCGCGCAGCGCGCCCAGCAGGGCGACCCGCTCGGCGAACAGCCCCTCCTGCCACAGCCTGCCCACCGCCTCCCTGTCGCCGGGGTCGGGCAGCGTGGCGCCGCCGCCGGGGGCCGCGCGCAGCGCGAAGCGCCAGTCCGTGTTCAGCCGGGCCAGCCACAGCGCCCGCGGGCCCGCGAACTCCAGCGCCGCCGGGCGCAGGTCCGTACGGCCCCGCGCCGCGTCCAGCAGGGCGGGCAGCGTCTGCGCAGGCGCCGCGTATCCATGCGCGTTGGCCGACGCCAGCCACTGCGGGAGCAGTTCCATGAGGTCCGGGGAGCTGCCCCGGCGGCCGCCGCCTCCGCCGCCGGAACGGTCGGCCAGCAGCGTGGTGAGTCTGCGGGCCGCCGCGGCGGGCAAGGCCGGACGCGGATCCTCGGGTGCCGGATCCGGTCGGCGCGCCGCCCGCGCGGGCCGCAGCCCGGCCCGCCGCCGTACGGTCGCCACGGCGGCCTCGTCGAGCAGCGCCAGGGGTGCCTCCCGGCCGGACCCGGCGTACGCGGCGGGGCGCCGGTCGGTGCCGAGAAGAGCGGTGGTCACCAGGTCTTCCCAGGAGCTTGCCGCGGCCGTGGCGTCCACGTCGGCCGGGGTCGTCGTCCCATTCATCGCGTTCCCTTCCCTGCGCCTGTCCGAGGGGTGCCGGTGACTTCCGGCAGGCCGGCCGGCTCGACGGTGCGGGCTCAGCCGGCCGGGCGTGGTTGGAGGTGTCGGCGCGGTTCTGGCGGGTCGGTTGGTGGTGTCGCTTCGGCCGGGTGCGTCTGAAGGCGCCGGCTCTGTCCTGGCGGATCGGTTGGCGGTGCCTTCTGGGACGGGCGTGCCTGAAGGCGCCGGTGCTGTCCTGGTGGGTCGGTCGGTGGCAGGCGCTCGGCTCGGTGTGCGCGAATGTGCCGTTGGTTCGGCTCGGTGCGCCGGGGCGCGCCGGCGTTCTGCCGGCAGACCGGTCAGCACAGGGGCACCGCCTCGCCCGTGCCGTCCCAAGCCGTGAGCGGGGTGAAGCCGCGGTGGCCGCACTCGCCGAAGACCTTGACCGGGGCGCCGCCGGACAGGGCGACCAGCCGCCACAGGCCGGGGCGGGAGCGGGCGGCCCGGGTGAGCGGCAGGGCGGAGTCCGTGTCGGCGTCGGCCAACTGCCACTGGTCGCCGTCCGGAACCGGTATCACCCGGTCCAGCGTCACCGGGACGGACTCCAGCCAGGGGTCGTCGCGCAGCGCCTCGCCGTACCGGGCCGCCGCCTCGGCCGTGCTCGTGCCCGGTGGGCGGAACGCGGCCGGGGCGGGAGGGGCGAACCGCTCGCCCAGGGCGGACCGGGACTGGCCCGCCCCCGGATAGGCGGACAGCTCAGCGTCCAGGGCCAGCCCGACCGGCAGGGACAGCTCCGGAGCCCGGCCGGCCGCGCCGTAGGACAGCAGGAGCCGGGTGCGGCCCGAGGAGAAACCGTGCAGCCATATGCGGCGGGTCGTCAGTTTCGGGTCCACCGTGTCGTACTGGGCGAGGACCAGCCAGCGGTCGCGGAGCGGCGCGCCGTCCGCCGTGGCGGGCAGGCCCAGCCGGGAGCGGACCGTGGCCGCGAGGGCGTCCGACAGCCGGTCGCGGCGCAGCCAGCCCTGGTCGAGCAGGTGCAGCAGCGCGCACTCCTCCAGCAACCGGGCCGGCCAGCCCGCGCCCGATGCCGGCATCGCCCCCAACTCCCTGACCCGGGCCGCAAGTCCGGGAGCCTGGGCGTCGACCATGCGGGCCGCCGTCTCGTCCCACAGGCCGTACCCCGCCTGCTCGGCCGCGGCCAGGCCGCTGCGGAGCAGGTCCGCGAGGCGCTGCTCCAGCTCCGTCGCACCCGCTGCCACCCGCTCGGCCCGGCGCTCGGCCCGCCGCCGGGCCGCCTCCGGATCGGCGGACCCGCTCCCGGAACTCCCCTCGCTGCGGCCCTGTTTGCTCTCCGTGCGCCTGCGTCTGCCCGCGAGCCACTGCTCGGCCCAGTCCGGCGGCGCCGCGGACTCCGGCACCGAGCCGTCGCCGCCCGCCCAGAGCAGCAGCAGTCCGAGCGCGTGCTTGCACGGGAACTTACGGCTCGGACAACTGCACTTGTACGCCGGTCCGGCCGCGTCGGCGAGATCGACCACCGTCTGGTACGGCCTGCTGCCGCTGCCCTTGCACAGCCCCCACACCGTCCCCTCTCTGCTTCCCGCCTCGGACCACGGACCGGCCGTGCCGAGCTTGCCTCCCGCTTTGCGTGACGCGGCGTCAGGCGCCAGTGACAGCACCTGCTCCGCGGTCCAGCGCACCCCCTGCTCAGTCATGTCTCCGACGGTAGGTCCCACCACTGACAATCCGTCCGGTGTGGGCGTTTGTGCAGGTCAGAGCGATTGTCAGTGGCGTGGTGCACGGTGGATGCCAGATTCGAACCGGCCGAGCTGGAGGGGGCCTCAGCCATGTCAGCCATGTCTGCGTCTGCCACGTCTGCGTCTGCGTCCGTACGACCGACGACCGCCGAACCGACCGACGGCGAGGGCGCGGCCGAGAGCGCACAGGCGCTGCGCCCGCACGCCGAGCACGCCTTCGCCGCCGAACTCGCCGCACTCGCCGCGCAGGACGACCGCCCGCGCCCGGCCCGCTGGAAGCTGTCGCCGTGGGCGGTGGCGACGTACCTGCTCGGCGGCACCCTGCCGGACGGCACGGTGATCACACCCAAGTACGTGGGCCCGCGCCGGATCGTCGAGGTCGCCGTCACCACCCTCGCCACCGACCGCGCCCTGCTCCTGCTCGGCGTGCCCGGCACCGCCAAGACCTGGGTGTCGGAGCACCTGGCGGCCGCCGTCAGCGGTGACTCCACCCTGCTGGTGCAGGGCACCGCCGGCACCCCGGAGGAGGCGATCCGGTACGGCTGGAACTACGCGCAGCTGCTCGCGCACGGACCGAGCCGCGACGCCCTCGTGCCCAGCCCCGTCATGCGCGCCATGGCCGAGGGCATGACGGCCCGGGTGGAGGAGCTGACCCGGATCCCGGCCGACGTGCAGGACTCCCTGATCACGATCCTGTCCGAGAAGACCCTGCCCGTCCCGGAGTTGGGCCAGGAGGTCCAGGCGGTCCGCGGGTTCAACCTCATCGCCACCGCCAACGACCGGGACAGAGGGGTCAACGACCTCTCCAGCGCGCTGCGTCGCCGCTTCAACACGGTGGTGCTGCCGCTGCCGGAGAGCGCCGACGTCGAGGTCGACATCGTCACCCGCAGGGTCGAGCAGATCGGCCGCTCCCTCGACCTGCCGGCCGCGCCCGACGGCATCGAGGAGATCCGCCGGGTCGTGACCGTCTTCCGCGAGCTGCGCGACGGCATCACCGCCGACGGCCGCACCAAGCTGAAGTCGCCCAGCGGCACGCTGTCCACGGCCGAGGCGATCTCCGTCGTCACGGGCGGCCTCGCCCTGTCCGCGCACTTCGGCGACGGCGTGCTGCGCCCGGGCGACGTCGCCGCGGGCATCCTCGGCGCCGTCGTGCGCGACCCGGCGGGTGACCGGGTCGTCTGGCAGGAGTACCTGGAGACGGTCGTGCGCGAGCGCGAGGGCTGGACGGACTTCTACCGCGCGTGCCGGGAGGTGAGCGCATGACCGACGACACCCGCTGGCCCAAGGCCGACGCCTCCGGACCGCTTCTGCTGGGCGTGCGGCACCACGGCCCGGGCTCCGCCCGCGCGGTGCGCGGCGCCCTGGACGCGGCTCAGCCCGCGGCCGTCCTGATCGAGGGCCCGCCCGAGGCCGACGCGCTGATTCCGCTGGCCGCCGACCCGGACCTGCGCCCCCCGGTGGCCCTGCTCGCCCATGCCGTGGACGAGCCAGGCCGCTCGGCGTTCTGGCCCTTCGCCGAGTTCAGCCCCGAATGGGTGGCGATCCGCTGGGCCCTGGAACACGGCGTCCCCGCCCACTTCATCGACCTGCCGGCCGCGCACACGCTCGCGTGGGAGCGAGAGGCGCCTCCTGAGGGGTCCGGAGAGGAACCGGCCACGGGGACAGGTGCCGAGGGGAGTGCGGGAGACACGCAGGGCGCCGCTGAGTCTCAGGAAGGCCGCGGGCCGCAGGACGCTGGTGAGCCTCAGCAGGACGACGGGCCACAGGCCGCCGAGGGCTCTCGGGACGGCGACGAGGCTCAGGACGTTCGCGAGCAGGCCCGGATCGACCCGCTCGCGGTGCTCGCCGAGGCGGCCGGGTACGACGACCCCGAGCGCTGGTGGGAGGACGTGGTCGAGCACCGGGGCCCGGGGGAGCGGGACCCCTTCGCCCCCTTCGCCGCGCTGGAGGAGGCGATGGGCGCACTCCGCGAGCGGTACGGCGTCGGCGGGCACTCCCGGGACCTGGTCCGCGAGGCGCACATGCGGCTCCGGCTGCGCGCCGCGCGCAAGGAGTTCGGCGACGAGGTGGCCGTGGTCTGCGGGGCCTGGCATGTGCCCGCGCTGCGCGAGAAGACCACCGTCACCGCCGACCGGTCCCTGCTGAAGGGGCTGCCCAGGGTCAAGGCGGACCTGACCTGGGTGCCCTGGACCCACCGCAGGCTCGCCCGGTCCAGCGGGTACGGCGCGGGCATCGACTCGCCGGGCTGGTACGGCCATCTGTTCCACGCTCCCGACCGCCCGGTCGAGCGGTGGCTGACGAAGGTGGCGCGGCTGCTGCGCGAGGAGGACCGGATCGTGTCCTCCGCCCATGTCATCGAGGCCGTCCGGCTCGCCGAGACCCTGGCGGCACTGCGCGGGCGCCCGCTGCCGGGCTTGAGCGAGACCACCGACGCGGTGCGTGCGGTGATGGGCGACGGCTCGGACGTGCCGCTGGCCCTGGTGCACGACCGGTTGGTAGTCGGGGACGTCCTGGGAGAGGTGCCGGAGTCGGCGCCGGCGGTGCCGCTCCAGCGCGACCTGGCCCGGCAACAGCGCTCGCTGCGGCTCAAACCCGAGGCACTGGAGCGCGAACTGGAGCTGGACCTGCGGGGTGACACCGATGCCGGCCGCAGCAGGCTGCTGCACCGGCTCCGGCTGCTCGGCGTCGGCTGGGGCGAGCCCACGCGGTCTCGGGGGAGTACGGGCACGTTCCGGGAGACGTGGCGGCTGCGCTGGGAGCCGGAGTTGTCGGTGCGGGTGGCCGAGGCGGGCGTGTGGGGGACGACCGTACTGGGCGCGGCGCAGGCCAGGGCCGAGGCGGACGCGACGGCCGCGCGCACCCTCGCCGATGTCACCGCGCTCGCGGAGCAGTGTCTGCTGGCCGGGCTGCCGGACGCCCTGCCCGTCGTCATGCGGGTCCTCGCCGACCGGGCCGCGCTCGACGCCGACGTGGGCCACCTCGCCCAGGCCCTGCCCGCCCTCGTCCGCTCCTTGCGCTACGGCGACGTGCGCGGCACCGACACCGGTGCGCTGGCCGACGTCGCCGCGGGCCTCGCCGAACGCATCTTCGTCGGCCTGCCCCCGGCGTGCGCCGCGCTCGACACGGACGCGGCGGAGGAGATGCGCGGTCATGTGGACGCCGTGCACACGGCGGTGGGGTTGCTGGCGGAGACGCTGGCCGCGGTGGGGGCCGGCAGTGGGGGCCCGGGTTCGGGCGCGGGCGGGCGTGCGGGTGTCGGTGTGGACGCGGGTGGTGGTGCCGGTGGGGGAGCGGGTGCCGGCGGCCCCGGCGTGGCTGGCGGTGCCGTTCTCCGTGCCGGGCACGATGATCTGCGCGGCCGTTGGCGAGCGGTGCTGCGGACCTTGTCGTTGCGGGACAGCGTGCCCGGTGTGTTGCGGGGGCGGGCGGTGCGGTTGCTGTTGGACGACGGTGAGTTGGGGGCCGATGAGGCGGCGCGGCTGATGGGGCTCGCGCTGTCGCCGGGGACTCCGCCCGCCGACGCCGCCGCCTGGATCGAGGGCTTCGTCGGCGGCGGAGGCGGACTACTGCTGGTGCACGACGGGCGGCTGCTCGGTCTGGTGGACAGCTGGCTGACCGGTGTCTCGGCGGAGGCGTTCACGGACGTACTGCCGCTGCTGCGCCGTACGTTCGCGGCGTATGAGCCCGGGGTGCGCAGAACGCTCGGCGAACTGGTCCGGCGTGGCCCCGGAGCTGCAGCCGGCCGGGCGGCCCACGGGCCCATGACGCCCGGCTTCGCCGCCGAACCGGACCTCCGGCGCGCCGACGCCGTACTGCCGGTGCTGCGCCTGCTGCTCGGTCTGGCCGACCCGGCCGAAGGTGACCCGGCCCGGCGAGAACAGGCCGAGCCTGATCCGGCCGAGTGCGCTCCGGCCCGGCGAGAACCGCGCGAGCGCACCTTGGCCCAGCGGGAGCCCGCCCAGCCTGGACCGACCGTCCGCGACGTCCGGCGGCCGGCCGGGCGCGGGACGGATGGGCAGGAGAAACCCGAGCCGGCGCCGCCCGAGCCGGCGGTCGCCGAGCGAGTCACGACCGGGTGTGACACGACTGGGCGCAACACGAGCGCGTCCGGCACTAGCGGGTGTGACACGTGCCGGTGCGACACGAGCCCGTGCGGCACAAGCCCGTGCGGCACAAGCGGGTGCGGCGCCGGTGGGTGCGGCGCCGGTGGGTGGGACGTGACCGAGGACAACAGCCTTGCGGGGGTGGGGGCATGACGAGCGGATCGGTGTCGTCGGAGGTGGAGGACCTGGCGCGGGAGCGGTTGCGGCGGTGGCGGCTGGTGCTCGGTGGGGAGCAGGCCGACGGCACCGGGTGTGCGCTGTCCGGGCGGGACGCGGCGATGGACGGGACGCTGGCCGCGCTCTACGGCAGGGGGGACAAGCCGCAGGCGGGACGGGAGCGTTCGGCGGGGCTCGGGGCCTCGGCGCCGTCCGTGGCGCGGTGGCTCGGGGACATCCGCGCCTACTTCCCCTCCTCCGTCGTCCAGGTCATGCAGCGCGACGCCATCGACCGGCTCGGTCTCGCCTCCCTGCTGCTGGGGCCGGAGATGCTGGAAGCGGTGGAGGCGGACGTGCACCTGGTCGGCACGCTGCTCTCGCTGAACAAGGCGATGCCGGAGACGACGAAGGAGACGGCACGCGCGGTCGTGCGCAAGGTCGTAGAGGACCTGGAGAAGCGGCTCGCGAACCGGACGCGGGCCACGCTCACCGGCGCCCTCGACCGCAGCGCGCGGATCAGCCGCCCGCGCCACCACGACATCGACTGGAACCGCACCATCGCGGCCAACCTCAAGCACTACCTGCCCGAGTACCGCACGATCGTGCCGGAACGGCTCGTCGGATACGGGCGGGCCGCCCAGTCCGTGAAGAAGGAGGTCATCCTCTGCATCGACCAGTCCGGATCGATGGCCGCGTCCGTTGTGTACGCGTCCGTGTTCGGCGCGGTCCTCGCCTCCATGCGGTCGATCGGCACCCGGCTGGTCGTCTTCGACACGGCGGTGGTCGACCTCACCGACGAGTTGGACGACCCGGTCGACGTCCTCTTCGGCACCCAGCTCGGCGGCGGCACGGACATCAACCGGGCGCTGGCCTACTGCCAGTCACAGATCACCCGGCCCGCCGAGACCGTGGTCGTGCTGATCAGCGATCTCTACGAGGGCGGCATCCGCGATGAGATGCTCAAGCGGGTGGCGGCGATGAAGGCGTCCGGCGTGCAGTTCGTGGCGCTGCTGGCGCTGTCGGACGAGGGCGCGCCGGCGTACGACCGGGAGCACGCGGCCGCGCTCGCCGCGCTCGGCGCGCCGGCCTTCGCCTGCACGCCCGACCTGTTCCCCGAAGTCATGGCCGCCGCGCTGGAGAAGCGGCCGTTGCCGATACCGGACACTGTGTGACGCCAGGCGTGAAAGGGGCAGTAAAAGGGACATGACTGCCTATCGGTAACACCGGGCTTGCGCGGCCTCGGGCGGGCCGTGCAAGTATCGGCGGAGCCCACGTCGTACCGAGCCGAGGATGTTCAGCTCCTTGACCTTCCCAGCAGCCCTCCTAGGTACCGCCGTGCGCGCACTGCGTACGGCGGCCGGGCGGCGTGTGCTTCAACTCGTGCTGCTGGTGGGCGGGCTGTTCGCGCTGGGTTTCCTCTGCGGCGAACAGGCGCACGCGGCCGACGGGACCCCGGTGCCGACGTGGGCGACGCCGGTGCGGTCCGTGGGGATCGCCGGGCACGATGACCCGGTACGGGCGGCGCGGGCCGTACCGGCGGTGCGGGCGGTTCGCGCGGTGGCCGAGCGGGTTGCCGGCCAGGTCCACACCGCCGAACAGGCCGTCACGCCCGCACACGACGTGCTCCCCGCCGTTTCGCGGACCGTCGAGACCCTGGAGACCGTCGAGACCACGGTCGCCCAAGCCGTGGTCGATCAGCCCCGGACCGCGGCTCCCTCGCTGCCCCTGCCCGACCTCACTCAAGTCTCGGACGGGCCCGTCCGGCTGACGCCGGAGCCGAAGACCACGGTGCCCGGCCCGCGGCGGCACAGCGGTACGGCGGCGCCGGTTTCCGTGGAGCGGCAGAAGCAGCGGCACGCCCGTGCCCAGGGCCGTACGGCCGACGGCGCAGCGGCGCCGGCCGCTCCGTACGGCCCGGAGGCCGCCGCCGTGGCGCGGCCTGTGGCGCACACCTTCGCGCGCCACGGGGCCGCCGCCCTGGGCGTCCCCGGCCGGCCGGTGCCCACCGGGGACTCCGACGGCGTGCTCGGCAAGCAGGCCGCCGACGGCAGCACGTCCCGCCACGGCGACGCGCACGCCGTCGCCTTCGACGACCGGGCGCCCCTACGGCTCGCGTCCGGCGCCACCGCGGGTGTCGACGCGCCCCGCACCCGGGACCGGCACCGGGACATTCCCGTCTTCCCCGGCTAGGCAACAGGGCCGACCTCCCCGCCGCGGACCTGTCGAGCGGGGGCTGAACAGGTCTGCCCCGTCCGTCCGGCCCCTTTCAGCGATCAGCGCTGCCAGCCGTCGAAGCGTTCACCGCGACCGGCGTTCAGCGGTCTCCGGACGGCACCCCTAGCCGATTCCGGCCTATTCCGGCCGTTTCCGAAGGACTTGACGCGCGCAATGAACAAGAACATCCGCCGTTCGATCGTGATAGCCGCCGGTGTGACCGGCGCGTGGGCGCTCGGCTCGGCCGCCGCCAGCGCCGATGAGCTGTCCACCACCTCCGTCACCGTGCCGGACGCGGGCACCGACAGCGTCGCCGGGACGGTCGACGGCGTCCTCACCGGCGTCCACGACACCGTCTCCGGCGTTCAGAACACCGTCTCCCACACCGTCTCCGGCCTGACCGGCACGACCGGCACGGCCACCCCGGCCGCCTCCTCCACCTCGCTCACCTCGACGGCGTCCGCCGCCACCGGCACCGCCGACCACGCCCGCCGCTATGTCGACGCCAAGGTCCCGGCCGCCGCGAAGATCCGGGGCGCCGAGGCCGTCAGGGGCGCTCAGGCGGCCCGTCAGGGGCAGGCGCATGTCCAGGCCCGCGTTCAGACCGACGGCGCGCACGTCGACGGCCACGTCGCCCATGCCGCCCACGTCGCACACACGGCCGCGGACGCCGCCTCGAACGCCTTCCGGGCGGTTCCCCACGGCGCTCCCCAGGACGAGATCGACTACCTCTTCGGCCCGCTCTCCTCCTTCGCCCCCGAGGTCGAGGAGGCCCTGGCCGCCGCCCAGACCAAGCTCCAGGCCACGCAGGCGGCGGCCCGTGCCAAGACGCAGGGTGTCGAGGGCGTCGTACGGACGACGGTTCGGCGGACCGTCGCGGGCGCGCAGGGGCGGACCGCGGGTGCGGCGGCCGTCGGGCGCGGTACGGCCGCCGAGGCGACCGGCGCGGCCGAGGCCTCTGTCGCGGGTGTGCCCGCACATGTCACCGGTACGGCCGCGGGTGCCGAGCAGCGGGTCGTCGGCACGGTGCGGGCCGTGCCGGGCGCGGTCACGCCGGTGGTGGAGGAGACGGCCGCCGCCGCGGTTCCGCCGGTGGTCTCCGCGGCGGTGAACGGCGCGGTGCCGGTCGCCGGACAGGCCGTGACGGGCGTACCGGGCACGGCCGGGCATGCGGCGGCGGGTGGGTACGGGACCGCGCGGTACACCGCCTCCGCGGTGCACGGGCCGGCCGAGGGCGCCAGGTCGGGGGCGTACGGGACCGCCGGGGCCGCCGTGTCGGGGGCGTACGGAACCGTCGCGCACACCGCCGCCGGTGCGTATGGGGCCGCCGAGGGCGCCGTGTCCGGTGTCCAGGGGATCGCTGCCGGAGCCCAGGGCGACGTACGGCCGGTGGCCGCGGGGGCGACGGCATACGCCGGCGGGCTGTCCGGACACGTCGGGCAGGACGCCATGGACGCGGTGCTGCCGCCGGTGGCCGCCGGTGCCGTGCACGGGATCGTGCCGGTCGCCGGGCAGGCCGTCGCGGACGCGGGCACCCTCGGCCACGGCGTGGCCGGTGACGTCCAGCCCTTCGCCGGCGGTGCCGTCGGCGCCGTACCCCCGCTCGCGCACGGTGTGACCACGCGGACCGGAGCCTTCGCCGAGGGCACGACCGCCCAGGCGCCGCCCTTCGCGGGCGGGGTCGCCGGTGCGGTCGAGCCGGTCGGATGGCAGGTCGGAGGGTTCGCACACGACGTCCACGGCACGGTCCGGGACGCCGGTGGCTCGCTCGCCGGGCATGTCGTCGGCGGGGTCGAAGGGGTCGCCCATGCCGCCGTACCGGCGTACCTCCAGGAGGGGTACGGCGTGCCGGGCGCCGGACCGGGCATCCGCCACCAGGGCTGAGTGCCCCCAACCGCTCCGTGGGGTGTCCGGCCCCGGACGGCCGAATGCCGTCGGCGCGTCCGGCCGGGGCCCCGCGGCCCGGGCGGGTGGTCCCCATTGGGGTGGGGATCAACCGCCCCGGCCCCGGCACCACCGGGGCCGCCCCAGAGGCCTCACCGGGTCAACCCCAGCCCGGTGAGGCCTCGCACATGCCCCGAAGCCAGTGATCCAGCACCGATCACCGAAGCCACCCATCCGCCCTATCCGACGGCACCCTGTGCCAACAAACCCGGCATCATGTGACAGGTATCACCGCTCAGGTGTGACCCTCGATTTAGGGAGCCCCCGCAAGCGGCGATAACCTGCGAGACGGACATGCCGCGCGCTCGGACACCGTGTGCGCCCCCCTTGTGACAAGCGGACGTCACGTTGCCCTTCGCGGCACGCCCACGCATCCAACGAACCGCGAGATCACTGATAGGGACGGAAGCGCGTGGACCTGTTCGAGTACCAGGCGAGGGACCTCTTCGCCAAGCACGATGTACCGGTGCTGGCCGGTGAAGTCATCGACACGCCTGAGGCGGCGCGCGAGATCACCGAGCGTCTGGGCGGCAAGTCCGTCGTCAAGGCGCAGGTGAAGGTCGGTGGTCGCGGCAAGGCCGGTGGCGTGAAGCTGGCCGCCTCCGCGGACGAGGCCGTCGCCCGTGCGACGGACATCCTCGGCATGGACATCAAGGGCCACACGGTCCACAAGGTCATGATCGCCGAGACCGCTCCGGAGATCATCGAGGAGTACTACGTCTCCTTCCTCCTCGACCGTGCCAACCGCACCTTCCTCTCCATCGCCTCCGTCGAGGGCGGCATGGAGATCGAGGAGGTGGCGGCCACCCGCCCGGAGGCCGTCGCCAAGACGCCGATCGACCCGATCGACGGTGTGGACGAGGCCAAGGCCCGCGAGATCGTCGCGGCCGCCAAGTTCCCGGCCGAGGTCGCGGACAAGGTCGCGAACGTCCTGGTCAAGCTGTGGGATACCTTCATCAAGGAGGACGCCCTCCTGGTCGAGGTCAACCCGCTGGCCAAGGTCGCCTCCGGCGAGGTCATCGCCCTCGACGGCAAGGTGTCGCTCGACGACAACGCCGAGTTCCGTCACCCCGAGTTCGAGGAGCTCCACGACAAGGCCGCGGCCAACCCGCTCGAGGCCGCTGCCAAGGAGAAGAACCTCAACTACGTCAAGCTCGACGGCGAGGTCGGCATCATCGGCAACGGCGCGGGTCTCGTCATGAGCACCCTGGACGTCGTCGCGTACGCCGGTGAGAAGCACGGCAACGTCAAGCCCGCCAACTTCCTGGACATCGGCGGTGGCGCCTCCGCCCAGGTGATGGCGAACGGCCTGGAGATCATCCTGGGCGACCCGGACGTCAAGTCCGTCTTCGTGAACGTCTTCGGCGGCATCACCGCCTGCGACGAGGTCGCCAACGGCATCGTGCAGGCCCTGAAGCTCCTTGAGGACCGCGGCGAGAAGGTCGAGAAGCCGCTCGTCGTCCGCCTCGACGGCAACAACGCCGAGCTCGGCCGGCAGATCCTCACCGACGCCAACCACCCGCTGGTCCAGCGCGTCGACACCATGGACGGCGCGGCCGACAAGGCCGCCGAGCTGGCCCACGCCGCCAAGTAAGCACTCAGGACGAGGACACCAACACACCATGGCTATCTGGCTCAACAAGGACAGCAAGGTCATCGTCCAGGGCATGACCGGCTCCACCGGCATGAAGCACACCAAGCTCATGCTCGGTGACGGCACCAACGTCGTGGGCGGCGTGAACCCGCGCAAGGCGGGTCAGACCGTGGACTTCGACGGCACCGAGGTACCCGTCTTCGGCTCCGTCAAGGACGCCATCGACAAGACCGGCGCCAACGTCTCCGTCATCTTCGTGCCGGAGAAGTTCACCAAGGACGCGGTCGTCGAGGCCATCGACGCCGAGATCCCGCTGGCCGTCGTGATCACCGAGGGCATCGCCGTGCACGACACGGCGTCCTTCTGGGCGTACGCCGGCAAGAAGGGCAACAAGACCCGCATCATCGGCCCGAACTGCCCCGGCATCATCACCCCGGGTCAGTCGAACGTCGGCATCATCCCGGGCGACATCACCAAGCCGGGCCGCATCGGCCTGGTGTCGAAGTCCGGCACGCTGACGTACCAGATGATGTACGAGCTGCGTGACATCGGCTTCTCGACCGCCGTCGGCATCGGTGGCGACCCGATCATCGGCTCCACCCACATCGACGCCCTGGCCGCGTTCCAGGACGACCCGGAGACCGAGCTCATCGTGATGATCGGTGAGATCGGTGGCGACGCCGAGGAGCGCGCGGCCGCGTTCATCAAGGAGAACGTGACCAAGCCGGTCGTCGGCTACGTCGCGGGCTTCACGGCGCCCGAGGGCAAGACCATGGGTCACGCCGGCGCCATCGTCTCCGGCTCCTCCGGCACCGCACAGGCCAAGAAGGAGGCCCTGGAGGCCGCGGGCGTCAAGGTCGGCAAGACCCCGACCGAGACGGCGAAGCTCGCCCGCGAGATCCTGGGCGGCTGAGCTTCTCAGCTGACTGTCGGCAGGCCCGTTCCGTTCGCCGGGGCGGGCCTGCCGGCGTTCACGACGCACAAGCGCCCCGAAGGCCCGCGGGGAACCGCGCGGCCAGCCACGGCGGGCCCGCACTCGGCAGCGGCCGGAACCCCTGCGGCGGGCAGCGGTCATCGCGTCTCCGGGACCAGCCGTTCCGGCCCCTTGGCCTCCGCCTGCCGCAACTTCGTCCGCAACGCCAGCTGCTCCCGCGACAGCGGCCCCGACACCCCCACCGGCGGAACGCCCCGCACCGCCTGCGCCGGAGCGATCGGCTCCTCATAGTGCGTCGGCGCCGACCACACCGTGAGCGTCGTCGCGCCGATGATCGTCACCGTGAACGCGATCGCCGCCCGCGTCCAGAACACGTTCCGCCGTTCGCCCTCCCGCCGCACCGGCTCCGGATCGGCCGCGCGCAAGGGTTCGGTCGAGGCCAGCGCCCGCAGCCGGCGATGCAGCTCGGCGGGGTCGGCCAGTTCCGGCAACCGCGCGGCCAGCGCCTCGCGGGCGTGGGTCAGCCGGCTCGCGGCGGCCGGTGTGCTCGCCTCCGTCTCCGCCGCCGTTTCCGGCAGGTCGAGGCCCAGACCGTCGTACAGGACGAGCGTGCGCCGGTACACCGGCGGCAGTTGCAGCAGGGCGTCCAGCAGCGCCCGGTCGGCCGGGTCGGTGGGCGGCGGCTCCGGGTGCCGGTACCGGGGCCGGAAGCGGTGCCAGGGAGAGAGCGCGCAGTCATGCGCCGTCGCCCGCACCCAGCCGGCCGGATCCCGGTCCCGGGCCACCTCGGGCCAGCGCAGCCAGGCCCGTTGGAAGGCCCACGCCACGGCCTCGCGAGCAAGCTCCCGGCGCCCGGTGAGCAGAAAGGTCTGGCGTACGAGGGCGGGCGCGCAGGACGCGTACAGCGTGTCGAAGGCCTGAGCGGGCGTCAGCGGGCCGGGAGTGTCGGCCCGCTTCATCGACCGGGCCCGGCGCAGGCGCCGGTGTTCCTCCGGCGGTGGCAGCGGGCCGGCGGTGTGCCGCGTCGTCGTCACCGTGCGCCCTTCCGTGCGAAACAGAACATAAACGTATATTGGGCGACACTACGGAAGTTTGCCTGTTACGACGGGAAAGCGCGTGTCGTTGGCAGCATGGCGGGCGTGATCCCGATGACCGCTCGCCGACCGTCCCTGTCGCCCATGCTGACCCGGATGCGGGAGCGCGAGCCCGGACTGGCCGCGAGCCTGCTCGGCGGCGCCGTCGCGGCCGGACTCGGATTCGGCTCGTTCGCCGTGCTGGTGATGGTGCTGTGGGTCAGCTCGCCGTATCCCGACAGCGGTCCGGGCGGTGCGCTGCATGTCGCCGACGCGCTGTGGCTGCTCGCTCACGGCGTCGAACTGGTCCGCACCGACACGCTCTCCGGCGCGCCCCTGCCGGTGGGGGTGACCCCGCTGTTGCTGCTCGTACTGCCCGTGTGGCTGGTGTACCGGGCGGCCAGGGACGCGGTCGACGCGCCCGCCGACGCCGACGGCCCGCCGCCGGTACCGGCGCACACGGTGTGGACGGGGGTCGTCCTCGGCTACCTGGGCGCCGGCGGCGCGCTCGCGCTGTACTGCTCGGGCGGCGAACTGCGGCCGAGCTGGCCCTGGGTGACGGTATGTCTGCCATTGGTGGCGGCGGTCTCGGCGGCGGCCGGGGTGTGGTCGGCGTACGGCCGTCCCCGCGAGCCGGTGCTGAGGGTGCTGGTGGTGCTGCCGGGGTCGGTGCGGCGGCTGGTGTTTGGCGGGGACGAACGCGCCCGGCTGGGTACGGCGGTACGGGCCACCGGTGCCGCCACGGCGGTGTTCCTCGGCGGCGGGGCGCTGCTGGTCGCGGTGTCACTGGTGTGGCACGGCGGGGCGGCGCGGGCGTCCTTCGTCCAGCTGACGGAGGGATGGACGGGACGGTTCGCGGTGCTGCTGCTCGGCGTCGCGCTGATCCCCAACGCGGCGGTGTGGGCCGCGTCCTACGCCCTCGGTCCCGGCTTCCTCCTCGGCGTCGGGCATGTGGTGCAGCCCTTCGCCTCCGACCCCGCCCCGCTGCTGCCGCCGTTCCCCCTGCTGGCGGCGGTGCCGGACGCCGGTGCCGGGGCGCCGCCGAACTGGGCGGCGGGACTGGTGCCGGTGGCGGCCGGGGTGACGGCGGGGTGGTTCGTGGCGCGCGGGGCCGCAGCACGCCCGGAGTCGGGCGCACCGGCACCGGCCCGCTGGTCGGCCGCGCGTACCGCGGGGGTCCTGCTGCTGACGGCGGCGCTCTGCGCGGCGGCCCTCGCCCTGCTCGCCGACCTGGCCGGCGGCCCGCTGGGCGTGTCCGCGCTGGCCCGCTTCGGACCGGTGTGGTGGCAGACCGGGGGAGCGGCGGGGGCGTGGACGGCGCTGTTCGGCACGCCGGTGGCACTGACCGTACGGGCTTGGCGGTTGTGGGGCCGGCGCAGCTGGGACGGGGAGATCCCGACGCAGGGGACGGGGAACTCCGGGGACCGGAAGGAACCGGGGAAGACCACCGGCAAGGCGGAGAGTGCGGGTCAGGACGAGGAGACCGCCAAGGCCAAGGGCAAGGAATCAGCCAGAGGCAAGGAGCCCGGCAAGGGCCGGACCTCCGCCGCGGCCGTGCCCGGCGAGGACGAAGAGGAGCTGTACGACTTCCTCCCGACCGACGACCCGTTCCCCCCGGACTGGCACGACGACCTGGCGCGCGTCTCGCGCTGGGCGGCCCTGCGCGAGGCAGCCGCCCCCCGCGACCTGCCCGCCCCCTGGGCAGTCCCCACAGCCCCTTCGACGCCCTCTGCGGAGCCAACGCCCCCTGCGCAGTCGGCACCCGCTGTGGAGCCGACGCCCCCTGCGCAGTCGGCACCCGCTGTGGAGCCGACGCCCCCTGCGCAGTCGGCACCCGCTGTGGAGCCGACGCCCCCTGCGCAGTCGGCACCCT
>NZ_JBVIJE010000011.1:303196-330208 GCF_055581585.1 Streptomyces sp. NPDC031426
CCCTCTGTGGAGCCGACGCCCCCTGCGCAGTCGGCACCCTCTGTGGAGCCGACGCCCCCGCCGGACCCTCGACCCGGCCCCACCGAGCACCCATCGCCCGGCACCTCACCGGACTGACCCGCATGCCCCGAGCCGGATGCTCAGCTGTTCCCGACCCCCAGCACGCCCCGCAGTTGCTGCGGCAGCAGTCGGTCGCAGGACTGTTTGGCCTCGTGGGTGAGGGCGTCGTTCACACAGGTGTAGTAGTCGCGGTAGACGAACTGGACGGTGAAGGTCGAGGCCACCAGGACCAGGGCCAGGGATGCCGTGACCAGGCCGCCGACGGCCGCGGTCACCTGGGGCCGGCCCGCCCCCGGCGGAGGCGTCGGGGTGTCCGGGTCCGTCCTGCGCGGCTTGGCGCGCAGGGCGCTGACGCCCCAGTACAGGGCCAGCGCGCCCAGCAGCAGGGCCACGTACGGCCAGCTGAACAGGGCGAAGAAGACGGCCCACATGCCGGAGAGCAGGGCGTAGCGCGCGCGGCGCTGGGCGGGGTCGGTCGGGTCCCAGCGCATGCCGCCGGGGCCGCCGCCCGGGCCGCCGGGGCCCTGGGGGCCGCCGCCGGGCCGCTCGCCGAAGCCGCCGGGGGAGCGCCCGGGCTGACGGTCGCTCCACTGGTCGCCCCACGGGGAGCCGCCGCCGTGACCGGAGCCATGCCCCTGACCGGAACCCTGCCCCTGACCGGAACCCTGCCCCTGGGGGTGGCGCGGCTGCCAGGGCCGGTCCGGCGCACCCTCGGGCGGCGGCGCGAAGGGATTGTCCTCCTGTGGCCCGCTGCCCCGTCCGTCACCGTCGCGCCCGCCCTGGGGCGCCTGCGGCGGCGAGGCCGGCCGCTCCCGCAGCAGTACGGCGCGACGCTCGCCTCCCTGGGCCGGGCGCAGAGGGAACGTCAGGAGTCGCAGGCTGCGATCGGGCATCAAAAGAGCGTCTTCCCCTAGGTGAATACGGCAGTCCGACGTGAGCGTCACCCAGTGAACGCACCGCATGACGACCGCGTTCCCGGGGCTGCTGGAGACGGCCCCCTTCTTGATTCCCCACGAACGCTACCTTCCGGCCACGCCCCCGTCCCGTGGGGGTCGTCCCGTGTGCCGGTATCGTTGCTGACGGTCGGCCGCTTCGTAGACTTCCCTGTATCGAGGGGCGTGAAGCATTCGTGCGAACGCACAAAGCGCCGACCGGAACCGTCGCCACCCCAGAAAGGGCCCCATCGTGGCCGCCACCCCCGCTGGCCCAGCGGTCAAGCGCCTCGTCGTGCTGGTCTCCGGATCCGGCACCAATCTGCAGGCGCTCCTGGACGAGATCGAGCGCACCGGAGCCGAGCGGTACGGCGCCCGGATCGTCGCCGTAGGGGCCGACCGAGACGGCATCGAGGGGCTCGCCCGCGCCGAGCGGGCCGGGCTGCCGACCTTCGTGTGCAAGGTCAAGGACCACGCGAGCCGCGAGGAGTGGGATGCCGCCCTCGCCGAGGCCGTGGCCGCGTACGAGCCCGACCTCCTGGTCTCCGCCGGGTTCATGAAGATCGTGGGGAAGGAGTTCCTCGCGCGGTTCGGCGGGCGGTTCGTGAACACGCACCCCGCCCTGCTGCCCAGCTTTCCGGGGGCCCACGGCGTCCGCGACGCGCTCGCGTACGGCGCCAAGGTCACCGGCTGCACCGTCCACTTCGTCGACGACGGGGTCGACACCGGCCCGATCATCGCTCAGGGCGTGGTCGAGGTCCGGGACGAGGACGACGAGAGCGCGCTGCACGAGCGCATCAAGGAAGTCGAGCGAAGGCTGCTCGTCGAGGTCGTGGGGCGGCTCGCCCGCAACGGCTATCGCATTGAGGGACGAAAGGTAGTAATCCAGTGACCGCCGAGAGCACAGTCACGGCCGAGAGCAGCAAGCGGGCCATTCGCCGCGCGCTCGTCAGCGTCTACGACAAGACCGGGCTCGAAGAGCTCGCGCGCGGGCTGCACGAGGCCGGTGTCGAGCTGGTCTCCACCGGGTCCACGGCCGGCCGGATCGCCGCCGCCGGTGTCCCCGTCACCAAGGTCGAGGAGCTGACCGGCTTCCCCGAGTGCCTGGACGGCCGGGTGAAGACCCTGCACCCGAGGGTGCACGCGGGCATCCTCGCCGACCTGCGGCTGGAGAGCCACCGCGAGCAGCTCGCCGAACTGGGCGTGGAGCCGTTCGACCTCGTCGTCGTCAACCTCTACCCCTTCCGCGAGACCGTCGCCTCGGGCGCGAGCGACGACGAGTGCGTGGAGCAGATCGACATCGGTGGCCCGTCCATGGTCCGTGCCGCCGCGAAGAACCACCCCTCCGTCGCCGTGGTCACCAGCCCCGAGCGGTACGCCGACGTGCTCTCGGCCGTCAAGGACGGCGGCTTCGACCTCGCCGCCCGCAAGCGCCTGGCCGCGGAGGCGTTCCAGCACACCGCCGCCTACGACGTGGCCGTCGCCTCCTGGTTCGCCTCCTCCTACGCCCCGGCGGACGAGTCGCGGTTCCCCGACTTCCTCGGCGCCACCTACGAGCGCAAGAACACCCTGCGCTACGGCGAGAACCCGCACCAGCCGGCCGCCCTGTACGTCGACGGCAGCGGCGGGCTCGCGGACGCCGAGCAACTGCACGGCAAGGAGATGTCGTACAACAACTACACGGACACGGACGCCGCCCGCCGTGCCGCGTACGACCACGACGAGCCGTGCGTCGCGATCATCAAGCACGCCAACCCCTGCGGTATCGCGGTGGGTTCGGACGTCGCCGAGGCGCACCGCAAGGCGCACGCCTGCGACCCGGTCTCCGCGTACGGCGGTGTCATCGCCGTCAACCGGCCGGTGAGCCGGGAGATGGCCGAGCAGGTCGCGGAGATCTTCACCGAGGTCATCGTCGCGCCGGACTACGAGGAGGGGGCCCTGGAGGCCCTCGCCAAGAAGAAGAACATCCGGGTCCTGAAGGCCCCGGGCGCGCCCTGCAACCGGGTCGAGGCCAAGCAGGTCGACGGCGGTGTCCTGCTCCAGGTCACCGACCGGCTCCAGGCCGACGGCGACGACCCGGCGAACTGGACGCTGGCCAGCGGCGAGGCGCTCTCCCCCGAGGAGCTCAAGGAGCTCGCCTTCGCCTGGAAGGCGTGCCGCGCGGTGAAGTCCAACGCGATCCTGCTCGCCAAGGACGGCGCCTCGGTCGGTGTGGGCATGGGCCAGGTCAACCGGGTCGACTCCTGCAAGCTGGCCGTCGAGCGGGCCGGTGCGGAGCGGGCGCGCGGCTCCTACGCCGCCTCGGACGCGTTCTTCCCCTTCCCCGACGGGCCGGAGATCCTCATCGCCGCCGGCGTCCGGGCGATCGTCCAGCCGGGCGGCTCGATCCGTGACGAGCAGGTCGTCGAGGCCGCCAAGAAGGCGGGCGTGACGATGTACTTCACGGGCACGCGCCACTTCTTCCACTGACATCACCCGTGGACAGGCCGACGGCCTCCGGCCCTCCCCCGAGGGAGCCGGAGGCCGTCGGCCTGTGCGGGTCAGCAGGGGCGCAGGGACCAGATCGGGTCCCAGGTGGCCGTGCCGGCCTCGTACGCCGTCGAGGTCCAGCGCACGCTGCCGTCCTGGTTGAAGAACCTGGCAACCGTGCCCGGCGTCTGGTTGTTGGTGAACGGGCCGTCGCCGGTCCAGTTGTTCACGGTCCAGGTCTGGCACTTGTAGAAGTCGAACTTGGTGCCCTTGACGATCATGCAGAGGTGACCGTAGGCGCAGTCCAGGTCCTTGGCGGCGACGCCCTTCGCGGCCCTGGTGAGGGTCAGGCCGTCGTACTGGACCCTGTCGGCGGAGGCCTTCAGGGGCTTCGGGTGGCCCGCGAGGACCTGGTCGGCGACCTGCTGGACGCCGGTGACCCGGGTGCCGTCCGGTGCGGCGGCGGCGCTGGCCGCGACCGTGGAGCCGGCGAGCAGGGCGGTGGCCGCGACGAGCAGTGCGGCGGGCTTGGCGATGTTCACGTGTTCCCCCATGTGAACGAACGGTGTCGGTTGCTCCGCCTGACGTCGGTGATGTCCGTGACGTCCCGGTGGAGTGGTTCCACCGTCGCAGCCGTGTCCCCGTGCCGGTACCTCGGACGTCTGAGGGTCACGTCTTTCCCGGGGGCGTGTACTCCTCGAGGTAGTGGGCGACGCGGGTGCAGTAGTCGCGGTACCTCGGGGGAACTCCGTTCGCGTCGTTCACTTTCTTGTACGACGTCCGGTAGGCGGCGGAGAGCAGCACCCGTTTGTCGCCGGGCAGGCCGGCCTTCAGATTGGGTGCCATGAAGCAGAGGTAGCGGCCCATGGCCGGGATGGAGACGGAGGGGGTGAGGGGCGGGGTGGGCGTGGCCGATGCGGGCGCGCCGTCGTCGCGCAGGTACCAGCGCAGGACGGCGGGGGTCCAGCGGGCGATGCCGAACTCGTGCTTGGCCGGGTCGGAGAGGTTCGGGTCGAAATCGCTCTCGGCCTTCAGCATCGCCGCCATGAGCGCGGGGGTCACCTCGGGCTCGGGGCAGGCGTGGGCGGAGTCGACGATGAGCTTGCGGTACTGCACCGGGACGCCCTTGTCCGTGCGGAGTTCGGAGGCGCCGTACGCGGCCAGGGCCTTGCCGTCCGTGCCGCCATCGCCGTCGCCCGCCCAGGTGCTGATGCCGTAGCCGAGGGCCGCGACGGCGACGGTCGCGGCGGCGGCGCCCGCGACGGCCAACCGCCGGCGTCCGCGGCGTCGGAACAGCGGGAACAGCGGGAACAGCCGGCGGGGCAGGCGTGGCGAGCGGCCGGTGCCGGCGGCCGCCTCGACGCGGCGCAGCAGTGCCTCGGTGCCGATGCGTGTCTCGTGCGTCCGGGCCAGGCAGTCCCGCACGATCTCCCGCCAGACGTCCGGGAGTCGGGGCGACAGGCGCAGTGCGTCGGTGCCCCGCGCGTAGGCGGCGGCCGCGTCGCGGCGGGCCGTCGGGGTGGCGCCGGGCAGCGGGAAGGAGTCGGTGAGGACGAGATGGGCGAGCACGCCGAAGGCCCACACGTCGGCGGACGGCCGGATCCGTCGGCCGCGTTCGCCGATCTCCGACCACAGCAGCTCGGGCGGGGTGTAGTCCGGGGTGGAGAAGGCAGGGGTGTAGGCGTGGGTGCCCTCCAGCTCGGCGGCCATGTTGAAGTCGGCGAGCCGCGCCGAACCGTCCGCCATCAGCAGCACATTGGCCGGTTTCAGGTCCCCGTGCACCCAGCCCGCCCGGTGCAGCTGGGCCAGCCCCTCGCAGATCTGGGCGAGCAGCGCGGGGCCGGCGTCCGGGCGCGGGGCGGCGGCGAGCAGGGCGGACAGGGAGCCCTCGGCCCGCTCCAGCACGAGGACGGTGGCGCCGTCGAGTTCCGGGCGGTCCGGGTCGTCGACGACGAGGGACTCGTACATCCGGATCAGCCGCGGCCGGCTGAGCCGCCGGTGCAGGTCGATCTCGCGCTCGATGAGGTCGCGCAGATGGGCCAGTTGGCGCGGGGTGCCGGTACCGGTCGGCAGGAACTTCAGGGCGGCGCTGGTGGGCAGTTCCGCGGAGCCGCCGGTGCGCCGGGCCGCGTACACGCTGCCGAAGGCACCCGTCGCGATCGGCTCGCGCACCTCCCAGGCGCCGACCCGGTAACCCCGTGGCACCGGCACGGCGTACGGCTCGGTCACCGGGCCGTACGGCTCGCGTCGGCGGCGGACAGGACGACCAGGTCGTCCTCCCGTACGAGGTCGAAGCGGAGCGCCAGGGACACCAGGGACTCCTTCTTGCCGTTGAGGCGCGGACCGGTGTCCGCGGTCTCCGGGCCGGGCTTGAGCCGCAGCTTCACCGCGAGGTAGTCGATGTTCCACTGCACCGAGGTGCGCGAGGCGGCCGGCCAGGCGGGGCGCAGCCGGTCCACGACTTGGTCGACCGTGGGCAGCGGGGCGTGCGGGTCGCCGCGCAGCCGCGGTTCGCACAGGGCGGCCAGGACGGCGAAGTAGCGCTTGGTGCGGTCGACGGAGAAGGCGGGCGCGGTGGTGTCCCCGTCCGGCCCGGCCCCCTCCCGCAGATAGTCGTGGCGCGGCGCCCACACCTCGATCGTCAGCAGGTCCCCGGCGGCGGGCAGCACGATCCGCGAGAACTCGAACGGGACGGGCGCGTCGAGCCGGCCCGGGCCGACCTTGATGTGCTCGCCGGCGCCCTCCGGGTTCTCCACGACGTAGGTCTGCCGCGCGGACAGGTTGCTCAGTATCCAGAACGCGCCCTGGGCGCTCAGTTCCCCGGCGCGGCGGGAGACCCCGTCGTGCGGGATCGTCAGATCGTTGCCGGGAGCCCGTCCGAAGGTGAGGCGATCACCCGGGGCGAGCCGGATCCGGGTGCTGTCCTGTCGGTCCTCCGGGGTCGGCGGAGGTACGACGATGATGCTGTACAAGGTGCGTCTCCCCGTGCCTGACGGCCACCCCGGCCGACCCGGTCAGACTAGGGGGACACACCAGGGCCGTGCCTCCCCCTGGACGGGTGAGACACGGCCCTCGGCGTTGAAATGGCGCGAACTGTTCCGTCACGCGGGCGGGTTCAGTAGCGCGCGCGGTTGAACCAGGCCTTGCCGTTGGAGCCGCCCACGAAGCAGGCGATCAGGATGCCGAGCACCAGGTGGATGATGCCCAGGACCGTGAAGGGGTAGAGCGCGAGGACGGCGGTGATGATGCCGAAGACCAGGGCCGTGACGCGCAGGCCGTTGCCACCGGTGGTGAACTTCGAGGCGAGGACGGCCGCCCACACCAGCCACGCGAGCGCGAGCGCCGCGAAGGCCCACATCACGCCGACCGGGTAGTCCCGGAGGGTGGACGGGACGGAGCTGTCGTTGTTGGCCTTGTTGAGGGCCACACCGGCGAAGGCGAAGATCGCCACGCCGATGACCTGCAGACCGACGATCACCCACAGCAGCACGCGGGCCGCGCTGACGTTGCCCGGCATGGCCGTCATCGGAGCGCCGGCGCCGTACGGCTGCTGGACGGGCGGGGCCTGCGGGTAGCCGTAACCGGGCTGCTGGCCCTGCGGGTAGCCGTAGCCGGGCTGCTGGCCCTGCGGCGGGCCGTAGGGGTTGTTCGGGTCGCCGAAGCTCATGGCGGTGTTTCCTCCGTTGATCGAGTGCGGGGACGAGGCGCGGCACTGCACGGAGGAGGGTTTCTACAGATGCGGTCCGTCCCCCCGATGAGCTGCCCGCTGCACTGTCTGCTCATCGTTCTTGACCGGTTACCGGCTTGTCCAGCCGGATGACGCAGGTGTTGTGCAAGTGCAACATCACCGATCATGTCGTGACACAGCGCGGGCGGACGGGGGACCCGGATTGGAACCGGGGGCGGGTCATCCGCGAGGATGGGGGTATGACCGCCCAGATTCTCGATGGCAAGGCCACCGCAGCCGCGATCAAGTCCGATCTGACCGCCCGCGTGGCGGCGCTGAAGGAGAAGGGGGTCACGCCCGGCCTCGGCACGATCCTGGTCGGGGACGACCCCGGCAGCCAGAAGTACGTCGCCGGCAAGCACCGCGACTGCGCGCAGGTCGGCATCGCCTCCATCCAGCGCGAGCTGCCCGCCACGGCGACGCAGGAGGAGATCGAGGCGGTCGTACGGGAGCTCAACGAGGACCCGGACTGCACCGGCTACATCGTCCAGCTGCCGCTGCCCAAGGGCATCGACGAGAACCGCGTCCTGGAGCTGATGGACCCGGCCAAGGACGCCGACGGGCTGCACCCGATGAACCTCGGCCGACTGGTGCTGAACGAGCCGGCCCCGCTGCCCTGCACCCCGAACGGCATCCTCACCCTGCTGCGCCGCCACGGCGTGGAGATCAAGGGCGCCGAGGTCGTGGTCGTCGGCCGCGGTGTCACCATCGGCCGGCCCATGCCGCTGCTGCTCACCCGGCGCAGCGAGAACGCCACCGTCACCCAGTGCCACACCGGCACCCGCGATCTCGCCGCCCACCTGAAGCGGGCCGACATCGTCATCGCGGCGGCCGGCTCCCCGCACCTGATCCGCGCCGAGGACGTCAAGCCGGGCGCCGCCGTCCTCGACGTCGGGGTCTCCCGCACCGCAGAGGGCAAGATCGTCGGCGATGTGCACCCCGACGTGGCCGAGGTGGCCGCCTGGATCTCCCCGAACCCCGGTGGCGTGGGCCCGATGACCCGGGCGCAGCTGCTGGTCAACGTGGTCGAGGCGGCGGAGCGCAGTGCCGGCTGAGAACGCCCGCGCGGGGGCGGTCACCCGCGGAGTGCACACCGGCGCCGAGGAGCATGGGAAGCGGACCACCCGCCGCTTCCCGCGGATCACCCGGGACACCGCGCGGCCCGAGGGCGGTGGCCGGGCCGCGTCCGGCGACGCCCCGGCCCCGGCGCGGCAGTGGCCCCTGCTCGTGGTGCTCGGCGGGGTCGCGCTCGGCCTGCTGCTGACCGCCCTCGACGCGTTCCGCGCCGGCACCCTGCTGATCGGCGTGGCCCTGCTGGCCGGCGCGGTCATGCGCTGGATACTGCCGAGCGTCGGCATGCTCGCCGTCCGCTCCCGCTTCACGGACATCGCCACCTACGGCGTCCTCGGCCTCGCGATCGTCCTGCTGGCGATGATGGCCCAGCCCAATCCGTGGCTGCAGATACCGTTCCTGAAGGACCTCCTGCACGTCACGCTCAGCAGCAGCAAGTAGCGGGTGGCACCGCGCGCCGCCGGATCCTGCCGACCGGAACTCGACGCCCGCTGAACGGTTGTTCGCCCTCTCCCCCGAGGAAGGGCGAACCACCGCCGGGAATCAGCCTCCCGCCCAAGAACCGCCTGTTCAACGCCTGTCCATGCGCTGTGGCACGGAAGTGACCGTTCCGCTACGGTGTCCGCGCGCGCCGTCCGTGCTCCTGCGCGCCCCCACTCCGGGAACTGGGATCCTCAGGCAGTGCATCCTTGTGGGTAGCCGTGACGGGGGAAGTAGGGGGGAAGCGATGCCTCGTTGGAAAGATCTGCCGGAGGAACTGGATCCGCAGATCAAGGAGTTCACCCAGCAGGTGCGGCGGCTCGTGGACCGCAGCGGCCTGAGCGTCGCGGCACTCGCCGACCGCACGGGCTACAGCAAGACGTCCTGGGAGCGTTACCTGGGCGGCCGGCTCCTCGCGCCCAAGGGCGCGATCGTCGCGCTCGCCGAGGTCACCGGCACCAACCTGGTGCATCTGACCACGATGTGGGAGCTGGCCGAACGCGCCTGGAGCCGGGCCGAGATGCGGCACGACCGAACGATGGAGGCGATCCGCATCTCCCAGGCGCGCGCGGCGCTCGGGGAGTTCGGCGCGGCGGAGGCGACCGGCGGCCCGTCCGGCCGCAAGGGCACCGACGCGGCCATGGGGATCGCCGGCCCGGCCGGCGTTTCCCCCACTATCCCCACCCAGCCAACGGCCCCCGACGCCGACGCACGGGAGCGGGCGGGGCGTGATCGGGCCGAGGGTCGTGATCGGGTCGACGGGCCTGATCGGGCCGAGGGTCGTGGTCGGATCGAGGGTCGGGATCGAGCCGACGGTCAGGATCAGGTCGACGGTTGGGATCGGGCCGACGGGCGTGGTCGGGCCGAGGGTCGTGGTCGGGTCGACGGTCGGGATCAGGTCGACGGTCGGGATCGGGCCGACGGTCGTGATCGGGTCGACGGTTCCGGTCGTGGCTCGGCCGGGGGAGCGGGGCTTGGGCCGGGCGGTGGTTTCGGGCGTGGTGCGGGCGGCGGTTCGGGCCTTGCTGCGGACGATGGCGCGGGACTCGGTACGGCCGACGCGGCGGGGCTGGGTGTGGCCGACGCGGCGGGGCTGGGTGCGGGCGACGGGGCGGGCCTGGGGTCGGCTGAGGATGCGGGCCTCGGTCCTGGTGGCCGGGACGGCGTCGGGCGGCGTGGCGGTAACTCGGGTGCCAACTCCTGGGGCCTGGCCGGGTATCAGGGTCCGTCGAAGGCGAGCGCCCGCCCCGGCGTCGCTGCCGCGAACGGTGTGCGGCCCGCCGGCTCGGCCGAGGGCCCCGGCTGGACCCCCAACACCCCGAACCCGTACGACGGCCGGCCACAGGTACCCGGTCCCGCCGGGGGAGGCATCCCGGCCCCCGGGAACGCGGGGCGGCAGCGGATGATCATGTTCCTGGCGGGGCTCGTCGGCGTGCTCGTCGTCATCGGCGCCGTCTTCTTCTTCACCAACCGGGACGGCGGCAAGCACCACAACGCCGCCAAGCCGCCGTCCCCGAGCGCCACCACGCACGCGACCCCGCCGCCCGGGGTCAAGTGCACCGGCTCCGCCTGCGACGGGAAGGACGCCGAGGCCATGGGGTGCAGCGGTGACCTGGTGACCACGGCCAGGACCGCCACCATCGGCACCACCACCCTGGAGGTCCGCTACAGCAGGGCCTGCGGCACCGCCTGGGGCCGCATCACCGGCGCCGCCGAGGGCGACAAGGTCCAGATCTCCGTCGGGACGGCCCGGCAGACCGGCGAGACCTCCGGCGTCGGCGACACCATCGCCTACACCCCGATGGTCGCGGTGAAGAACGCGGCCGAGGCCAAGGCCTGCGCGACCCTGGCATCCGGGCGGACGGGGTGCACCAAGTAGAGCCGGCGCGGACCGTGCGCTGAACCGGGAGAAAGAAATTCCGGGGCCGGGTGCATGGTGGGCCGGATTCCGGGCACGCGGCCCAGTACCCCCACGGGAGTCCGGCAAACCGGTACCCCCACCTGGCGGCCGCCTCCGTCCTCTCCCCCTCTCCCGGACGGGCGGCCGCCCCTTCGTTTCGCCATGTGTCCGACTTGTGGGGTGAGCCACACGGCCCTGTACGTCTCGCATGCCGGATGCGCGATAGCCTGACCGCTGGATCGATCTCTTGACGCCGAGAGATCGATCATCCGCCCGGGGCAGGGACGCCCCACCGCCAGCTGTCATACGGAGAACGCCATGACCCGCACTCCCGTGAACGTCACCGTCACCGGCGCGGCCGGCCAGATCGGTTACGCCCTGCTCTTCCGCATCGCCTCCGGCCAGCTGCTCGGCGCGGACGTTCCGGTCAAGCTGCGCCTCCTGGAGATCACGCCCGCGCTCAAGGCCGCCGAGGGCACGGCCATGGAGCTGGACGACTGCGCCTTCCCGCTGCTCCAGGGCATCGACATCACCGACGACCCGAACGTCGCCTTCGACGGCGCCAACGTAGCCCTCCTGGTCGGCGCCCGCCCCCGCACCAAGGGCATGGAGCGCGGCGACCTGCTGGAGGCCAACGGCGGCATCTTCAAGCCGCAGGGCAAGGCCATCAACGACCACGCCGCGGACGACATCAAGGTCCTGGTCGTCGGCAACCCGGCCAACACCAACGCGCTCATCGCGCAGGCCGCCGCGCCGGACGTCCCGGCCGAGCGCTTCACCGCGATGACCCGCCTGGACCACAACCGCGCGCTCACCCAGCTCGCGAAGAAGACGGGTTCGACGGTCGCCGACATCAAGCGACTGACCATCTGGGGCAACCACTCCGCCACCCAGTACCCGGACATCTTCCACGCCACGGTCGCCGGCAAGAACGCCGCCGAGGTCGTGGGCGACGAGAAGTGGCTGGCCGAGGACTTCATCCCGACCGTCGCCAAGCGCGGTGCCGCGATCATCGAGGCCCGTGGCGCGTCGTCGGCCGCCTCCGCCGCGAACGCCGCGATCGACCACGTGTACACCTGGGTCAACGGCACGGCCGAGGGCGACTGGACGTCCATGGGCATCCCGTCGGACGGCTCCTACGGCGTTCCGGAGGGTCTGATCTCCTCCTTCCCGGTCACCACCAAGGACGGCAAGTACGAGATCGTCCAGGGCCTGGACATCAACGAGTTCTCCCGTGCTCGCATCGACGCGTCGGTGAAGGAGCTGGAGGAGGAGCGCGAGGCGGTTCGCTCGCTGGGCCTCATCTGAGGGTTCCGGAGACACGGCAGAGCTCGGCATCCCGCTTGGGGATGCCGAGCTCTGCCGTGTGCGGGGTCCCTCTGGCCGAACTCGGCCTCGGACGAAGGATGTCAGGCGCCGTCCTCAGGGAGCAGCCGCTTCTCGAACCAGTGGCCGCCGTAGACGTCGTCGTTGTAGCGCGGGATCTCGGTGTACCCGCACGCCCGGGACATCGACCGGGCCTCGGTGAGCACGGCGTGCGTGTCCAGGCGTACGACCGCCGGGCCGCGCGCCTGCGCCGCCGGCAGCCGCCGCGCAAGCCCCAGCCGGCGCGCCTCGGGGCGCACCCGGACATGCCGGATCTCGCCGACCCCGCGGGCGAGGCGGCTGAGGGCCCCGCAGCCCACCGGCCGCCCCTCCTCGTACGCCACCAGGAAGGCGCCGGCGGCCCCGGTCACCTCCTCGGGGCCGGACCAGGGCCGCCTTGTCGTAGCCCTCGGGGAAGCGCGCGTCGATGTCCGCCGCGTAGGCGTCCAGACAGGCCCGCGCGTCCGCCGAAGCACCGTTGACGCTCTCCACGCTGATCCCGGCCAGTCAACAGCAGCCGCTCCGCGGTCGCCATGGCCCCGGTCAGCTCGGCCCGCTGGCGGGGGTGAGGCCTGCCAGGAGACCGGCGGCGAGGGCGTCCGCGCGGTGCTGCTGCTCAGCCCCCTCGGCACGGCCGGCCGGGGTCGGCATGACCATGCGTGGCCGGTTGTCGTGCGCGGGCACCGCGAGCCGGACCAGGCCCTGCGCCTCCAGGGCCTTCGCCGTCCGGCTGAGGTAAACCGGCGTCCAGACCGAGCCGCCCGCGCAGCTCCCGCAGGGACACCCCCTCACCTGTCTCGAACAGCAGCCGGGCCTCGCCGAGCGGGCGCTCCTGACCGAGGTAGTGATCGTCCAGGACGCCGCGTCCATGGCGTTGGCGGACCGGATTCACGGTGTCGGCTTCGGCGGAACGTTGTGCGTGGCGTGCCGGGGGCGGCTCCTGATCGCGATCTGGCCGACCAGTTCCCAGAAACACACCAGAGCGGTGACCGGCGGAATCCCGAAGATCACTAACGAGAGCAGCGCATGTGACGAGTGGCTGACACACAGCACCACGGCCATCGCCGAAGCGGCCAGCACAA
Source organism: Streptomyces sp. NPDC031426 (assembly GCF_055581585.1). NCBI lineage: Bacteria > Bacillati > Actinomycetota > Actinomycetes > Kitasatosporales > Streptomycetaceae > Streptomyces > Streptomyces sp. NPDC031426. The sequence continues at coordinate 316,283 of NZ_JBVIJE010000011.1, forward strand.
TGCACCAGGAGCGCCACGCGCTGCGGCGTTGAGCGGTGGCCCGCAGGACGGAAAGGGCTGCCACGAACCATGGCCCGTACACCGTCAGCGGCCAGTATTGCGCCACTCTCGCCGGCAGCACCGACGAGGCGATTTCGCGCAGTTGTCCATAGGAATAGCAGACGGACCAGGCCAGCATGCACCCTGCGCACAGGGAGACCGTCGCGATCAGCAGCGTGATGTGCGTGACGCGTCGACCGCCGTCGAGCAGATGCGATTCCGGACGGAGCCGTCGGCGGCCGCTCCTGCGCGGCGGCGGCACCAGCGGGGCGGCGACGGGGCGCACGCTGGTCGGTGTGGCCAGTATCTGGGCCAGTTCCTCGACCGGGTCCCAGTCGTTCGGCGCGATGTCCGCTTCCGGGACGCTCCAGGTGTCCATCGATTGACCTCCTTCCCCGCCTCAGGACGCCTGGTACAAATCTGCCATCGTCCGCCGATATTCATTTTCCATGATCGTGATTCTCGTCAGGAAATCTTCGAGCAGATCCGAGCATGACGTGATGTCCACCTCGCCGCTCCAGCGCAGAGTGGTCGTCGGATGATCCTCGGCTGTCTGCCAGTCCAATCGCTTCACGATCACCTAACGAGGGTCACCGGAGGCGGGCTTTGGGGCATTCGGGCGAATGCGTAGACCGGAAAGGTGAGCCGTTCGGTGCATGTTGACGCACGCTTGAAGGAATTATGAATACACAAGAAATTACATTCCGTGAATTCTGGAATTAAATGATTCCGGCTCGCCCTGCGGTGGTTCCGGTGTGATGCCGCGCACTTTCGGCGGTCGATTGCGCATGCGAGGTGCGCGACCTGGGCAGGCGGCGACGGTCCCCGAGCGTGACACGCGTGTGACACAGGGGCACGGATCAGGAACGGAAGGCAACACCGATCATGGCGGACAGAACGGCACGACAGGCCCAGGCGACCATCCACGCGGGAGGCGAGTGGTTTCCAGCGATCTCCGGCGCGACGCGCGAGATCCTCGACCCCGCGGACGCCCGGCCGTTCGCCGTGGTCGCGGAGGGCGACGAGAAGGACGCCGAGCGCGCGGTGGCCGCGGCCCGGCACGCCTTCGACCACGGCCCCTGGCCGCACACCCCGGTCGCCGAACGCGCCGCCCTGCTGCGCCGCGTCGCCGATCTCCTGCTGCGGGGCCGCGAGGAACTCGGCCTGCTGGAGAGCCGGGACGCGGGCAAGACCGTCGAGGAGGGCCGGATCGACATCGACTGTGTCGCCGACGCCTTCCGCTACTTCGCCGACCTGGTCGCCGCCGAGGCGCCGGGCCGGGTCGTGGACGCGGGCTCCCCCGACATCCACAGCGTCGTCGTGCACGAGCCGGTCGGCGTCTGCGCGCTGATCACCCCCTGGAACTACCCGCTCCTCCAGGCCAGCTGGAAGATCGCCCCGGCACTCGCCGCCGGCAACACCTTCGTGGTCAAGCCCAGCGAGATCACCCCGATGACCACCATCGCGCTGATCGAGCTGCTGGCGGAGGCCGGTCTGCCCGCCGGAGTGGCGAACATCGTCACCGGCTCCGGCCACACCGTCGGCGCCCGGCTCGCCGAGCACCCAGACGTCGACCTGGTCTCCTTCACCGGCGGCCTGGCCAGCGGCACCAAGGTGGCCCAGGCCGCCGCCCCGACCGTGAAGAAGGTCGCCCTCGAACTCGGCGGCAAGAACCCCAACGTCGTCTTCGCCGACGCCTGCGCCACAGAGGACGGCTTCGACACCGCCGTCGACCAGGCCCTCAACGCCGCCTTCATCCACAGCGGCCAGGTCTGCTCGGCCGGCGCCCGCCTCATCGTCGAGGAGTCCGTCAGGGACCGCTTCGTCGCCGAACTCGCCCGCCGCGCACGGAAGATCAGGCTCGGCCGCGGCACCGCGGACGGCGTCGAGTGCGGCCCGCTCGTCTCCGCGCAGCAGCGCGCCAAGGTCGAGGCGTACGTCGCCTCCGCGCTGGAAGAAGGCGCCGTACTGCGCTGCGGCGGCAAGCGGCCGGAACCCCGTGAGGACCGCCCGGAGTCCGGCTACTTCTACGAGCCGACCGTCCTCGACGCCTGCCACCGCGAGATGCGGGTCGTCCGCGAGGAGGTCTTCGGACCGGTCCTCACCGTCGAGACCTTCCGCACCGAGGAGGAAGCCGTCCTCCTCGCCAACGACACCGAGTACGGCCTCGCCGGCGCCGTCTGGACCACCGATCCCGGCAGGGCCCGGCGCGTCGCGGCCCGCCTCCGCCACGGCACCGTCTGGATCAACGACTTCCACCCCTACCTGCCGCAGGCGGAGTGGGGAGGCTTCGGCAAGAGCGGCACCGGCCGCGAACTGGGGCCCGCCGGACTCGCCGAGTACCGCGAGACCAAGCACGTGTACCAGAACCTCGCGCCGAAGCCGGTGCGCTGGTTCGCCGGCTGAGCACCCCTCTTCCCCGGAAACACCCCCTGGAGTAACACCCCCATGTCCCACACCCCCCACGTCTACGACTACGTCGTCATCGGCGGCGGCACGGCGGGCTCCGTCATCGCCTCCCGCCTCACCGAGAACCCGGACGTCACCGTCGCCGTCATCGAGGGCGGCCCGAGCGATGTCGGCCGCGACGACGTCCTCACCCTGCGCCGCTGGATGGGCCTGCTCGGCGGCGACCTCGACTACGACTACCCGACGGTGGAGCAGCCCCGCGGCAACTCCCACATCCGGCACAGCCGCGCCCGGGTCCTCGGCGGCTGCTCCTCCCACAACACCCTCATCTCCTTCAAGCCGCTGCCGTCCGACTGGGACGAGTGGGAGGAGGCCGGCGCCAAGGGGTGGGGCGCCGTGCCCATGGAGGCCTACTTCGCCCGCCTGAAGAACAACATCGTCTCCGTCGACGAGAAGGACCGGAACGCCATCGCCCGGGACTTCGTCGACGCCGCCCAGGCCGCGCTCGGCGTCCCCCGCGTCGAGGGCTTCAACAGGAAGCCGTTCACCGAGGGCGTCGGCTTCTTCGACCTCGCCTACCACCCCGAGAACAACAAGCGGTCCTCGGCGTCGGTGGCCTACCTGCACCCGGTGATGGAGCAGCGCCCCAACCTCACCATCCTGCTGGAGACCTGGGCGTACAAGCTCCAGCTGGACGGCACCCGCGCCGAGGGCGTCCACGTGCGCACCAAGGACGGCGAGGAACTGCTGATCCGCGCCCGGAGCGAGGTCGTCCTGTGCGCCGGCGCCGTCGACTCGCCCCGCCTGCTGCTGCACTCGGGCATCGGCCCCCGCGGGGATCTGGAAGCCCTCGGCATCCCCGTCGTCCACGACCTGCCCGGCGTCGGCGAGAACCTGCTGGACCACCCCGAGTCGGTCATCGTCTGGGAGACCCACGGCCCGATCCCGGAGAACTCCGCGATGGACTCCGACGCCGGCCTGTTCGTGCGCCGCGACCCCGGACACGCGGGCCCGGACCTGATGTTCCACTTCTACCAGATCCCGTTCATGGACAACCCGGAGCGGCTCGGCTACGAGCGCCCCTCGTACGGCGTCTCGATGACCCCCAACATCCCCAAGCCGAAGAGCCGCGGCCGTCTGTACCTGACCAGCGCCGACCCGTCCGTCAAACCCGCCCTGGACTTCCGCTACTTCACCGACGAGGACGACTACGACGGCAGGACCCTGGTCGACGGCATCCGCATCGCCCGTGAGATCGCCGCGACCGAGCCCCTCGCGAGCTGGCTCAAGCGCGAGGTCTGCCCCGGCCCCGAGATCCAGGACGACGCCGAACTCGGCGAGTACGCACGCAAGGTCGCACACACCGTCTACCACCCGGCCGGCACCTGCAAGATGGGCGCCGCCGACGACGAACACGCCGTAGTGGACCCGGAGCTGAAGATCCGCGGCCTCGACGGCATCCGCATCGCCGACGCGTCCGTCTTCCCGACCATGACCGCCGTCAACCCGATGATCGGGGTGCTCATGGTCGGGGAGAAAGCCGTCGACCTGATCGAAGGTGACGCCCGATGACCCGCACCGTCCCCACCCGCAAGCCGCCCACCACCGACACCCCCGTCTTCTCGGTCTCCGGCCTGTGGAAGGTCTTCGGACCGAAGCCGCAGCGGATCCCCGCCGACCCCGAACTCGGCGCCCTCGACCCCGCCGACCTGCGCGCCCGCACGGGCTGTACGGCGGCCGTCCGGGACGTCTCCTTCGACGTCCGCAAGGGCGAGGTCTTCGTGGTCATGGGCCTGTCGGGCTCCGGCAAGTCCACCCTGGTCCGCTGCCTCACCCGCCTCATCGAACCGACGGCGGGCAGGATCTCCATCGACGGCGAGGACGTCCGCGCGATGGACAAGGCCCGCCTGCGCGAACTGCGCCGGCACCGGGCCGCCATGGTCTTCCAGCACTTCGGTCTGCTCCCGCACCGCACGGTCCTCGACAACGTGGCGTACGGCCTGGAGATCCAGGGCATGGGCAAGGCCGAGCGGCGCGCGCGGGCCGCCGAGGTCGTCGCCAAGGTCGGCCTCGAAGGCATGGAACACCGCCGCCCCGCCCAGCTCTCCGGCGGCCAGCGTCAGCGCGTGGGGCTCGCACGGGCACTGGCGGTCGACCCCGAGGTGCTGCTGTTCGACGAGCCGTTCAGCGCCCTCGACCCGCTCATCCGGCGCGACATGCAGGACGAGGTGGCCCGCCTGCACCGCGAGGAGGGCCGCACCATGGTCTTCATCACCCACGACCTCTCCGAGGCCCTCAAGCTGGGCGACCGCATCGCCCTGATGCGCGACGGCAAGGTCGTCCAACTGGGCACCCCGGAGCAGATCGTGGGCTCCCCGGCCGACGACTACGTCCGTGAGTTCGTCCGGGACGTGCCACGCGAGCACGTGATGACGGTGCGTACGGCCATGAAGCCGGGTGCCTGCGGCGGCCCGGAGCACCCGGGCGCGCTCGCCCCCGACGCGGTGGTCGCGGACGCGATCCGAACCGTGGCCGAGACCGGCACACCGGCGTGCGTGCTGGAGGACGGCACCTGCGTCGGCACCGTGGACCACGAACTGCTGCTGGACGTCGTGGCCGGCATGGACGTGTCCATACCCGGCCCCCGCACCAGCCCGGAGGGCGTCTGATGGCAACGCTCACCGTCCCGACCTCCTCCCGCACGAACACCCTCCGCCTGCTGAAGAGCCGGACCGCGGCGAAACTGCTCCTGCTCGCACTAGTCACCGCCGTACTGCTGCCCCTGCTCCACGGCGGATCATGGCCCCACCACCTGACCGTCAGCCTGGACAAACCCCTCACCAGCGCCAGCAACTGGGTCATCGACCACCGGGACAGCCACCCCCTGTTCCTCTACTTCTTCGGCTACATCAGCAACGCGGTCGTCCTCTCCGTACGCGCCGTCTACCTCACCCTGCTCGCCGCGGGCTGGACCGGCGTCACGGCGTTCGGCGCCCTGCTCGCCTGGCGCTTCGCCGGCCCCCGCCTCGCCGCCGGCACCGCGATCGCCTTCCTGGCCTGCGGCGCACTCGGCATGTGGGTGCCGACCATGCAGACCCTCGCGCTCATGGTCGTAGCCGTCCTCGCCTCCGTCGTCGTCGGCGCGCTCCTCGGCCTCGCCGCCGGCCTGTCCGACCGCCTGGACCGCGCCCTGCGCCCGGTCCTGGACACCATGCAGGTGCTCCCGGCCTTCGCCTACCTCCTCCCCGTCGTCCTGGTCTTCGGCATCGGCGTCCCCGCGGCCGTGCTCGCCACCGTCGTGTACGCCGCCCCGCCGATGGCCCGCCTCACCGCACTCGGCCTGCGCGGCGCCGACCCCGAAGTCCTGGAGGCCGTGGAGTCGCTCGGCGCGACCCGCCGCCAGCGGCTGCTGACCGCCCGTATCCCGCTGGCCCGGGGCGAACTCCTCCTCGGCCTCAACCAGACGATCATGATGGCGCTGTCCATGGCCGTCATCGCCTCCGTCATCGGTGCCGGCGGCCTCGGTGACCGCGTCTACCAGGCGCTCGCCTCGGTCGACGTCGGCCAGGCCCTCGCCGCCGGCATCCCGATCGTGCTGCTCGCGATCGTCCTGGACCGGGTGACCGGTGCGGCAGGCGCCGGCACCACCCGCCCGAAGACCATCGGCTGGGCCTACGCCCTCGGCGTCACCGTGGCCGTCGCCCTCGCCGCCCGGCTCCTCGGCCGTCTCGACTGGCCCTCCGGCTGGACCCTCGACATCGCCGAACCGGTCAACCACGCCGTCGACTGGATGACCAACCACCTCTACTCCGGCGTCCCGGTCATCGGCGGTACGGCCGACTGGGCGGGGCACTTCACCACCTGGGTCCTGGACCCCGTGCGCGGCGGTCTGCAGTGGCTGCCCTGGTGGTCGGTGCTGCTGATCGTCGCCGCCCTGGCCTGGTCGATCGGCACCTGGCGCACCGCCCTGACCGCCGTCCTCGCCATGGCCGCGATCGGCGTCCTCGGCGTCTGGGAACCGGCCCTCGACACGCTCTCCCAGGTGCTCGCCGCCGTCGCCGTGACGCTCGTCCTCGGCTTTGCGACCGGCATCGCCGCCGCGCGCAGCGACCGCGTCGAACGCGCCCTGCGCCCGGTCCTGGACGTGTTCCAGACCATGCCGCAGTTCGTGTACCTGATCCCGGTCGTCGCCCTGTTCGGCGTCGGCCGCGCCCCCGCCGTCGCCGCGGCCGTCGTCTACGCGCTGCCCGCCGTCGTCCGGATCACCGCGCAGGGCCTGCGCCAGGTCGACCCGGCCGCGCTGGAGTCCGCGCGCTCGCTCGGCGCGACCGGCAGGCAGCAGCTGTGGCAGATCCAACTCCCGCTCGCCAAGCGGTCGTTGCTGCTCGCCGTCAACCAGGGCGTGGTCCTGGTCCTCGCCGTCGTCATCATCGGCGGCCTGGTCGGCGGCGGCGCCCTCGGCTACAACGTGGCCTTCGGCCTCGCCCAGGGCGACCTGGCGACCGGTCTGGTGGCCGGTGCCGCGATCGTCTGCCTGGGCCTGATGCTCGACCGGGTGACCCAGCCGACCGAGCGACGCGCGACGAAGGGAGCCTGACATGCGCGCACGTACGACACTCGCGGTGGGCTCGCTGCTGTTGCTGTTGCTGACGGTGACCGGCTGCGGCGCCGCCGACATGACCAAGCAGGCCAGCCCGTTCGCCAACGCCCGGGGCTCGAGGACCGTCACCCTGTCCGTGCAGTCCTGGGTGGGCGCGCAGTCCAACGTGGCCGTGGCCCAGTACCTCCTGGAGCACGAGCTCGGCTATCGCGTCGACACCGTGCAGGTCGACGAGGTGCCCGCCTGGGACGCGCTCAGCCAGGGCCGGGTCGACGCCATCCTGGAGGACTGGGGCCACCCGGACCAGGAGAAGCGGTACGTCGAGGACAAGAAGACCATCGCGCGGGGCGGCGGCCTCGGCGTGACCGGCCACATCGGCTGGTACGTCCCCACCTACCTGGCCAAGCAGCACCCGGACATCACCGACTGGAAGAACCTCAACAAGTACGCCTCCCTCTTCCGCACCGCGGAGAGCGGCGGCAAGGGCCAGCTGATGGACGGCTCCCCGTCGTACGTCACCAACGACAAGGCCCTGGTGAGCAACCTGAAGCTGAACTACCAGGTCGTCTTCGCCGGCTCCGAGGCCGCCCAGATCACCCAGATGAAACAGTTCGCCAAGCAGCACAAGCCCTTCCTGACCTACTGGTACGCCCCCCAGTGGCTGTTCAAGAAGGTCCCCATGACGGAGGTGAAGCTGCCGCCCTACAAGGAGGGCTGCGACGCGGACGCGGCGAAGGTCGCCTGCGCCTACCCGCACACCCCGCTGCAGAAGTACCTCAACGCCGGCTTCGCCAAGTCCGGCGGCAAGGCGGCGGCCTTCCTGAGGAAGTTCAGCTGGACGACCGAGGACCAGAACCAGGTCTCCCTGATGATCGCCGACCAGAAGCTCTCGCCTCAGGACGCGGCGAAGAGGTGGGTGGACAGCCACCCCGACGTCTGGAAGCGGTGGCTGTCCTGAACGTCCTCACCCCTTGAGGCCGTTGGCGATCTCCCGGACGCCGGTCATGGCCCGCCGCTGGAGCCCCGGTCCGAACGTGATGCGGGTGGCCCCGAGTTCGCCGAGTGCGGCGGGCGAGGGGCCGTCCGCGTCCAGCCGGGCCAGGGCGTTCAGCGGGCCCTGGATGCCGGCGCGCAGCAGGGGCAGTACGCCGGCGGGGGCGAGGATCGGGTAGATGCAGTCCGCGGCCGCCGCCACGTACAGCGCGGCCCGCTCGATGGCCCGCTCGGGATCGCCGTCGCCGCAGACGAAGACGTCGACCCGGGCGTTGACGAACAGTCGGTCGGCGGCGGCCGAGCGGACCTCGGCGAGGAAATCGGCATGCTCGTGCGGGTCCTTGAGGACACCCCCGTTCGAGTCCTCAAGATTGCAGCCGACGGCGCCCGCCTCCAGCAGCCGCTCCACGATCTCCTTGGGCGCGAGCCCGTACCCGCCCTCGATGTCCGCCGACACCGGCACGTCCACCGCCCGCGCGATCCGGGCGACCGCGGCGAACATCTCGTCGGCCGGGGTGGCGCCGTCCGCGTATCCGAGCGAGGCGGCCACCCCGGCGCTCGGCGTGGCCAGCGCCGGGAACCCGGCCTCCGCGAAGCCGCGTGCGCTGGCCGCGTCCCAGGGGCCGGGCAGGACCAGCGGGTCACCCTGAGGGCGCTTGAGATGCAGCGCGCGGAACACGTCCACCTTGCGCTCCGCGGCCCGCTCGCGCTCGCTCTGGCTCACTTGTGCTGTCCGGGCTCGTAGTGGCCCGGGGTCATCCGGGTGGTCACACCGAACCGGTTCCAGGCGTTGATCACCGTGATCGCGGCGATCAGCCGGGCCAGCTCGGCCTCCTCGAAGTGCTTGGCGGCCTTCTCGTACACCTCGTCCGGCACGAAACCGTCCGTCAGCACGGTGATCGCCTCGGTCAGCTCGATCGCCGCCAGCTCCTTCTCCGTGTAGAAGTGCCGCGACTCCTCCCACGCGCTGAGCTGCACGATCCGCTGGACGCTCTCGCCGGCCGCCAGCGCGTCCTTGGTGTGCATGTCCAGGCAGAACGCGCAGTGGTTGAGCTGCGAGGCACGGATCTTCACCAGCTCGTACACCGCGGGGTCCAGGCCCTGCCGGGCCGCCGCGTCGAGCCGGATCATCGCCTTGTAGACCTCGGGGGCGTGCTCGGTCCAGCGCATGCGCGGAGTGTGCTCGGGGGCGCACTCGACGGTCTTCTCAGTGCTGGTCTCTGCGCTCATGCCCTCGACCCTATGAGCGAGGCAGCCCAGGAGTATGGTCCATTCCTATGGCGAAACCTTGGGCCACTCTGGGCGTCGACCTGCACCTCGAACCGGCCGGCTCCGGCGGGCTGCGCCGAGGCCTCACCGACGCCCTGCGCGAGGCCGTCCGCACCGGCCGCCTCGCCCCCGGCACCCGGCTGCCCTCCTCCCGCTCCCTCGCCGCCGACCTCGGCATCGCCCGCAACACCGTCGCCGAGACCTACGCCGACCTGGTGGCGGAGGGCTGGCTCACCGCCCGGCAGGGTTCGGGCACACGGGTGGCGGACCGGACCGCCGCGGCCCGGCCGTCCCGTACGGTCACGCCACCCCGCCGCCGCGAACCCGACCGCCCCGCCTACAGCCTCCTCCCCGGCAGCCCGGACCTCGCCGCCTTCCCGCGCACCGAGTGGCTCAAGGCCGCCCGCCGCGGCCTCGCCATCGCCCCGTACCACGTCCTCGGCTACGGCCACCCGCGCGGCCGGCCCGAACTGCGCACCGCGCTGGCCGGCTACCTCGCCCGCGCGCGGGGCGTCCGCGCCGACCCGGAGACCGTCGTGATCACCGCGGGCTTCTCGCACGCCCTGCGCATCCTCGGCACGGTGCTGCGGACGCGCGGCGCGCGGACGGTGGCGGTGGAGTCGTACGGGCTCCCGCCCGCCTGGGAGCTGCTGCGGGCCACGGGGCTGGCCACGCCTGCGCTGCCCTACGACGAACTCGGCACCGACCCGCACCCGTCGACCGCAGAAGGGGCCGTCCTGCTCACCCCCGCCCACCAGTTCCCCATGGGCACGCCCCTGCACCCCGACCGGCGGGCGGCCGTCGTGGACTGGGCACGGCGCACCGGCGGGCTCGTCCTGGAGGACGACTACGACGGCGAGTTCCGCTACGACCGCCAGCCCGTCGGCGCGCTCCAGGGCCTCGACCCCGACCACGTGGTCTACCTCGGGACCGCGAGCAAGTCCCTCGCCCCCGGACTGCGGCTGGGCTGGATGGTGCTGCCCCCGTCCCTGGTGGAGGAGGCGCTCACGGCCAAGGGGCGCATCGACACCGTGAGCGCGCTGGACCAGCTCACCCTCGCCGAGTTCATCACCTCCGGCGCGTACGACCGCCATGTCCGCTCCTCCCGCCTGCGCTACCGGCGCCGCCGCGACGCCCTCGCCGCCGCCGTCTCCGCCCGGGCCCCCGAGGTGACGGTCACCGGCATCGCCGCCGGCCTGCACGCGGTGCTGCGGTTGCCGGCCGGCCTGGAACAGCCGGTGATCCAGGCCGCGACCTGGCAGGGCCTGGCACTGCACGGCCTCGCCGGCTACCGCCACGAGGAGGCTGTCGCCGAGCCGTTGGACGCGCTGGTCGTGGGCTATGCGACACCGCCGGACAGCGCGTGGGCGGGGGCGCTGGAGGCGTTGTGCAGGGTGCTGCCGTAGGAATCGCGCCTGAAATCCACTCAGCGGGGCCCGCCGGAGAAGATCCGACGGGCCCTGGGAAGGCCGGCCCTGCCTCAGGGCTGCGACTCGATTCGGCCGGTACCGAGGGAGGCGATTCCGGCTATTCATGCGGAGCTCCCGCCTCAAGGAACTGCCGGTAAACGAGATCGAGCAGGGCCGCGTAAGCGTGTTGCGAGCGGGCCACGGCCTGGTCGCCGTCCGACGCCGTTTCACCGAGCCGATCGATTCGCTGCATCAACTCTTCGAGCATCGCCGGTACGTCGACCGGCACCGGTTTGAAGATGCCGCGTTCCACGAACCTGGTGACGGTTGTGACGTATTCGTCAGCTTCTGCCAGATCGGCGTACGTCATTTTCAGGCCCTTGTGTGAGCCGCCCGACGGAAATGGCAGGCTGCGCCACAGGGTGTAGGAATCCATGAAGGTCAGCGTCATCGGTATCGCCTCTCCTATCTGTCGCCTTCAGCTGAACCAGTTCTTCGCGCAGGTGCGATACCTGGGCTCTGTTGAACACCGTGTCGTCATACTTGTCCACGCAGCCCAGCATCACCAGGCCACGTTTCCGCGCGGACTCACACACCGCGCCGATGGCGGGATGCACCGACGTCGCCAAGACCTCACCTGTATAGGTGCGTACCAGAATGCTCAGTGGCACCACTTCACCTCTTCGCCGACCTTGACCAGTCCTGGATGCTCTACCTCGGTACATTTGTTCCCATGATGTCTGGGGCGTTGCCGACCCTGGCGAAGTTGCCGTTGTCCTGCAGTTTCGGTCGGTATACATGACCCCAAGCGATGCGCTGGCGATCGCCGCAGGCACACTGATGTGAACTGGCCTCTCCGCGTGGAACCAGATCAATGGCGGTAACGACGACGAACGGATCAGTTCAAGAGCCAGTCCCTCGGGCCAAGGCGCATCACTCGGCTCCACCAGTTCTGCCGTCACCCGATCCAGTGGTGGAGCACCAGGACCCGGAGGCCGTTAGACCGAGCAGAAGTAGACATCGCGAAAGGAGAGCGCAATATCCGGCTTCTCCGGCGCGTGACACCGCAGGCACTGTTGTGCACCAGCACCGGAGTGTTCCCGGCGAGGACGGAGTACGTGTGGGCGTATTACGGGCGCCGGCGGGCGATGTGATGCGACTTCATGCGGTCTACCTGCGACTTCGTACGGCGACGGAGCCAGCCGGAGGCGTCGGGGCTGTTCTTGACGGCAACGCTGACGGCAACGCGGCGGCACAGCCTCGCACGTCGTCGCCTTCGGCCCGCGACTGGCGTCCTTGTTATATCCGGAGCGCGCCTCTATCCAGGAAGCTCCAGAGCGACTGATCTGGCCAGCTCCTGCACGTGGGCGTTATCGATGAGCGAGGGATATTCAGACGCCACCCGCCGCAGCTCTGCACGGATAAACTCCGCGCCAGCCGTGACAAATTCAGTCACAGTGCAGGTGATTTCTGAGTTCAAGTAGCTAGGTGCCACGTGGAGCATATCTTTGCCGAGCTCGAAATCAATAGACTCGTCGTTCTCTGTGAAGTCTATCTTCCCGAGCGCATCACCCCCCTCGGCAAAGATCATTACCTGCCGTACGGAGTACATGACATCGAATAGCGGAATCCATCCCCATGGAGGCCCGATCTCGATCCCGGATTGCGACACCTGGACAGACCCCAGGAAGTAGTACCACCTCAGGTCAGCCCTGGACACCGCCCCCAGGCTGTCGCCCTGCACATGCTCTCGACCATGCGCGCCGTAGTCTTCGCTCGGCGTGAATGAGATTCGCACCTGCGTCACCTCACCGGGAAGGCATTGCGGACGTAATTTAGGGCAGGGTCGTAGTACACGCGCATCGTGTATAGCGGACTCCTGCTCCTTGATCGGTCAAACCCAATGGGTTCCTCGTAGGTGAACTCCATGACGATGCCATCTCGATTCTGCGTATTCGTCACGACCTTCCCGCGCGTCAGAACATCCTTGATAATTGCTGCGCGCGACGCCGGCGTGGTCTCCGGAAGCCATTCCGTCTTGGACGTGTCGCTCGAGAACATCCCTTCGGGCGTATGGCCATTAGCGATGTGGGAGTCGTTAATCGTCAGATTGTCCAGGTCGAAACACCCGGAATTGTGAACCAGGACCGGAGTACTGCCCGCCAACACATAGTAGGTGTGGAGTTCGTCGACGGTCAGGTTGTAGGTGCGGGTGTGCTGGTCGAAGGCGCGGTTGGCCTGGACGCGGACAGTGGTGCCACCGGTGCTGAGGAGGGTGGTGCCGGGGGTGAGGTCGTGGGCCTTGACCCACTGGTGTGCTGAGGGGCTCCAGAAGGGGTGTTCGTAGGTGGCGGTGAGTTTCCGGAGGCCGTCGGGGGTGGCGAGGGTGAGTTCGTCGAAGTGCTTGTCGCCGTCGGTGATGATGAGACGGCTGACCTTGCGTGGTGCGGTGAGGCCGGTGACCGGGTCGGTGGCCAGGACGGCGTCACCCGGGTGGATGGTTTCGATGTCCTGGGTGCCGGCGTTGGCCATGAGGACTTCGGTGCCTGCCGGGAAGCACTGGGTGCACCCCTTCATGTAGCGGAGGCGGTGCAGGTCCTGAAGCGCTTCCAGCCCTCGTTCGAGGAGCTTGAACTTGGACCTGAGAGTGACGTCTTCCGCGAGTTGGGCGCAGGCGATGACGTCGCCGCCCTTGCAGTCCTCCAGTTGTCCGAGGCCGAGGAGGTCCTTCTCCACGGTCCACAGCTCTTCGGCGGCGACCTCGGCGCCGGGGCCCATGGAGGCGAGGTCGCACAGCACCTCGTTGTGCTGGCAGTAGCGCGCCGGGCGTTCCACGGCGTCGCAGCCGAGCATGCCGCACCGGTAGCGTGCTTCGGCCTGGGCCCCGGTGTCCTTCTCGGCGGCCTTGCGTTCGGCTTCCTCCTTCTGCACGGCCGTCTTGAAGGCGTCCTTGAAGGCTTGGTCGGCGGCCTTGGAGTCCTTGCCGGCCGCGATTTCGGAGGCGCGGGCCTGCGCTCCGGCCGTGTAGGCGGCAGTGGCGGATGCCTGGGCCCACTGCGCGGAACCGGCGGCGTCGACGGCCGAGGTGGCCGCGTCGCTCGCGGCCTGGTCGGCGGAGGCGGCGGCCTTGGCGGCGGTGTGGGCGGAGGCGGCCGCCTGGTCGGCGGAGGCCTGGGCGTCCTTGGCGGACTTGGCGGCCTGGTCGGC
>NZ_JBVIJE010000012.1:0-35931 GCF_055581585.1 Streptomyces sp. NPDC031426
CCGAGTACGAGGAAGCCTTCTGGCAGAGCCAGGAGCAAACCCCGCAGTCCGCCTGAAACAAGATCACCGGACTCTACGAAACTCGGGGCAGCTCAAACACCCACCGAGGAGGAATGGGACGCTTTCCTGGCGCACTTCGAGAAGCGCAAAGTGTCCATCGGCACCTGCGCTCGTGCCTTTTCGAGCCCTTGTGTTCATGAACACGCTTGCATTCGTTGCTCGCTCCTCCGGCCGGACCCGGCCCAGCGCGGCCGGTTGGAGGAGATCCGTGACAACCTCGTCGCCCGCATCGCTGAGGCCGAGCGTGAGGGCTGGCTCGGCGAAGGCGAAGGACTGAAAGTCAGCCTCGCTGGTGCCGAGGACAAGCTCGCCCAGATGGACGCCACCACAGCCCGCACGGCCGCGGCGGTCGATCTCGGGATGCCTGGCTTCACGCCGGCCGCTGGACGCTCCAGCGATGCGTGACGACGGATATGCTTCGATGGCTCAGTAGATTGGGAGCGCAAATTTGGGGGTGCCATGAGTCGGCCGTTGCTGTTCCTGGACGTCGACGGAACCCTGAATCCGTATGCGGCGAAGCCCGAGAAGCGCCCCGAGGGCTACACCACCCTTCGCGTCCCACAGGAGAGCGGGGCAGTTGGGGGGTACGGGAGACTGCGGACCCACATGAGGCCACTACGGGTATGGCTCAACCCCGATCACGGGCCGGCGCTGCTGGCTCTCGGATACGAGATCTGCTGGGCCACAACCTGGATGAGCGACGCGAACAAGTGGATCGGACCTACGCTCGGTCTGCCGGAGCTGCCGTTCGTCGACTTCGGTGATGCCCTGCTCAACGAGCGCCCTGATGGCGTTCATTGGAAGTTGGAGCCAATGGTGGAGTATGCCAACGGCCGACCGTTCGCTTGGGTGGACGACGAACAGAGCGACGCGGATCACGCACACGTGGCTGCTAATCACCACGCAGCACGTCTTGTGAGGGGCCACGAAGTTTCCGGACAGGCACCCAATAGGGTTGTCCTGAACAAGGAAACGAGGGAGAAGTGGCGCCACCCAGTAAGTACTCGCCGGAGTTCCGCGAGGAAGCCGTCCAGATCGCGTTGAGATCAAGCAAGACGATCTCCGAAGTCGCCCGGGAGCTTGAGCTGAACTCGGAGACGCTACGCGGCTGGGTGAAGAAGCACCAGAAGCAGCAGGAACCGGCTCCCGATGCGGAACTGACGGTGAACGAGCGGGCGCGCCTGAAGGAACTCGAACGACGCAACCGCGAGCTGGAGATGGAAGTTACCTTCCTGAAAAAAGCCGCAGCGTACTTCGCGAAGGATCCCCGGTAGCAAGCAAGTACGAGGTCATCGAGGAGATGCGGCTCGACACCGAGAAGTACGCATACAGCGTCGAGTTCATGTGCGGCCGACTCGGCGTCTCCAGATCCGGCTACTACGACTGGCGATCCCGCCCGGAATCCGCGACAGCTCAGCGGCGCGAAGAACTGAAATTGCTCATCGAGAAAGCCTTCGACATGTCCGACAGCACCTACGGGCACCGGCGCATCCAGGCCCAGCTGCACCGCTGGGGCGTCGCCGCGGGCGTGGAGTCGGTCCGTCGCCTCATGCGCGAACTGGGCCTGGTGCCCTGCCTGCCACGGCCGAAGAGGTTCAACCTCACTCAGGCTGCGGGCAGCCAGGTGCCGGACCTCGTCGGCCGCGACTTCACCGCGGATGTGCCCGGCGAGAAGCTCGTCGGTGACATTACCTATATCGCGACCGGGGAAGGCTGGCTGTACCTCGCAACGGTCATCGACTGCTGCACGAAAGAAGTCATCGGTTACGCGATGGACGAGCACTACCAAACCCCACTGATATCCAGGGCGATCCGTAACGCGGCACGGAACAGGAAAATCTCGGCCGACGCGATATTTCACTCGGATCGCGGAAGTAACTACATGTCAGCCGAGTTCGGGAGGACGCTGGACCACTTCGGGCCCCGCAGATCTGCCGGCCGCACCGGGATCTGTTTCGACAACGCCATGGCCGAATCATTCTTCGGCGCCCTGAAGAACGAGCGCGTATCAAGGGTGACTTACCTGACCCGCGAGGACGCCCGGCAGGACATCACTCGCTACATCGAATTCTGGTACAATCGCAAACGCCTCCACTCGGCGGTGGGTTACCGTCCTCCGCGCGAAGTCCACGCCGAGTACGAGAAGTTGCGAATCGCCGCGTGAAATAACGGTCAGAAGCCTGTCCGGAAAACGCGAGACCCCTCAGTTCTGTAACTGTGGGTGTATCTGCCTGCCGCTTTGGGTAACAGGCCGTGCATGTCGTGCCTCGCAAATGATCACGGGCACCTGAATGAAGGGCGCCAGCCATGCCGAGTCTGATGACCGATCACTCCACGGCCCTGTCCTTGGCCCGACATACGCCGGGGCCGACCACAGCCCCTGACACCGCCATGCCGTCACCGGCGGCAGACAACCTTGCCTCCGCGGACCTGAGCGCGATCGCACCGGCCGATGCCCGGGCCATGTCCAAGACCCTGTTCGCCCGCTTGGACGCGCTGGAAGAGGGCACCGCCGAGTACTCCTACGTCCGCAACACGCTGGTCGAACTCAACATGGCCCTCGTGCACTTCGCGGCCCGGCAGTTCCACTCACGCACCGAGTCGGCCGAAGACGTGCTACAGGTGGGCACGATCGGACTGATCAAAGCGATCAACCGGTTCGATCCCTCGCACGGCGTCGAATTCGTCACGTTCGCACTGCCGACCATCTTCGGCGAGATCAAGCGGTTCTTCCGCGACACCACTTGGGCCCTACGGGTTCCGCGCAGGCTGAAGGAGCTGCGCCTGACGCTGGACAAGGCGACCGCGGACCTCGAGCAGCGCCTCGGCCGGCCACCAACCGTCGCCGAACTGGCCACGCACCTGCAGCTGGACGCTGAAGAGGTGCTTGAAGGGCTGGGAGCCGCCAACAGCTACAACACCCTCTCGCTGGACGCCCCTTTTGAAGGGACCGACCCTGATGACGCTCTTGCCGACCATGTCGGCTTCGAGGACACCGACTTGGAACTGGTCGAAGAGCTGACCACGCTGCAGCCGGTGATCGCCGCACTGCCGGAGCGCGACCGGAAGATCCTCGCCATAAGGTTCGGCCGCGAGATGACCCAGCGCGAGATCGCTGACGAGCTCGGTGTCTCCCAGATGCACGTCTCTCGCCTCCTGGCGCGCATCCTGGCCAAACTCCGATCGCACTTGACCTCACAGTGACAGGCTCGTGTCTGCACGAGCGAGGACCTTTGCCAGACCAACGAACAGGCCGGTCGCGCCACGGAGCACCGCGCGCGGCCGGTCACTGGTGTCCGCAAGTACACCAGGCGGCGGTCGAACGAGTGGACTGCAAGGTTCAGCATGCCTGAACCGATCACGGGTGACGGTGCCCCAGGCCCTGCAACGCCACGACCCGGCCATATCGGAGACGAACGCCTCCAGCCCATCCCCTACGGGCATTGGACTCCCCGCCCTTGGGACCGACCGAGCACAGTGGGCCCCGGAAGAGTGATCCGAGGCCTGGCTTTCTGCACCAGGGGTACGCGGCAAACAGGCCGTGCTGGTTCGGAAAGCAGCCAGGGGGCCAGTGCGCCGGGTCCGTGGGACGACCCGGTTGCGCGCCGCCGGGGGCGGGCGTGGCCCGCCCCCGGGCGCGGCGACTGGACTGGAGGCCGGAAGGCGTAGTCGGCAGAGGCCGAGTGACGCGAACAGCAGCCGGAACGGGTGCGAGGCGTTCGGTGGGGTAAAGGGGGTCCATGAGTGATCGAGCCCGGCACCCCATCCGGAACCTGCTACGCGCCGCCGACCAATCGCTGTTCCAGAGCGTGGCGGCGCGCGAGTGGCCCGCAGCCGAAACGGTGCTGCCGAGGCTGAGCCGGAGCGCCAACCACGGTCTGCTGTGGGGCGGCGTCGCCCTCGGTATGTGGGCCCTCGCAGGGGCGCGCGGCCGCCGGGCCGCTGTCCGCGGGGTGACATCACTGGCGCTGGCCTCGGTCATGGTGAACACGATCGGCAAACGCTCCGTCGGCCGGGCCAGGCCGATACTGGACGCCGTGCCGGTGGTCCGGCATCTGCCCCGCCAGCCCTTCACCAGTTCCTTCCCCTCCGGGCATGCCGCCTCGGCCGCCGCGTTCGTGTCGGGGGTTGCCCTGGAGTCACCGCGCTGGGGCGCAGCCTTGGCTCCGCTGGCCGCGTCGGTAGCCTTCTCCCGCGTCTACACCGGAGTCCACTATCCAGGCGATGTCCTGGCCGGTGCGGCCCTCGGAGTGGGTGCCGCCTATGCGGTGCGCGGCATGGTGCCGTCCCGCTCGCAGATGCCGCCGCCGGCCCGGCCACGAGCGGACGTGCCCGCACTCCCTGAAGGAGAGGGGCTGGTCGTCGTCGTCAACCCGTCCTCCGGGAGCCAACCTCAACTTGCCGATCCCATCAGACAGTTGAGGACAATGCTGCCGCAGGCCGAGGTCGTGCTCTACGACGAGGAGGCCGGCCCACTGCCCAAGGTACTGGCGAAGGCGGCCCGGGAGGCTGCACACCGGGGCGGCGCACTGGGAGTGTGCGGCGGCGACGGCACCGTCAACGCAGCCGCGACCGCCGCGCTCGCGGCCGACGTGCCCCTCATGGTGCTCCCCGG
Source organism: Streptomyces sp. NPDC031426 (assembly GCF_055581585.1). Taxonomy (NCBI): domain Bacteria; kingdom Bacillati; phylum Actinomycetota; class Actinomycetes; order Kitasatosporales; family Streptomycetaceae; genus Streptomyces; species Streptomyces sp. NPDC031426. Next base: position 4,676 of record NZ_JBVIJE010000012.1, read on the forward strand.
CGGCACGTTCAACCACTTCGCCGCCGATCTTGGAGTCGACACAGTAGCCGACGCCTGCACCGCGGTGATGCAAGGCAGTGCCGTCCGTACCGACGTCGGCCGGATCAGACCTCTGCGCGCAGCGGATGGCGGCACCGAGCCGGCCTACTTCCTCAACACCTTCAGCATTGGCGTCTACCCGGAACTGGTACGGCTGCGCGAACGATGGGCTCCAAGGATCGGCGGACCGCCGGCCACCCTCCTCGGGGTCGCCCGGATCCTGCGCCAGTCCGCTCCCGTGCAGGTCGAGGTGAACGGACACCGCCGGTCGCTGTGGCTGTTCTTCGCGGGAAACGGCCTGTACCGCAGCGTCGGAATCGCACCGGTCCGGCGCCACGACCTGGCCGACGGCATGCTCGACGTGCGGGTCGCCCACGCCGGCCGCTTCGCCCGCACCCGCCTGCTGGCGGCAGCGTGCGTCGGCCGACTGGCGAGGACGCCTTTCTACGCAGCCGCAACGCCGAAGCGCCTGCTGATCTCCGGCCTGCCCGACGATGCCTGCATGGCCTACGACGGCGAGGTGACCGACGCTCCTCCTGCCCTCCTCCTCGACAAGCTCGCCGAGGCCCTGACCGTGTACCGCCCGACAGCAGACGACATCCCCGGCAGCTCGCTTGCTGCGCCCATGGACGCCGGCCGGTGACGTCAACGCTCCAACAGACGCGTAGAATTGGGGCATCGGTGACGCGAGCGTGGAGACCGCCCGGCCGGATAGGACCGGAGATCCGCCCACCGCAATTGGGCCGGCAGACCAAGGCTCCCTACGCGCGGCAATCCGTCTCCGCGGGTCGACTCCCCTGCCTGCGTAGTCCGAGCTCTTCTTCGGCGGAGGGCTGCAGGAGACTGTCGGCTACTTCGAGGAGGGACAGTCCATCACGCGTACTGACCGCTTGCAGCCAGGCCAACGCCTCGGGCGTGGAGCAGTCTTCGCACGCCGCGACGCACCCAGCGGCCCGGTGGATACGGTGCCAACGTGCCGCACGGGTATCTGACTTCCACACTGGACGCTGGCAGCCTGAGCTCGCGTGCACGCGTCGCCAGCGCAGCAGCGCGTCCAAAGCAACGCCGGCGGCACGTTGCGCCTGGGCGAGCTGCGGAACCGTCACCTGCTTCGGCCGCGTGTAGTAGAGGGACATGACGCCGATCGGCGTGCGGCGCTCGTTCAGCGGAAGCGCCAGCACCTGCTCGACATCAGGCACCTCGTCAGCCAGGTGCGAGCCAGCACTGGAATGGCTGTTCTGCAAGTTGGATACGAGGACTGGCCGCATCTCCAGCGCCGCATTGATCGACGGACCATCAGCGAGCGTGAACTGCACGGCCTCGCCGAGCAGGGCCGACTCGTCGGTGGCATACAGCAATTGCCAGTGATCCAGGCTGGGCAGCAGCGACAGAGCCGCCCGCTGTGCGCCCATGCCCTCTGTGAACGCGATGCAGAGTCGGCGGGGCAGCGTGCCTCGCCCCACTGCTGCCGCGATCGAGACATCATGCACAATCGAAGGTGCTTCTCGTGTTTCTGACGTTTCCTCCAGCATGGTCATCATTCCCTCATTCGCGCACTGTCTGCGCGTCGGGAGCGCCCTCGGAGCGGTACGGATGGCCGTGCCCGGCGCCCCAGCCATGAGAGTGCGTTTACCACCCGACGGTCCATCTCATGTGTCGCTCGTCGGCCTCAGGTGCTTTGACAGGCCGAACCGGGTCGTGTCCCGCCTCGTGGTGTAGGCGACCCTGCTCGACCCGTTCCGGTAAGCCGCGCGCCGGCCACTCCGCGCGGACATGGCTCCCGCCTCGCGCCTGGCTTACCTGCCGTCAGCGCATGGGTGACGCCGAGCCGCATCAATGCGGCGGTGACCTGCGCATTCCGGGCAGTTGATCGGCTACACCACCTGGCGGGGCGCCATCCCGAACCGGGTGCTACGGCGCTCCAGACGCATCTGCTCGTCGCGTGAGTCATCGACAACAGCCGTCCGGGTGACCGTGGCGTCATGCCGGTCGCCGAGGGTAGGCGCGCTACTACAGATAAAGAACACGCCACGCTGGGACGCCCCAGAGAACCAGGGATGTCACAGGGGCCCAGGGCAGCGGCGCACGATCTCCGTGGGCCAGCCCTTCCCGTGGTTGACCGGAAGGGAAAGAGAAGATGGACAACCTCGCACGACTGATCCAGCAGACCATGCGCCGCCGCCATTTGACGGCACAGGCCATCGCCGAGCAGACCGGTATTCGTACCCCTCGGGTCAAAGCGTTCGCAGAAGACGGTGCCAACGGCCCCATCCATCCCACCGACGACGAACTGAGGGAACTCGCCCACACCCTCTCACTGCCCCTGTCTGCGGTTCTGGGAATCGCACATCCCTCGGTCAAGGCGAGGGCAGCTTCCGAAGCGCGAAGGCTGCGGCAGCACGCCGGCGGTCGTCGCACACCAGTCCATGGGTCTCACTAGCATGAACCACTTCCCATCTCACGTGATGCCCCATGCCACAGTCCCGAAGAGCGGACCTCCGCCGCGAGCGGATTGGTACGCATGGAGCGTGATGACTTGCGAAGACAACGGCGACAGCGAAGCCCCACACGTGGGCGTCCGCCTACGTGTCGACGTCGAGACCCTTCTCGGTGACCTGACAGACGGCCATGGTGCGGGCTCACCGCAGTTTCAAGCGGGAGAAGTGGCAGCATTCGAGTGGGCGCTGGGACGTTCCGAGAGTTCCCCAGTCACTGCCCGAGGGGTTCCTTGCGCGCCGGATCTGGCGCTGCTCACGGCCGAACTGGACGCCACGACGGTCCAATTGGAGCACCCCAGCGGCTCCCCTGGCAGCAGCGACTACCTGCGAGGGATCCACGCGGCGCTCAACTGGGTGTGCGGATACGACACCGGGCTGCTCTGACCCCCTGATGCCTGCATTACTGCTGTAGTGCAGGCATCAGGGGGGTGCATCACCGACCAGGCCATCGGCAGAGGGCCTTCGCCTCGGACGCCCGAGATGGCGGTGCTGGCGAGTGGAGGGTACGAACTCGATGGCATTGCGGACGGCCAAGTCCGGTTGGTCGGATGCTCCGCAGACATGACGCCGCCACTTCTGCATGGACGGGGATCGAGAGGGTCAAACGAGTGCCGGCCGCGGACCCATGAGGTGCCCGCGAACGGCGGAACTCAGCGGCGACGCCTCTTGAGTACGGCCGGCTCAGCTTTCACGGTGAGCGCGGGAGCAATGCGGTGCCACCAGTGGTGTCGCCGTGGGTGAACAGCTCGGCCGAGGCGGCGGCCCAGGAGCAGGTAGGCCAGCAGAGCGCCAGAGGTGTTGAGGAGTACATCGTCGATGTCGAAGGCCCGTCCGGTGATTACGGTGCCCTGTATCAGCTCCACCAGCAGCATCACCAGGGCCGTGACGGCTGCAACGCGGACGAGTCCTCGGGCACGCGGAACCAGAACGGGCAGGAGCAAGCCAAACGGCATTCCAAGAACGATGTTCCCGCCGAGTTGCTTGACCGTGTCCTGAAATCCCGGCCGGTCCAGGTACGCGCGAATGGAGTCACCCGGCCGAAGATTGTTGTGCGTCAACGCTGCCGATGCCGCTTTCGGCTCGAGGGTCAACTTGGCCAACGCCACCGCGAAGAGAACCATCCCGACCAGGGCAATAAGCATGACTACGGCCCGTACCCATGGAGTGAGTAGCCTTCCTGAATTTCGAGGGTTTACGGATTTCTCCTTGGCGTCCGTCTTGCGCGTCACTGTCCGCGCCATGTCCTACCCCAACACTGGTCCGACAATCTTTTTGACCGTGCACCTGCCCGGCAGAGGGCATCGTTGCCGCTCAGGGCTGTTCCATTTACCGCTCAGGCCGGATCCATGCGGCCGAAGAGGGCAGCGTGGCCCGGCGGGAGCTGCGTCAGAATCCTGCGGAGCAAGGCTTCATCAGCCATTTCAGCCAGCGCGCTGAGTACCGCGGCCACGGCACGACGGGCCTGAAGCTCGTCAACGATGTCACCCTCAGCCACTGCCTCGACGAAGCCAGAAGGGGTCAGCGGCTCACTGGCCGGCGCGGATTCGGTCAACCACGCGACGCACTGCGGCGGCAGCAGCGCTGCCAGATCGGTTCGGTCGTCGCCGACGAGGTGGGAGCCCAGAACTGACAGCACGCTGCGTACCGCACGTGTGGCCTCGTCCTGATCGTCGTAGGATCCTCGTTCGCTGACCCGATCAAGCAGCACTTCCACGGACTTCTGCATCGGCGCTCCTGTCGTCGTCTGCCGAGGATCTTTCGTCCGGGACGCCGCTCAACCCGGCACGCCAATGCATCTACCCGCATTCATGAGCCGCATTCAATTCGTCGCTGACTCTTGAAGGTGGCCAGCCTCTGCATAGATGTATGGTCGCGTGTCACGTGGAGGTCCCCGCATGCTGACGTGAACCATTTTCCGATGAGGCCGGAATCTTCCCGTGCCGCCGTCCGTGCTTTTCACTGTCGCTTTGCTGGTGAGTACTCAGGTTGAACTCGTCGAGTCCGGCACCCGTGACGGTTCTTGATCGTTGCGGTACGACGTCGTCATGCGGTACGCGCATGGGGGCGAGCTGACGCCCAAGGAGCAGGAAAAGCGGGAACGGGTGCGTCTTGAGGCAGCCGAGCGGTTCGCTCGCGGTGAGAAGACCGAGGCCGTCGCGAGGGAGCTTCGGGTGACGTCGCGGTCGGTGCGACGTTGGCGGCGGGAGTGGGAGCAGGGTGGTGCGGACGCGCTGCGCTCGAAGGGGCCGGCCTCGGCGGAACGGCTGAGTCCCGGGCAATGGGAGCAGCTGGAGAGGGAGTTGAAGCGGGGCCCGCTCGCGCACGGCTGGGACGACGAGTTCCAGGGGTGGACGCTGAAGAGGGTCAAGCTGCTGATCGGGCGGATGTTCCACGTCGGATACACGATCCAGGGCGTGTGGAAGCTGTTGCAGCGGCACGGCAGGTCCGCGCAGGTGCCCCTGCGGCGGGCGATCGAACGTGACGACGAGGCGATCGAGGTGTGGAAGGCTGAGGTGTGGCCGCAGGTAAAAGGACCGCGGCGGACCCGGGCGCCCACATCTGCTTCGAGGACGAGGCAGGCCAGGGGCTGAGGCCGCCGAAGGGACGCACCTGAGCCCCGCGCGGGCAGCGGCCGGTGGTGCGGGTGCGCAGCCGAAACCGGGGACGGGTCAACATCGCCGGAGTGGTCTGCTAACGCGCCGGATACCGGTCCCGGTTCTTCTTCAAGCTGCACGTTTGGCACGGCCGCCGGGGCGAGCCGAAGGCGTTTTCCTGGCGCCAGTACCGGGATCTGATCGTCATGACCTACGTGCAACTCGGCACCCCGGTGGTGTGGTGCTGGGACAATTTGAACGTGCACCTGGTCAAGGGGCTGGCGGACTTGGCCGAGGAGCACAAGGACTGGTTACGCATCTTCCAGGTGCCCTCCTACCCGGGTTCGACGTAATTCAGCGGCCTGGAGCACCGGATTGAGGGGCTGACCTGCGTGGACATGGGTGTGGCAGCCTGGAGGGCGTTTCTCTAGGCGGTGGCGTTTCCGCTGGTCAGCGGGGTGCGGGCTGAAGGCCGATGACCTGCTTCGGGTGCGGGATGCCAAGCTTGGCGAGTAGATCTTGCTGGGGCTTGGTGAGGCCGGTGACCTGTTGGAACGTGCCGGTGGGGCCGGTGAAGGTCCCGGTGTGGAGGCGCTGGAGCTCGCGGCGGGCCTGGGGCCAGGTCGTCCCGGTCTGGGTCTCGATGATGCGGATGAGGAGGAGCGCGAGCCAGCAGAGGACGACGTGTGCGCGGATGCGTTCTTCGAGCCGGTGGTAGACGGGCCGCAGGTCGATGATCTGCTTCATGTCGCGCCATCCGCGCTCGACTTCCAGGAGCTGCTTGTAGCCCAGGGCGATGTCCTCGGCAGGCAGTTTCGGATCGCTGCAGCGCAAGAGGTACTTGCCGTCGAGGTTCTCCTCCGTCTTGACTTTGGCCTGGTCGATGCGGAGCTTGCCGGCGGGGGTGGTGCGCAGGTCGCGGTTCAGGCCGGGCTTGTCGGTGATCTTCCCGCGCAGTTCGCCCCGTTTGAAGTCGCTGAGCCTGTCGGTGTCGGCGATCAACTCGGACAGCTGGGCGACGAGTTGCTCGCGCATGTGCCGGTCACGTTCGGCTGATTCGGGGTTGTGGCAGATGATGAACCGGTCGGTGTCGCTGATCCTCACCTCCTTGACGCGCATGTTCTCGCCGATTTCGGTGTAGCGGCCCTGCCGCGACAGGGCGGCCTTGACCTCGGGTGATCCGGAGCGGAGCTTCTCGCCGATGATGTAGGCGTGGTCGCCCTGGCGCAGGTAGCGGCGGTTGGCCTCGGAGGAGAAGCCGCGGTCGGTCACCCACACGATCTTGGAGAGAGCCCAGTCGCGCATGTCGTCCTTGACCTGCCGGATCAGCTTCTGGTCGGAGGCATTACCCGGCCAGCACCAGCAGCGGACCGGGATGCCGTCCCGGGTGACCGCCATGCCGATCACGATCTGCGGCAGGTCGTCGCGGGAGTCCTTCGACTTCCCGTAGGCGCGGAACCCCGTCTCCTTGACGTCCTCGTCGCCCTGGCCGTCGCCCAATGGGCGGCCCGCGTCGTCGCGGGAGACGGGCTCGTCGGACTCCTCCAGTTCGAAGTAGGTACTGGTGGTGTCGAAGAACAGCAGGTCCACCTCGAGGTTCAGCAGGTTGGCGACCTCGTCGAACACCTGCTTCTCCAGGTCGTCCTTGACCTCGTGGAGCCAGTCCATCGCCCGGTAGCAGGACTGCTCGCCGATCTCGGCAAGGCGGTCGATGTGCGCGTCATGGGTGATCCAGTCGGCGGCAGCGAGCTTGGACGACGGAGCCAGTGCCCGGTTGGCGACCAGGGCGAACAGCACCCGCTCGGTAGCGTCCATGTCCCGGCGGCGGCCGCGCTTGGGCTGTCCGACCCGGCCCACGATCTGGTCGATCTTCAACTGGCGCCACAGATGGTCGAGTACGTAGGTACCGCCGAAGGCGCGAGAGGAGACGAACTCCAGGTCCGACGCGGCGGTCGCGGCCAGCGCGTCACCCGGCTCCAGCAGCTTCGATAGAGACGCGACCAGGCGCCTGACAGCGTCGCGGTCGAGCTGGTCCTCACGGCCGAAGGTGAACAGCACCTTCGGGACCGCCCGCCCCTTGGCAGGGTCCCACTCGTTGTGGGCCAAGTGCAGGTACCGGACGGTGCCGGACTTGTTCTCCCGCTTCGTCGTCTTCACATACACGGCTCCAGACCATACGAGCTATGGCCAGGCCAGCGCAGGTGAATCCAGAAGATCGCGTCTCTAGGGACTTCCGGGCTTCTCTGCCCATCTCAGCCCGCTGACCTGCGACTTCAACCCCGCAGGACCTCCAGAACCCAGGAATTACGTCGAACCCGGGTACGAGGTCACCGGGAGATTCTGCTCGGGGCCCCGGGTTGCTGGCTGCGCGCTCCTGGCGGCGGCGCGGCGGACGGTAAGAGCGCCGACGGCGGACAGGACAAGGAAGACGGCCATCACGGCGGTTCCGGCGGTGTACCTGCCTGTGGTGGTGCGGAGTGCGCCGGTGATAGAGAGGCCGATGATGCCTGAGATGTTGGCCAGGGCGTTGGTCATGGCGATGCCTGCGGCGACGCCGTGCCCTTGAGGTAGGTGGCGGGCAGTTGCGTTCGCGAGCGCCTGCACTTCTGCGCTCTGCATGGCAGGTCCCCTGTCAAAGGGCAGGGGACCAGCGACCATCGGCCGGTCTCGCGAACGAGGAACCCGCACCTGACCTGCTCCGCACAGTCGGCGGCCCTCTCGGCGCCAACTCGCGGTGGGTGCTGAGGAGTCGGTACGCGCCACCAGGCAGCACGCCGATCCTCGCGGCGGGAGGAACGACCGCCGTGGCTCAGGGTGGGGCGGCTGGCGGTTGACCGAGCGAGGGCATCTGCGGCACCGCCGGTACCTTGTTCTCTGTGGACGGACAGCTGAGCGATGCGGAACTCGATGAGCTGGTCGAGCAGGCCACCGTTGACGCCTACGACGGCGAGGAGCAGCTCACGGGCCTTTTCACGATGCTCGCAGAGCAGCTGGCTGTTCCGTTCAAGACGGTCGTTCTCGGGGTCGAGGTCACCGTGAAGAAGGTGGACCTGCTGCCCGGCAGCCAGATCGTGGCGGTCTGCACGCGCGGCAGGCACCGGCAGGCGATCGGCATTCTCGACCTTCCGTTGCCGGATCCGGCGCCCCAGGGGGCCGAGTGGATCGAGGCCTACCGGCACTGGGGCCCGTGAAGGCACCCGGGTCAGCGGCCGCCCGACAGCGTCGGCCGGTAGCCCTGATCGGCGAGCCAGGCCCGGGCCCGGCCCTGCTGCCGCTCCGCGGAGAACAACCAGTACCGCTGCAGCTGCGCCGGCAAGGTGGCCAGCATGTCCTTGAAGCGGCGGAACGCTCCTGGACCCTGGATCGCGATGCCGAGGAACCGGGCGAGGTCCGGGTCGTCGAGGGTGGTGATGAAGTCCTCCATGTCGCGGTAGGCGTTCCGCGATCCCTCGCACGGGACGTCGAGCCACCGCTCAGTGCCTTCCGGTTCCTCCTCGTCCCATGACTCCTCGGTGTCCGCGAGGGCAGGCCAGCACTCACCGGTGCCCAGGTCGATACGGCCACCACCCCAGGCCGGGTCCCCTTCGAGCAGACTGGAGAGTTCCTCCAGGTCGACCGGCAGCGGCCGCAGCAGGCAGAGGGCACGGCCGCCCGCCGTGTCGAGCTGTTCGGCGAGGACCTCGTCTCCGGGCCAGCCCCGTTCGCGCAGTGCGGACGAGCACGCGGTCGCTGCCTCCCGGGCGCCGGGCAGGCCCCGGGAAACTGCTGCGGTGAGTGCGTCTCCACACTGCTGCAGCACTCCGACGGGGTCATGCGCACGCAGCAGGGCGAGCAGGGACGGGCCGTCCGCGTTGTGGCGGGCGGCGCGGAGCGCCTTCAGTGCGTGGTCGGTCCATGCCTCGGTCACGCCCGCGAGGCTACTCCCCCGAGTTCTCGGCTGCGCTCGAACAGGGGGACCTCCGCCGTGCGCTGCGAGCGCCGCCGTCTCCGGTGCGACAATGCGCTGGTGAGCACAGCGAACAGGGCCACAAGCAGGCGCAGGCGGCCGACGTTCGGCCCGGAGCCGTGGCCTCATCCGGCACCGTCTGGCGAGTGGTCGTACTGGGACGTGTGGTTCGCCGTAGCGTGCGTGGTGGACTGCGGCGGCGACTGGGAGGCCTTCGATGTTCGCCTGACGCGGGAGCGGTCGGGTGGGGTGATGCGCGGGGCGTATCTGGAACCGTTGTGGAGTCATCTGGTGGATCTACGGGAGCGCCTTGCGGCGGACGGGCTCGGCGCGGGCGAGCTGGCCCGAGGCGCGGTACGTGATCCGAAGGTCGTCGCCCGGGCTCGTTCCAAGGTGTGGAAGCAGGCGCTGGAGGGGCGGGCGAAGACGGCGCCCATGCGCTGGACTCCGAGTCGGCGGCTGTCCGAGCGGGCTGTGACAGGGGCGTGGCCGCGCTTCCCGGTGTCGCCGCAGGGGCCTTACGAAGCATTCGCCGGGGTTGTGGATCTGGATCGGCATCATGGCCAGTGGGCGACGATGGCGGTGGCAGAGGTTCTGGCCGAAGCCACCGTCGCCCAGGTGGGGGAAGCAGTCGGGGCGGCGAGGTTGCTGGCTGTCCGCCGGGCCGCGTTGGCGTGCGAGCTGCGGGCGCTGCGGGTGTGCGACGACTCGTGCGGCACACTGGGCGAGTGGCTGCGCCGGGCGGTGGCCGAGTACGCCGCCGTCCCCTGGCGGCGGACGGCGATGCCCGCCGACGTGTTCTGGCAGGACTTCCTTGAGCTCCTCGTTGAGGTCGGTGATTTCGGCGGGACGTACCGGCAGGAGGCCGAGCTGTTCCTGCACGCCGGGGTCGGCAGCGATGTGGACCTGGTGGAGACTCTGGCCCGTGCGCTTCACAGCGAGTACGCCTCGGCCCGCCTCGACTTCCGCGCTCGCGAGATCCTGGGCCTTCGCGCCTACGCCCAGGTCGCGGCCGGGGCGGTGGACCGATTCGCCGCCACCGCGACCGTGCTGGGCTCCGAGGACTGGCAACCGCTGGAGGCCATGGTCTCCTACGCCCTGCAACGTGGTGACGCCGCGAGCGCCCGTGCCGTGCTCCGGGCTGCGGACCGGCCGGGGTTCCATCGGGACTGGGTACGGCGCCGGTCCATCGAACTGGCCCAGGAACTCGACGGGGAAGGGCTCACATGACGCGGACAGGCGACACAAGGAAAGTGTGGGACCGGCTGCTCGGCTGGCTACTGCCGGACGGCGGCCCAGCCGGCTCGCTCGCCCAGGAGGACGTGGAGCGGTTCTGCTGGTACGAGCTGCCGGTCAAGTGGGTGGCAGAGCCCGCCGAGTGCCCGCACATCCTCACCGCCCTCGCCGAACTTCTCCAGGACGCCGGCCGGCCCCGGTCCGCGGCCGTCTGCACCTCGGAGGCCACCCGCGAGATCCTCGCCGCATGGCAACACTCGCCTGATCAGGGGCGGGCCGCCTACCGGCGGGCGGTGGACGCCTCCCCGGTGACCCCGCCGGACACCGACCTGCTCACCTGGGGGCCGGTGATGGGCATCGACGAGGCCGTCGCCCGCAGCAACGCCTCCCGGCTGCTGGAGCAGGCGCTGGACGACGGCGCACTGGTGCCCGGCACCCGCGGCTACGCCGCCGCACGCATCGAGCACGTGGAGCGCTGGCTCACCACCCCGCATCCCGCGCACGATGGACGCACCCCGCTCGATGCCGTCCACAGCGAGCGCCGCCGCACCTGGGCCTAGGCCCCACCCGATGCCCGGCGTCGTCTGCGCGGCACCGTGATGGACCTGCTGAGCGTGGCGCCCGAGACGGCCGCCGACACGGCCGAACCCCTGCGCTGGCTCCTGGAGGCGGTAGGCGACGGGGTGACGCTGACCCAGGCCGGCTACCTGCCGCGGACTCTGGTCATCGAGGCCGCCGAGCGCTACGACTGGTATCTGCCGGGCATGGTGCCGCGCACCGAGTACGACGTCGTTCGCCTCGCCGAACTGCATGAACTGGCCCGCGCGGCTCGGCTGCTCGCCAAGCGGCACCGAAAGCTCGCCCTGACCACCCGCGGCCGACAACACCTCGCCGACCCGGCCCTGCTGCAGGCCACGGCCGCCCGCGCGTGGTTCGGCGACGGTGTCCGAGCCGAACTCGCCGAAGCCGCCGCAGCGGCCCTGCTCGGCGGAAAACTCACGCTCGACGACCTCACCGCCGCCGTTCACACCCTGGCCGCCGGGGTGTTCCCCCTCCCCGACGGCTCCGCGCCACGACGCGACGACACCCGCCACTTCCTGTGGCAGTGGCTGCGTCCCGGCGAGGCCCTCGGCTTCCTGGCATACCGTGACCGCCGCCGCTCCACGATCTCCCTCACCCCCACCGGCCGAGTCGCCGCCCGCACCGCGCTCCGAGAACGTGCCCAAGCCCCGCGGACCGCACCCTGGACGTGAACCTCCCGTTCAGGTTCGGGCGGGCAGTACGCAACCGAGTTTCAGCAGCGCGGCGCGGACGGCCGGCAGGTCGCCGGGGGCCACCATGAGATGCCTTGGGCCGATCCGGGAGCACAGCGCGCCCGCCCTGCGGTCCTTCGCGATCATCACGGCCTGCGACTCGTCCACGCACTCCAGCAGGTGGCACGTACCCAGATCCCGTACCTTCTCGGCGCGGGAGGCGGCGTCGGCCAGCAAAGCCGTGACGGTCTGCGGCAGTTCCTCTCCTGTGCTGGTCTCGGCGAGGAAGCGGCGCAGCTCCTCCAGACCTCGGCCCGCGTGGAGGGCCTTCAGCAGGGAGGCGGTGGACAGCGTCCAGACACGGTCGGTGGACCGGATTGCGAACGCGTCGAGCAGCAGCGCCTCGGCGGGGGCCAGGCCGTCGAGTGCCACGATGTCAAAGTTCGGCAGAACCCTGACCGGGCTCCGCGCCCCGGCGGCGGGCTCCGGGCCCGGTCGGTAGGCGTCGGTGCGCCTCGTCGCGTACGCCCCGAGCGGGTTCAACCGGATGGCGAGCAGCCCGTCGTAGCGGCTGAGCCGCTGAAGCCAGTCGGCACCCCACATGTGGCGGAAGTCGTCCCGGGCGCCGTCCGGGTCGATGTACTGGACGTCAACGAGGCCGAGGGTGGCCGCGTACTCGAACAGCACACACAGGGTGTAGCGGCCCTGCAGCACCGGCCAGTCGTGGTGTCCGTCGTAGCCGAGGCTGCCGTACTGCGCGTCCTCCAGGTACAGCGTCCACAGCGCCCGCTCGGAACGGACCAGGTACGGGTCATGCCCTGCGGTACGCATCGCCTTGAACAGCTCGTCCACCGCCATCCATTCCCCTGGCGTGCAGCACTCGGCGAGCGCCGCACCCACCGCCTTGCGGCGCGGGCCGGCCGCGCTGAGGACGTTCGCCGCGCGCTGCCCCTTGACTGCCTCGATGCGGCTGAACTCGTCCAGTACCCCGTGGCTCAGCCAGCGCCGCCACAGGTGCCGGATCGTCTCGTGGGCGGGCGCGGCCAGCGCCTTGCGGCCCCGCGCGGTCAACTCGAGTCGGCCGCCCGATAGTTCCGCAAGACCGCCAGCCTGGAGCAGGAGCGGCCAGGCGAATGCCCTGACCGCCTCGCCCTCGTAGAAGTCACTGCCGGTGAGGACCTCGCCCAGTGCGCGGAGGGTGGCGGCGGAGGGGCGCTTCGTCTTGTCGCCGCACCGCAGCCTGCCCGCGGCAACCAGCTGCAGCACGGCCGCGAGCTCCGTTCTTGCATCATGCTCCATCGCCCGCTCGGTCCACACCGCCACAGCCCGCTCCTCCCCGCCACGGCTCGCCTCGGCTCACCCTATGACGTTTGATTGCTGCCTCCGGTCGGCTCCGCTGCCGTGGCCCATCCGCGTCCGAGCCCACCCGCGGCGGCGATAGGGTCCGCCGTGTGAGCGAGTACCAGTACTACGAGTTCCAGGCCCTCGACCGGCCGCTCAGCCGCGAGGAACAGGAGCAGCTGAGGGCCATCTCCACCCGGGCCCGGATCACCGCCACCAGCTTCACCAACACCTACAACTGGGGCGACCTGAGTGCCAATCCGCGCAAAATGGTCGAGCGCTACTTCGACGCCCACCTGTACGTGACCAATTGGGGCACCCACCGGTTGATGCTCCGCCTGCCCAAGCAGACCTTGGCCCTGTCGGCGGTGCGGCCGTACTGTCTCGACCACCACATCGAGGCCTGGACCACCCGCACCCACCTCCTGCTCGACCTGACCAGCGAGGACGAGGGCGGCGACTGGATCGAGGGCGCCGACGACTCGCTGTCCGCCCTCATCGGCGTACGCGACGAACTCACCACCGGCGACCTGCGCCCCCTCTATCTGGCCTGGCTCTCAGCGCTCGCCGCCTGGGAACTCGAAGACGACGACGAAGAGGAGTACCGGACCTGCCCCGAACCGCCCGTCCCGGCCGGGCTCGGCGAACTGACCGCTTCGCAGCGGGCGCTCGCGGATTTCCTGCGCGTGGACGACGACCTGCTGGCAGTCGCGGCCCAGGCCAGTCCCGCCGCATCCAAGAAGCTGACCAGGCCTGCGAAGAAGGAACTCGCCCCGCTGATCGCCGCAATGCCCCAGAAGGAGAAGGACGCTCTGCTGCTGCGGCTCGCCCTCGGCCCGGAACCTGGGCTGCACACCGAACTCCTGCACCGCCTGCGCGGCGCCGACGCCCCCACCACGGTCCCCGGGCGCCGGTCCGCCGCCCACCTCCTGGACGCCGCCCACACCCTGCGCACCGAACGCCGACAGCGCGCCGAACACGAACGGGCCACCGCCCGCGCCCGGCATCTGACCGCTCTCGCAGGCGAGGCCGAATCCGTCTGGCAGCAGATCGAGGCGCACATCGCCACCAAGAAGACCAGCTGCTACGACCAGGCCGTCAGCCTCCTCGCGGAACTGCGCGACGCCTACGCCCACGCCCGACAGCACACCGACTTCCACCAGCGCCTGGCCCGCCTGCGCGAGGACTACCAGCGCCGCCCCGGCCTCATCCACCGCCTCGACCGCCACGGCCTCCGATAGGCCGCCTCGTCCCGGCACCGATCGAGCCGCGTTGCGCCCTCCCCACCTCAGTGAGGCAACGTGAGCGCCTGAACGTGCACGGCCCCATGGAGCGCTGAGACTCCACGACGATCTCCTTCCTCCGGTTCGCAGAGCCCCGGCCGCGAAGGAGTCCGGGTGCTGTGGAAGTCGTAGTCGCGGCTGTCGTACCAGCTGGGCACTGCCCGGCACTGCTTCCATTTGCTGACGCACCGTTCTGCGGTACTGCCCCGGTGGTAAGGGCTCGCAGAGAATCAACATGCTGCTTTGATCCCTGTGAGGCTGCTGTTCGTGAGGAGGGCGGTGACGTCAGCGGGCGTCCGGACCTGGCTGTCGAGGGTGTAATGGTGTAGCCGTGGTCGGCAAGGAGGCGCTGGACTCGGCGAATGGCCCTGGTGAGGGTGCTGCCGTTGGCTCCGAAGAGCTGGGCGAGCAGTTCTCGGGTGCCGAGTTTGCGCAGGTAGAGCACGGTGGCCATCGTCGAACAGATCACCGACCGCCCGCGCACCTATCGTGCAGCGTCCCAGGAGCCGACCGCACAGTCCCACCGCAAGCCGAGACGTGCCGTGCCGGTTCCAGCCAGCGCGAGGAATCGGCATGGCAGCTTGCATCGTCAGCGTTCGACCACCGATCTTCACTCGTTCGGGTCAACTTGATGTGTCTCGGTTCATCCTGCCTCCCTGTCCGGGCATGTCCACGGTAAGGCCGGGCACGACGGCTGTGGGGAGGCGCCCATGATGACAGCGTCGCAACAGACGGTCGGGCACACCCATGATCCCGCTGCAGTCCAGGCTCTCGTAGCGGACTGGGCCCGCAGCTGGACTCCCTGCTCCTCCCCTGCTGGCATGTCGCCCGCCAGTGGTACGCGGTTTGCGTTCTACGGCCGGGTGTCGACCGAGGATCATCAGGACCCGGACACGTCACGGGCCTGGCAAGTGTTGCGCGCCCAGGCTTTGGTGTCCGGACACGGACGGATCGTCGCGGAGTTCTTCGACACCGGGCGCAGCCGCACCATCCCCTGGGCGCGCCGACCTGAGGCGGCGGCCCTGCTCGCCGCGATGGCCGACCCCGACCGGGACTTCGACGCAATCGTCATCGGCTCCAGTGAACGCGCCTTCTACGGCAACCAGTTCGCGACCATGGCCCCGCTTTTCGACCACTACGACATCGAGGTGTGGGTGCCGGAACTGGGCGGGGCCGTGGATCCGCAGACCGCAGGGCAGGAAGAGCTGATGATCCTGCTCGGCATCCTGTCCAAACGGGAGATCGCCCGCGCCCGGATCCGCACCCGCGCCGCGATGACCGTGCAGACCCGCGATCAAGGCCGATATCTCGGCGGCCGACCACCCTACGGCTACCGTCTGGTCGATGCAGGCCCGCACCCCAACCGGGCCCTCGCGCGTCGTGGCGTACGCCTGCAGCGTCTGGACACCGACCCCGAGTGCGGGCCGATCGTGTCCTGGATCTTCGCCCAGCGCCTGGACGGACACAGCGTCGCGCGCATCACCCGCGCCCTTAACGACGCCGGTGTCCCCTGTCCGGCAGCCGCCGACCCCGTCCGGAACCCGCACCGAAAAGGGCAGCGCTGGGTGCTGAACACGGTCCGGGCGATCCTCGCCAATCCGCGCTACACCGGCCGTCAGGTCTGGAACCGCCAGCGCACCGACCACGACCTCCTCGACCCCGCCAACACCACACTCGGCCACCGCGACGTCATGCGCTGGAACACCCCCACTGACTGGATCATCTCCGCCCGGCCCGCACACCCAGCACTGGTCAGCGAGGCCGACTTCATCACCGTCCAGAACCTCCGCCCCCACCGGGAAACCGTCCCTGGACGTGCCTACCTACTGGCAGGGCTGCTCTGCTGCGGTGTCTGCGGCCGGCGCATGGAGTCCCACTGGACTCACCACCGTCCTGGCTACCGGTGCCGCCACGGCCACACCAGCGCTACCCGGCCCGACCCCGGTCGTACTCCCAACGTCTACCTGCGCGAAGACCAGGTACTGCCGCACCTACCGGCCCTGCATCTCCGCCTCACCAGCCGCCTGGATCCTCCGGGGTCAGCACTCGTGAGCCGTGACCCGGCGCCACCGACACCGGCCCAGGCAATCGCCCACCTGCGCAGCGAGGAGATCACCCTGACCTACGACCCCGCGACCAGAACCCTGACCGCGGACACGCCCCAGGCAGAAAGGATCAGCATCAGCTGACCGATGCCCACCGAACCGCCGACGAAGGGGAGAAGCCAGGCCGAAGACCCCGCAACGACGAACACCCGCCCCGGCCGGGAGCCGGAAGCGGGTGCCGATCTCCCCTACCCAAGAACAGGGCGCTGTGGGGTAACTCTGTGTCCGAGGGGGGACTTGAACCCCCACGCCCGATAAAGGGCACTAGCACCTCAAGCTAGCGCGTCTGCCATTCCGCCACCCGGACTAGGTGTCTGCCGCCTTGCCGGGGGTCTTCCCCGCGGCGACATGGATAACAATACCAAGGTTTCGGAGTGCGTTTCACCTGCGTATCCGTCCCCGGGGGCGGCCCGGGGCGTGCCGGGCCGCATGGTCGGTGGCGGTGTACGGAAGGTGTGATCCTGTGTACACACCGTGAGAGTCATGAGTTGGTACTCGGGGAAGTTCCCGGGCAGCCGCTCCCCCGCCGGGCCCCAGGTCACTGCGCGGACCAGGAGGTCGCCGCCGACGAACGCGCCCCGCCAGGAGGCGCCGAACCCGCCGAACAGCTCGTCGCGGTCCCCGCGGGACCGGGGAACGCCGTGCCCGGTCTTGAAGGACGACGGGGCCGGGCTTGGTGATGTCGGCGGGGACGATGCCGGCGTTGGACTGGCCGGGGGTGATAAGGCCGGGGCAGTTGGGGCGGATGATCCGGGTGCCGGTGTGCCGGGCGTGGGCGGTGAAGTCGACCGTGTCGTGGACCGGGATGCCCTCGGTGATGACGGCGGCGAGGGGGATGCGGGCGTCGGCGGCCTCGATGACGGCGGCCTTGGCGAAGGCGGGCGGCACGAAGACGACGGTGACATCGGCGCCGGTCGACCGCATGCCGTCGGCGACCGACCCGAAGACGGGCACGGCCTGTCCGTCGAAGTCGAAGGTCCGCCCGGCCTTGCGCGGGTTGACCCCGCCGACGACGTTCGTGCCGGCCGCGAGCATGCGCCGGGTGTGCCGCATGCCCTGGCCCCCGGTCATGCCCTGGACGAGGACCTTGCTCTCCTTCGTGAGGTGGATGGCCATGTCCCGGCTCCTCAGGCGGTGTGGGCGAGTTCGGCGGCCCGGCGCGCGGCGCCGTCCATGGTGGTGGCCTGTTCGACGAGCGGATGGGCGCGTTCGCCGAGGATCGCGCGTCCGCGTGCGGCGTTGTTGCCGTCGAGGCGGACGACGAGCCGCTTGGTCAGCCGGACGGTGTCGACGGCCGCCACGATTTCCTCGGCGACCGCGTCGCAGGCGGTGATTCCGCCCAAGACGTTGACCAAGACGGACCGCACGGCCGGGTCGGAGAGGATCACCGACAGTCCGTCGGCCATCACCTGCGCGGAGGCCCCGCCGCCGATGTCGAGGAAGTCGGCGGGGCGGGCGCCGCAGTCGGCGACGACGTCAAGGGTCGACATGACCGGGCCCGCGCCGTTGCCGATGACCCCGACCTCGCCGTGGAGGCTGACGTAGGTGAAGCCGCGCGCGGCTGCGGCCGCCTCCAGCGGGTCCTGGTGCTTTCCCTCCCGCGCGCCCCAACGGGACTGCCGGAAGCGGGCGTTGTCGTCCAGGGTGACCTTGCCGTCCAGGGCGAGGATCCGCCCCTGGGCGGTGCGCACCAGCGGGTTCACCTCGACCAGCAGGGCGCCCTCCCGGACCAGTACCTGCCACAGCCGCAGCAGGACGTCGACGGTCTGCGGGGGCAGTCCGGCGGCGCTCGCGATCTCCCCCGCCTTGGCGGACGTGACGCCCTCGGCCGGGTCGACGGGGATCCGGGCCACCGCCTCCGGCCGGGTCGCCGCGACCTCCTCGATCTCCATGCCGCCCTGGGCGGAGGCGATGGCGAGGAGGCCGCCGGCGGTGCGGTCGAGGACGTAGGAGACGTAGAACTCCTCGGCGACGTCGACCGGTTCGGCGAGCAGCACCGTGCCGACCCGGTGGCCCCTGATGTCCATGCCGAGGATCTGGCGTGCGGTCAGCTCCGCCGCGGCGGGGTCGGCGGCGAACCTGACCCCGCCCGCCCTGCCGCGCCCGCCGGTCTTCACCTGCGCCTTGACCACGGCCCGGCCGCCGAGCCCGCGGGCGATCTCGCGGGCCCGCGAAACCCATGTGATCAGGACCCGTTGCGGTCATGGTAGGAGCGGCGGGTGTGTTCCGTGTGGGTGCGCATCAGCTGGGCGGCCCGTTGTTCGTCGCGGGCGGCGATCGCGGTGATCAGTTCCCGGTGTTCGATCCAGGACTGGCGTCCGCGCTGGCGGGCCACCGGGGTGTAGTACCAGCGGACCCGGCGGTCGACCTGGGCGGCGAGTTCGGCGAGGACCGCGTTGCCGGCGAGTTCCATGATCTTGGCGTGGAAGGCCGCGTTGAGGGCGACCGCGCGGTCCACCTCGTCGGCGGCGACGGCCTTCTCACCCTCGGCGCACAGCTCCTCCAGCGCGCCGACCCCCGGGGCGCCGGCGTGCAGGGCGGCGAGCCGGGCCGCCTCCGCCTCCAGCAGGGTGCGGACCGTGAGCAGCTGGTCGGCCTCCTCCTCGGTCGGCTCGTGCACGAACGCGCCCTGCGCGGGCCGCAGATCGACCCAGCCCTCGGTGTTGAGCCGCTGCAGCGCCTCGCGCACAGGCTGCCGGGAGACACCGAGGTGTCCGGCGAGCTCGCTCTCGACCAGGTGCTGGCCGGGCTGCAGCGCGCGGGTGGTGATGAGCTCCAGCAGCGCCTCGTAGACACGCTCGCGCAGCGGCCCGGGGCGTTCCAGCTTGGGCACCGCCCCCTGCGGCAGTCCGGTCGACAACATCGCGGTCCCCCTCATGGGCAGGTCTGGCGTGTGCACGCTGGACGCTCAGTATCGATTGTCTTTTGTCTACAGTCTACGGTGCACAAAATCCAGACCTGTTTGCGCCCACTTCAGGCAAGCTTCGCTTCGCCGCTCACGGGCAGCGTACGACCTGCCCCGCGTAGGAAAGATTGCCGCCGAAACCGAACAGCAGCACCGGGTCGCCGGAGCTCAGCGCCCCGTGTTCGAGCAGCTTGGAGAAGGCGAGCGGGATGCTCGCGGCCGAGGTGTTGCCCGATTCGGTGACATCGCGGGCGACGACGGCGTTGACGGCGCCGAGCTTTTCGGCCAGCGGCTCGATGATGCGCAGGTTGGCCTGGTGCAGGACGACTCCGGCGAGGTCCTCGGGGGCCACGCCGGCCCGTTCGCAGGCGCTGCGGGCGATGGCCGGGAGCTGGGTGGTGGCCCAGCGGTAGACACTCTGCCCCTCCTGCGCGAACCGCGGCGGGGTGCCCTCGATCCGCACGGCGTGCCCCATCTCCGGCACCGACCCCCACAGCACCGGCCCGATCCCCGGCTCCTCCCCCGCCGGGCAGGCCTCCACCACGGCGGCACCGGCCCCGTCGCCGACCAGGACACACGTGGTGCGGTCGCTCCAGTCGGTGACGTCGGACATCTTGTCGGCGCCGATGACCAGCGCACGGGCGGCCGCGCCGGCCCGGACGGTGTGGTCCGCGGTGGCCAGCGCGTGGGTGAAGCCGGCGCACACCACATTGACGTCCATCGCGGCAGGCTGGGGGATGCCGAGCCGGGCCGCGACCCGTGCGGCGGTGTTCGGGGAACGGTCGATCGCCGTGGAGGTGGCGACCAGGACGAGGTCGATGTCGCCGGGGGTCAGACCGGCGGCGGCGAGCGCCTTCGCGGCGGCGTGCGCGGCCAGCTCGTCGACCGGCTCGTCGGGTCCGGCGATGTGCCGGGTCCGGATGCCGACCCGGCTGCGGATCCACTCGTCGCTCGTGTCGACCATCCCGGCCAGGTCCTCGTTGGTGAGTACCCGGGCGGGCTGGTAGTGACCGATGGCGGCGATGCGCGAGCCGTTCATGGCGGGAGTCCCCTCGTGGCCGTGGTAGCGGGATCCTCCAGTCTGATCAGTGACCCACGGGTACGACGGCAGGTGAAGCCACAGGAATCGGGCGCCCGAGTTGTCGGCTTCCCTCAGACCCTCGGACGCCCGAGCACTCACGCTGTGAACAGCTGCGTCGCCTTCTGCACGAGTTCGTACACCCCGTAGCCGAGGGGCGCCCCCACCCACAGCCAGGCGAGGGCGATCAGGCCCCGCCGGCTAGGCGGGCTGCTGTCGCTGGGCATCTGGGGCCTCCCTCTGTGCGGGGATGTGGTGGCGGGTGTGGACGGGACGGACGAGTTCGTTGGCGACGAAGCCGACGACGAGCAGGCCGATCATGATGCCGAACGACAGCCCGTACAGCGCCGGGCCGTGCTTCCCGGCCTCCTTCTGCCGGTCCGCGATCCAGTTGACGATCAGCGGCCCGAGCACGCCCGCGGTGGACCAGGCGGTGAGCAGCCGGCCGTGGATGGCGCCGACCTGACAGGTGCCGAAGAGGTCCTTCAGATAGGCGGGGACCGTCGCGAAGCCGCCGCCGTAGAAGGACAGGATCACGAGGGCGCACAGGACGAACAGGGGTTTCGCCGAGTCCCCGAACAGCGCGATGAGCAGGTACATCAGCGCGCCGACGCCGAGGTAGCAGCGGTAGATGTTCTTGCGGCCTATGCGGTCGGAGGCGGACGACCAGCCGATACGGCCGGCCATGTTGGCCGCCGACAGCAGCGCGACGAAACCGGCCGCCGCGGAGGCCGACACCGGGGTGGAGCTGTCCGCGAAGAAGTCCGTGATCATCGGGGCGGCCTTCTCCAGGATGCCGATGCCGGCGGTCACGTTGGTGCAGAGCACGATCCACAACAACCAGAACTGCGGGGTGCGCAGCGCACTGTTGGCGGACACCTGCACACCGGCGACGGAGCTCGGTCCGCTCGCTTCCGCGCCTGGCGTGTCCCCGCGGGGCACACGCACGAGGAGTACGCCGAGCGTCATGAAGACCGCGTACGCCAGACCGTGCACCAGGAACGCGAGCGCGATCCCGGAGTGGTCGGCGCCGAAGGAGGAGAGCATCTGCGCCGACCAGGGCGAGGCGATCAGGGCGCCGCCGCCGAAGCCCATGATGGCAATGCCGGTGGCCATGCCGGGCCGGTCCGGGAACCACTTGATCAGGGTGGAGACGGGCGAGATGTAGCCGATGCCGAGGCCGATCCCGCCGACGAAGCCGTAGCCGAGGACGATCAGCCAGTACTGCTTCGTCTGGGCGCCGAGCGCGGAGATCAGGAAGCCGGAGGAGAAGCAGACGAGGGCCACGGTCATGGCCCAGCGCGGCCCGTTGCGTTCGACGAGCGTGCCGCCGAACGCGGCGGACAGACCGAGCATCACGATCGCCAGCTGGAACGGCAACGCGCTCTGGGTGCCGTCGAGATGGAGCGCGGATTCGAGCGGCGGCTTGAACACGCTCCAGGCGTAGGCCTGTCCGATCGACAGATGGACGGAGAGGGCGGCGGGCGGGACGAGCCAGCGGCTCCAGCCCGGGGGTGCGAGAGGGGGGCTCATGCCCGCGGACGGTAGGGCCGGGAGCGGGAGTTGGGAAGGACGCGGTCGACCGTATGCGGTGAACGGTATCCGGGAGGCGCTCAACGGTCGCCGCGCGAACCCTTGCCGAGGGTCATTCCATACTGTAGGCAATATTTCGTCGACAGCATTCAGCCGCCATTCAGGAGCCGACGAGCGTCCCGCGTCGGCCCTTCCCCCCGACACCTCCGCGGTATCCCTCAGACCGAACGGAGTGCTCCCGTGAAAGTGGCGGTTCTCGGCGCCGGCGCCATCGGTGCCTACGTCGGAGCCGCGCTCCACCGCGCCGGCGCCGATGTGCATCTGATCGCCCGTGGACCGCATCTGGCGGCCATGAGGCAGCACGGAGTACGTGTGCTCAGCCCGCGCGGCGACTTCACCGCGCACCCCCACGCGACCGACGATCCCGGCGAGGTCGGCCCGGCGGACTACGTCTTCCTCGGCCTGAAGGTCAACGCGTACGCGGCGTGCGGGCCGCTGATCGCACCACTGCTGCACGAGCGCACCGCGGTGATGGCCGCGCAGAACGGCATCCCCTGGTGGTACTTCCACCGGCACGGCGGCCCCTACGACGGCCACCGCCTCGAAAGCGTCGACCCGGACGGCGCGGTCAGCCGCGTCCTCGCCCCCGAGCGCGCCGTCGGCTGTGTCGTCTACGCCGCCACCGAACTCCAAGGACCCGGTGTCGTAAGGCTCTTGGAAGGCACCCGGTTCTCCGTCGGCGAGCCCGACCGCAGCATCTCCCCGCGCTGCCTCGACTTCAGCGAGGCCATGCGGACCGGCGGACTCAAGTGCCCGGTGGAGCCCGACCTGCGCGGGGACACCCGGGTGAAGCTGCTCGGGAACATCTCCTTCAACCCGATCAGCGCCCTGGCCCGCGCCACCATGCGGCAGATGTGTCTGCACGGCGGCACCCGCCGGGTCATCGAGACGATGATGCGCGAGACGCTCTCGGTCGCCGAGGCCCTCGGCTGCACGGTCGGCGTCTCCGTCGAGCGCCGGCTCGCCGGCGCCGAACGTGTCGGCGACCACCGCACCTCACCCTCCAGGACCTGGAGCGCGGCAAGCCGCTGGAACTGGACGTGCTGCTCGCGGCCGTCGTCGAACTCGCGGGGATCACCGGCGTCGAGGTGCCCACCCTGCGCACCGTGCACGCCATCTCGGACCTGCTCGCGCTGAGGAGCGCCGCATGAGGAAACGGCAACCGATGTGCCCGGAGGACGCCGAGCGGTACGGGGTCGTGGTCGGCGAGGAGGTGCGGGTCACCTCGCGGCGCGGGTCGGTGACGGCACCGGTGTGGGTCGACACCGCGCTGCGGCCGGGGCTGGCCTTCATGACCAGGCACTTTCCCGACGAGGTGGACACCAACCAGCTGACGATCGAGGCGAACTGCCCGATCGCGGGGACGGCGGAGTTCAAGGCGTCGGCGATCCGGATCGAGAAGCTCCCCGTCGCGACCATCGTGAGGTGACCTGGTGGATCTGCACTTCGGCGACAGCAAGCCGACGGACGAGGAACGGGCCACCGTGGACGCCCTGCTGGGCCTGCCCGAGTCCTCCTGGGAGGGCGCCGACCGCAGCGACGCCGACCTGAGGTGGGCGCGTGGCGGCCGGGCGGCCCGCAACCGGCGCGATCTGCTGCTGCCGGGGCTGCACGCCCTGAACGACCGGGTCGGCTGGATCAGCGAGGGCGGCCTCGGCTATCTGTGCCGCCGGCTGACCGTGCCGCCGGCCGAGGCCTACGGGGTCGCCACCTTCTACGCGATGTTCTCCGTACGGCCCCGCCCGGTGGCCGTGCTGCACGTGTGCACCGACCTGGCCTGCACGGCCGCCGGAGCCGACGCGCTCCGCACCGGCCTGGAGGAACGTCTCGGCAGCGGGGTGAGCGTCGAACGCAGCCCCTGCCTGGGCCTGTGCGAGCGCGCTCCGGCCGCCCTCGCCGTGCGGGCGGGTGATCCGGTGCGTACCGCGGTGGCGGCGCCGGCGAGCGTGGACGAGGCCGTTCGTGTGGCCGCGGCGCGCCGGACTCGGCGCCGGAGGAGCCGCCGGCGGCGACGGCCGTACCCCAGGCGGGGCAGGAGGGCCTCGTCCTGCTGCGGCGGGTGGGTGTCGTACGGCAGACGCGGACGTCCACGGTGTGCGCGTACTGCGGAGTGGGCTGCACCCTCACGCTCCATGTGCAGGACAATGAGATCGTGAAGGTCACCTCGCCGCACGACAACCCGGTGACCCACGGCAATCTCTGCATCAAGGGCCGTTTCGGCTACCAGCACGTACAGAACCGGGGCTGATCAGGACATGGGACGAGTCACGGAACGACGCAAGGTCCTCCGCATCCGGGACGGGGCGCTGTCCACCCGGCCGGACACACTCGTCGCCGAGGAACCCCTGGAGATCCGGCTCAACGGAAAACCGCTCGCGATCACCATGCGCACACCGGGCGACGACTTCGCGCTGGCGGCGGGGTTCCTGGTCAGCGAGGGCGTGCTGGCGACCGCGGACGATCTGCAGAACATCGTCTACTGCGCGGGTGCGACGGCGGACGGCTCGAACACCTACAACGTGGTCGACGTGAAGACCGCACCCGGAGTCGCCCTGCCGGACTTCACCCTGGAGCGGAACGTCTACACGTCCTCCTCGTGCGGTCTGTGCGGCAAGGCCAGCCTGGACGCCGTACGGACGACGGCCCGCTTCCCGATCGCCGACACTCCCCCGGTCCGGCTCACCCCGGAGCTGCTGGCGAGCCTCCCCGACCGGCTGCGGGCGGCCCAGCGGGTGTTCGACCGGACCGGGGGCCTGCACGCGGCGGCGCTGTTCACCGAGGACGGCGAGCTGCTGGACGTACGGGAGGACGTGGGCCGGCACAACGCGGTCGACAAACTGGTCGGGCGGGCGCTGCAGAGCGGCGATCTGCCGCTGTCGAGGGCGATCCTGCTGGTCTCCGGGCGGGCCTCGTTCGAGCTGGCGCAGAAGGCGGTGATGGCGGGCATCCCGGTGCTGGCGGCCGTGTCGGCGCCGTCGTCGCTGGCGGTGGACCTGGCCGCGGAGACGGGTCTGACCCTGGTGGGCTTCCTGCGGGGCAGCTCGATGAACGTGTACGCGGGCGAGGACCGCATCGCCCTGCGGGAGTCGGCCGCCCGGGGCTGAGGGTCCTCCTCGCGGCACGGCGGCGGAGCCCGGGCCGGCGGGGAGCGCCCCCCGCGCCCCCGGGCCCCGCCTCAGCCGAGGGACTGCGCCGCTGCGACGAACGCCTTGATCAGGGGTGAGCGGCGGCCCGCCGCCCAGGCCGGTGGCCGGGAGCATCGCCAGGCGGACTCGTGGTACAGGGCCGCAGCTCCAAGCCCTCCTCGGGGAGCGGGGTGCGTACATGGCTGGGTGGTGGTTGTGGACGGGAGCAGGACGCTGGTGCGAGGTCAGGCGGGGGTGAGGCGTGTGCCGGCGGCGGTCACCACCGTGCCGAGCCGGGGGAAGTCGAGGCGTACGGACGCCTCGTGCTCGGCGGCGGTGAAGGCGGCCATGGCGTCCTCGACGAAGACGAGCTCGTAACCGAGGTCGGCGGCGGCGCGGGCGGTGGACTCGACGCCGAGGTTGGTGGCGATGCCGCCGAACACCAGGGTGGTGACGCCGCGTTCGCGCAAGTGCTCGTCCAGGCCGGTGCCCTGGAAGGCGCCGATGGTCCGCTTGACCACCTCCAGGTCGCCGGGTCCGGCGAGACCGGGCACGAGTCCGCTGCCGGGCGGCTGTTCGGCGACGGCGGGGCGTTCGACCCGGACGAGGACGACGGGTGCCCCGGCGGTGCGGAAGGTGTGCGCCAACTCCTGTGCGCTGGCCAGCACTTCGGTGCCTTTGCGGGGTTCCAGGGGCAGCGCGACGATGCGTTCCATCAGGTCGACGAGGACCAGGGCGGTGCGCTGCGGGTCGAGGACGGGGGCTGCGGTCATGACGGAACGTTAGCCGCCGTCAGCCGTCCGTGCCGGAAATCCGGATCAACAGGCCCATGAACTGATCGCGTTCGGCGGCCGACAGCGGGGCGAGCAGCTCGGCGTTGGCCTCGCGGGCGGCCTTCTCGCAGCGCGCGAGGAGGCGGGCGCCGTCGTCGGTGAGGGACACGGCGTTCTTGCGCCGGTCCTTGGGGTCGGGGGCGCGCAGGACATGGCCGGCGGACTGCAGGTCGTTGAGCACGCCGACCAGGTCCTTGGGGTCCAGGCCCACGCTGCGGCCGAGGTCGGCCTGGGCGACGGGCTGGAGGTCGCGGACGGCGGAGAGGACCACGTGGTGCCACATCTTCTGCCCCTCGGCCGCGAGGGCGTCGGCGACCAGGGAACGGCCCCGGGCGGCGGCGCGGCCGAGGAGCCAGCTGGGCAGGGAGCGGATCGCGGGCAGGGGTGCTTCGGCCATGGCGGCAGCCTAACGGAGAAATCGTTGGAGCTCCCAATGAATCTTCGCTATCGTTGGGACTCCCAACGAGTTCGTAGATCCCCGACGACCGAGACGCCGGCGTGCCCGGTGTGTGGAGGTGTGTGCGATGCGTCGCGTCCGATATGAATCCACCGGCGGCCCGCTGTTCCTGGAGGAGGCGCCCGTCCCCGAGCCCGGCCCCGGGGAGCTGCTGGTGCGCTGCGCGGCCATCGGGGTCACCCTGCCCGTGGTCCGCAAGGTCACCGAGGCCGCCGAGCCGATCGCGCTCGGCGGCGAGATCGCCGGTGAGGTGGTGGGGGTCGGCGAGGGCGTGACCCGCTTCCGGCCGGGCGAGCAGGTGACCGGGCTGTGCTTCGGGCACGGGTACGCCGACTTCGCCCTGCTGCCCGAGGCCATGGCCTCCCCGATACCGGACGGCGCCGACGCCGTGGACGCGGTCGCGCTGGTGCGCAGCGGCCTGGTGGCGCTCGGTGCGCTGGCGGCGGCGCGCCCGGTGCCGGGCGAGGCGGTGCTGGTCACCGCGGCGGCGAGCGGGGTCGGCCACCTGGCGGTGCAGCTGGCGCGGGCGCGGGGGGCGGGGCGGGTGGTGGGGGCCGTGTCCGACCCGGGCAAGGCGGAGTTCGTCCGCTCGCTCGGCGCGGACGACTGTGTTCGGTATGGCGACGACGACTGGGGAGACCCCGTCGACTGCGTCCTGGACGCCGTCGGCGGTGAGCTGCTCACCCCCGCCCTCGCCGCCTTGGCCCCGCACGGCCGCCTCGTCGCCTACAGCTCGGGCGGCGGCACCATCCGGGCGTACGACCTGCTGGTGGGCGCCAAGTCGGTGATCGGATTCCAGATGGCCCTGATCGCCCGTGGTCGGCCGGATCTGTACGAGCAGTGGCGCCAGGAGCTGTGGCGGCTGTTCACCGAAGGCACCCTGAAGCCCGCCGTGCACGCTGGGTTCGCGCTGGAGGACGCGGCGAGGGCACATGACGTGATCGAGCGGCGGGCCAATCTGGGCAAGGTCGTGCTGTGCCCGTAGGCCCTCCGCGGGCTCCATGTGCTGCACGCTTCTTGTGAGGCGACCTGGCCCGAACTACCTTCGATGGGGTGCACGTTGGACATGGGATGTCCGCATGTCCAGATGTCCGGCCGATGAAGGGCAAGGTCGCACCATGCCGTCAGGTCTACGCGCCCGCCTCAGAGCCGTATTCGCCACCGCCCTCACCACGGCGGCGCTGCTCCTGGTGCCGCTCGCAACCCCCCACCCCGCACATGCCCAATCCCCCGCAGGCGACCCCGAGTTCGAGCAGCAGATCCTCTTCAAGGCGTCCCAGGACCCCGGGTACGCCTGCTTCCGCATACCGGCGATCGTGAGGACGACCGACGGCACCCTGCTGGCGTTCGCCGAGGGCCGGGTCCTCAACTGCGGAGACGCCGCCGACATCGACATCGTGCTCAAGCGCTCCACCGACGGCGGCCGCACCTGGGGCCCGTTGCAGGTGGTCAACGAGGGCGCCGGTGACACACACGGCAACCCGGCGCCGATCGTGGACCGGGAGACGGGCCGGGTCTGGCTCGCGGAGACGTACAACACCGGCCGTACCGACAGCGCCAGTTGCTCGGTCCCCTGCGACCGCACCCCGCACCTCCAGTACAGCGACGACGACGGCCGGACCTGGTCCGTGCCGCGCGATCTGAGTCCGGAGATCCTGCCCGCCGGCTGGAACTCCTGGTACGCGACCGGGCCGGCGCACGGCATCCAGCTCACCAAGGGCCGGTACGCGGGCCGGCTGGTCTTCGGGGTCAACACCGAGACCTGGGACGGCAGCCGGGTCACCGCCAACCACGCGGCGCTGATCGTGAGCGACGACCACGGCGGCCACTGGCGGATCGGCGCCACCGACACCTGGCCCATCGCGGACGACGGCACCTTCCGGCAGAAGCCGTCCGAGCTGACCCTCGCCGAGCGCGGCGACGGCTCGATCCTGGTCAGCGGCCGGGAGCAGGACGGCACCGACCTCGGCCACCGCACCCAGGCGGTCAGCCGCGACGGCGGAGGCAGCTTCACCGCGCCCTTCCACGACCTGCCCGACCTGTACGCCCCACAGGTCCAGGGTTCGATGCTGGGCCTCGGCGACCGCATCCTGCTCGCCTGCCCCGCCGACCCCGACCGGCGGCGCACGATGCTGATCCGCTCCTCCTACGACGGCGGCCGCACCTGGGACAGCGTGGACCGCGGCACGGTCGTCACCACGGACTGGTCCGGCTACTCCGACCTGGTCCGCGCCGACACGGACACGGTGGGCCTGATCTACGAGGGCGGCGCGGTCGACGCGCGCGAAGAGATCCGCTTCGCCCGCTTCACCGAGGACTGGCTCGTCCCGCGCCGGGGCCCCGACCCGGTCACCGCCGACCTGGCCCCGCACGCCCGCCCGGCCGCGGTGCTCGGCGGCGCCGAGGAGACGGACGGGGTCTTCGGCGGCGCGTTGCGGTTCGACGGCACCGACGACGCCGTACGCCTGCCCTTCCGCAGCGAGCTGCCGCTGGGGACGAAGGACTTCACGGCGTCTTTGTGGTTCCGGTACACGGCCACGACCGGGGAGCAGCCACTGCTGTGGATGGGCGGGATCGGAACCACCCAGCCGCAGGTGTGGGTGCGGGGGGAGCCGGCGAACAACCGGATCCAGGGGCTGATCACGGTCCGGAACGGGGCGGTCGCGCCGCAGACCACCTACGTGCGCACGGACACCGCGTACAACGACGGGCAGTGGCATCACCTGGTGCTGCGCCGGGGCCGGGGCCGACTGTCGTTGTTCGTCGACGGTACCGAGAAGTCCGTCGCCGACATCCCGGGGTCGGTCAGCCGTAACTCCCCCTTCGGCGTGCACATCGGTCAGCGCATGGACAGCCGGGCCTTCTTCACCGGCGCCATCGACGAGGTGCACGTCTGGGACCGGGCGCTCACCGACGCGGAACTGGCGGACCCGAAGGCGCTCAGGTCATCGAAGGACACGGTCCTGTGGCTGCCCCTGGACCGGGTGAGGGGCTGACGCGTCGGCGCCGGCGCCCGGGGCCTCCTGCGGGTCCCGGGCCCGGCGCTTGGCGATGACCGCGCACACCATCAGCTGCATCTGGTGGAACAGCATCAGCGGCAGCACGGCGAGCGAGGCGTGGGCACCGAACAGGACACTGGCCATCGGGAGCCCGGAGGCGAGGGACTTCTTCGACCCGGCGAACTGGATGGCGATCCGGTCCTCCCGGCCGAAGCCGAGCGCCTTGCCGCCGTACCAGCTCAGCAGGAGCATCACGGCGAGCAGGGCGGCCTCGACGACGAGCAGCCCGCCGAGCCGGGCGGGGCTGACCTGGTGCCAGATGCCCCGGGTCATGCCCTCGCTGAAGGCGGTGTAGACGACCAGCAGGATCGAGCCGCGGTCGACCAGCCCGAGCACCTTTCTGTGCCGGGCGACGAAGCTCCCGATCCAGCGCCGCAGCACCTGCCCCGCAAGGAACGGCACCAGCAGCTGGAGCACGATCTTGACCAGCGAGTCGGCGGAGAACCCGCCGCCGCTGTTGCCCAGCAGGCCCGCCGCCAGCAGCGGGGTGACGACGATGCCGATGAGAGAGGAGAAGGAGCCCGCACAGATCGCCGCAGGCACGTTTCCGCGGGCGATCGAGGTGAACGCGATCGACGACTGGATCGTGGACGGCACCAGCGTCAGGAACAGCAGGCCCTGGTAGAGCGGCTGGGTCAGCAGCACCGGAACCAGACCGCGCGCCGCCAGCCCGAACACCGGGAACAGGACGAACGTGCAGACCAGCACGGTCGCATGGAGCCGCCAGTGGCGCAGCCCGTCCAGCGCCTCCCGGGTGGAGAGCCGGGCGCCGTAGAGGAAGAAGAGGAAGGCGATCGCGGCGGTCGACGCGCCCGAGGCCACGTCGGAGGCGGTGCCCCGGGCCGGCAGCAGCGCGGCCAGGCCGACGGTCCCGAGCAGCAGGACGATGTACGGGTCGATCGGCATCCAACTCGGCCAGCGCAGGCGTTTCACGGTGCTCCGATTCATGTGCGTTCGTTCGCGGGCCCGTAGGCCCCCGTCCATCGTCCTCCTCGAACCGCTGATCGGGAATCCCATACACCACTCTGACTGTCATCATGATGCGCGATATCCGGCTAGGCTGCCTGTCGTGTACGACGCCACGCAGTTGCGCACCTTCCTCGCTGTGGCCCAGACGCTGAGCTTCACGCAGGCCGCGCGCCGGCTGGGGCTGCGCCAGTCCACGGTCAGCCAGCATGTGCGCCGGCTGGAGGACGCGACCGGGCGGCAGCTGTTCAGCCGGGACACCCATTCGGTGGAGCTGACCGAGGACGGCGAGGCGATGCTGGGCTTCGCCCGCCGGATCCTTCAGGTCCACGAGCAGGCGACGGCGTTCTTCACCGGCACCCGGGTGCGCGGCCGGCTGCGCTTCGGCGCGTCCGAGGACTTCGTGCTCACCCGCCTGCCGGAGATCCTGGAGGCCTTCCGCTACGACCATCCGGAGGTCGACCTGGAGCTGACCGTGGAGCTGTCCGGCACCCTGCACGAACGACTGGCCGCCGGGAAGCTGGACCTGGTGCTGGCCAAGCGGCGCCCGGAGGATCCGCGGGGCGAACTGGTCTGGCGCGACGACCTGGTGTGGATCGGCGCCGAGCGGCTGCGCCTGGACGCGGACCGGCCGGTCCCACTCATCGTGTATCCGCCACCCGGCATCACCCGGGCCCGCGCGCTGGAGGCGCTGGAGCGCGAGGGCCGCGACTGGCGGATCGTGTGCACCAGCGGCAGCCTCAACGGACTGATCGCGGCGGCCCGCGCCGGGCTCGGCGTGATGGCCCACTCCCGGCACCTGATCCCGCCCGGCCTGTTCCGCCTGCCGGACCGTGCCGGGCTGCCCGAGCTGGGCAAGGTCGACTTCGTCCTCGTCCACGGCCGACACCGGGGCACGGCGGAGGAAGCGGCGAACGCGCTGGCCACCGCCGTCCTCGCGGGCGG